>NZ_CP009503.1:0-318256 GCF_000969965.1 Methanosarcina sp. WWM596
GTTTTAAGGAACATATCTGTTCCAGTAGAAACAGAGGGGTCTTCACCATAACTATTAATACCGTGTACTTCCATTGGATCTACTGCAAATATACTTTGAAATCAAAGGTTTATATATAACTTTCATCTAAAATTTTGGGTAAAGAAGATCCTGATTACAGGTTTCATCAGGGCTTAAGAGATGCTTTAAAATGCGCAACTCACTCTTCAGTTTATCCCCAGCCTTTTAGGAACAAAAATTTCAGGCATTAACTTTAAGAAACATGCATTTATCTATCCATCTCCCTTTGTAAATCTCTCATCCGTAAGGTTTGACTTATCAAAATTATACAAAAAAACAGGTCAGGTTTCCAGAATTACTGAGAATCAAGAGTGAAAGACATTTCGAAAATTAACAATTACGCCTTTCCATATATCTTTTCCATGTCCGGGTGATATTATGCCTAAACATATTCAGTCTGATGTATTCTGTCTGATATATTCTGTCTGGATAGTGTTCTGAGTCTCCAATATACTCACTTCGAAATAATGAAAATGGTTCAAAAAATCAAAAAATCTTTCAAAATCTGGGTTTAAATGTTTGCAAGTTTTTCCTTTATATGTATTTATGGAAAATTAGTGATATGATTCCTTAAGCAGGACTTTCACTCATTTAAACTGGATACAATAATCGAGACTGGAAAACGGAATTCAAAAATTAAGATTGAAAAACGGACCTGGAAAAACTGAGATTAAAATTTAAAATAAAAAAAAGAAAAAACACATAAATTCATAAGCGTGTGTACATTCATATAATTTCTTTAATTGGTTATTACCTTTGCAGATTTTATCTGTGTATTAACCGTACATATTAATTGTCCATATAAACCTAATTGTCCATATAAACCATCTTAAAATCGTACATATTAATTGTCCATATAAACCATCTTCATATAAACCATCTTAAAATTGTACATATTAATTGTCCATATAAACCATCTTCATATAAACCATCTTAAAACCGTACATATTAATTGTCCATATAAACCATTTTAACTCGTTACATCTGTAGTATTATAACTTTTATGCGAAGAGGATCATTCATGATAAAAGCTCAATCATTAGACGGCTTATTCGAAAAATTACTTGACGGAAAGTCAATTTTCAAAAACAAAGAGGTTCTTCGTCCTTCTTATACACCGGACCTGTTATTACACAGGAACGAACAAATAAACAGTCTTGCAACTATCCTGGTTTCTGCACTCCGGGGAGAGACCCCCTCCAATGTCCTGATTTACGGAAAAACAGGGACAGGAAAGACTGCAGTGACCAGATATGTAGGGAAGGAACTTGAAAGGGTAAGTGAAGACAAATCAATTTTCTGTTCTGTTGTTTATATTAACTGCGAGGTAATCGATACTCAGTACAGGCTTCTTGCAAATCTTGCCAGGCATTTCGAAGAAGAAGTCCCTATGACCGGGTGGCCTACGGACCAGGTCTTCATGAAATTTAAGGAAGCAATAGATGCAAGAGATCAGGTTATTATCATCATTCTGGATGAAATTGACAAGTTGATCAAGAAAGGTGACGATGTCCTCTACAACCTTTCAAGGATCAATACCGACCTCAAAAAAGCCAAGGTCAGCATGATAGGGGTTTCTAACGACCTTAAATTCACAGAGTTTCTGGACCCCAGAGTCAAAAGTTCCCTGGGCGAAGAGGAATTGATCTTTCCGCCTTATGATGCCGAACAGATCAGCGACATCCTGAAGCAAAGAGCAAAAATGGCTTACAACGACGGAGTGCTTGGCGAGATGGTAATTCCGCTCTGTGCAGCCTTTGCAGCCCAAGAACACGGCGATGCCAGGAGAGCACTTGACCTTCTGCGCGTTTCAGGAGAAATCGCAGAGAGAGAAAACCAGCCTCAGGTTCTTGAAGAGCACGTAAGGCGTGCGCAGGAAAAAATCGAAATTGATCGCGTCGTAGAAGTTGTAAGGACTCTCCCCACCCAATCCAAGCTTGTGCTCTACAGCATCATCATGCTCAGGAGCCGGGGAAGAGAAGGCAAGAACGTCACAACCGGAGAGATGTATAACGTCTACCGCCAGCTCTGTCATCATATTGACGTGGATATCCTTACCCAGCGCAGGGTCACCGACCTTATGTCAGAACTTGATATGCTGGGCATAGTGAATGCCGTGGTAGTAAGCAAGGGCCGTTACGGCAGGACAAAAGAAATCTCTTTGAGCGTCCCTGTGGAAAACACTCGTAAAGTACTTCTTGAAGACTACAGGCTTAAACCTCTTGTAGATTTCAAAGCCTCCATCTTCAACAAGATGTTCTCATAAAGTCCGGATTATCTTTCTGATCCGGCCTTTCTGGCTTTTCCACACTTTTTTTAAGACAATCAACCTGTTCTAAAACAATCTTAGCTTCTTTTAAGACAACTTTAATCTGTTCTAAGGCAACTTTTACCTGTTCTAAGGCAACTTTTACCTGTTCTAAGGCAACCTTACTTTTACGGAAAAACTTTTTTTATAGTTTTCTTTCCAGAAGCTTTTCTTTCAATCTTTCAGAAATAGCCTCAGCTTTTCAGGAAATAATATATATGATCCTGTGTTTTGACTAGGATCGTATCATAATTCATATTTCAGGTATAGATCTATATCATTCAAGTTCTATACTATGCAAATTACATACATTCAAATTGTATAATCTTCAATTTCCATACTATTCAAGTTTCTACCAGAGTTAATGATCTAAACTTTAACTCGAGTTTCGATTGAGATTCTAACTGATATTTCTATTTGAGGCTTCTACTCAAATTAATAGCCCATGTTTATAATTCAAATCTAATGATTTAGGTTTAAAAACTCAGATTTATAATTCAAATCTAATGATTTAGGTTTAAAAACTCAGTTTTATAATTCAAATCTAATGATTCAGGTTTAAAAACTCAGTTTTATAATTCAAATCTAATGATTCAGGTTTAAAAAGGTAATTTTTGATGAAGATAATAGCGTTTGTAGGCATGCCAGCTTCGGGAAAATCCGAAGCTTCTAGGATTGCTGCTGAGATGGGCATTCCTGTTATTATTATGGGTGACGTTATCAGAAAGGAAGTACTGAGGCGTGGGCTTGAGCCCAACGATTCCAATACCGGGATGGTTGCAACGGACCTTCGCAAATGTGAGGGCATGGATGCTGTTTCCAGGCGCTGCATTTCTCAGATCAGGGAAACAGGCTCGGAACTTGTAGTTGTTGATGGTGTACGCGGGATTGCGGAAGTAGAGTGCTTCAGGCAGGAATTCGGAAAAGGTTTTATCCTGATTTCCATTTACGCTCCCATTGAGATTCGTTTTTCCAGGGTCCAGAAGAGGGGTAGAAGTGATGATATGAACAGTATCGAAGGCCTTCGCCACAGAGATGAAAGAGAACTCGGCTGGGGTATGGGAGAAGCTATAGAAGCCTCTAATGTGGAAATTGAAAACAATTCCACTCTTGAAGCCTTCAGAAAAGATGTTATTGATGTTTTGGGGAACTATTCAGGATCATGCCCAGAAAAAGATCATGCTCGGAAAAAGACCATGCCCGAAAAAATCTGACAGAATAACATTTCAAGAACAAACCCAGAAAATGATGTTTTAAGAACAGATTTGATAGACTAACTTCTCTGAAGACAGCAAGTTATTTCTGTCGAACAGTGTCGAAAAATCAATTCAACTGAAAACTTTCCGGAACAATCATATATTAATCACTTTGAGATCAATCACATTGAGAGTATAGTGGAGTAGATTTATGATAAATGTAAAGGTTTCAGCAGCTGTATATCCTACAGAAGACTCTGAAAAGATCACTAAAGCAATTTCAGTTCTTTTTACGGGAATAGAACTTCAAAAAGAAAAGATTGAGGTAACAGAAACCGAAAAAGGAATTTCTCCTTCTTTTATTCTTACAGGAGAGGGAGGACTTGATCTCTTGTTTACTTTTCATGGACTTATTCGTAGGGAAAAGATTATAGATAGCATTCGCAACAAGGTTTTCAATAAAGGATTGTCCAGGGAAGGGCTTTTAGTCCGTTTTTTGCTCAACAAGCAGGCAGCTTTTGTTGGAGTTCCCAGTGTTCCTGCTAAAGAAGAATCCCTGGGAGCCATCGAAGTGATTATCAGGGCAGACTCTTCTGAGGAGATGGAAAGGCTCTTTGAGTGGCTTTTGCCTCTAACCGAAGAAGGAGTGCCAGTTGTTGAAGTGGGAATGGACTATGTGGAAAAGGGTTGAAATCACGAATTTCAGTTAATTACGAATTTCAGTTAATTACGAATTTCAGTTAATTACGAATTTCAGTTAATTACGAATTTCAGTTAATTACGAATTTCAGTTAATTACGAATTTCAGTTAATTACGAATTTCAGTTAATTATATTTTAATTCCCGCCCCAAGTTTATGTTAATCAGGGACGAATTAGAAGAGACGAAGTAAAAAGGATGAATTGTCACCATGCAGCTGCATAAAATCAGTTTTTCGTCGCGTGCGGTCGTTGAAGATCCTTTTAAATGGGCATACACGCTTGAAGACCATGGGTATACGGGCTGGGAGATTGTACAGGAAGGATCCCAGTGCCTTAACAGTAAAACCGTTCAGAATCTGAAGAATATTTATGATACCACCAGCCTGGAAATGACCCTGCATTTGCCTTTTTCTGATATGAACCTTGCAGGTCTGAACGATTCAATTCGTGCAGAAGTCCTCAGGCAGATGAAGCATTACCTGACCCTTGCCTCGAACTATGTCAACCTTGCTGTGGTACATCCCGGATATCTCTCACCTTATGGGGTACAGGTTCCGCAGCAAGCCTATATGACAAACCTTGCCTCTATCCGGGAATTATGTGACTTTGCAGCAGATTTCGGAATCCTTATAGCTGTTGAGAATATGCCCGATTACCCGAAGATTTTTGGCAAATACCCTGATGAAATGCAGGAAATGCTCGATGCTGTCGGGAGCCACAACGTTGGCTTCACCTTTGATGTCGGGCACGCAAACACTGTTGGGCTTGTAGACGAGTTTCTGGAGCAACTGGGAGGGAGGATATCCCATGTTCACATCCATGATAATATGGGCAAAAAAGATGAACATCTCCCTCTCGGAGAGGGTACTGTAAACTGGAAACAGGTTATGGAAAAACTCTCAAACTATAATGGAATCTTTGTTACCGAAATGGCTTCAGTCGAAGAAGGGATCAAAAGCCTTGAGTTCTTAAGAAAGCTATGAGTTACCTGTGGCTTTTTTACCCGCCGTCTTTTCTTCTCAATTCGTACCCCATTTCTCTCCAATTCTTGCCTAATTTTCTCTTTAATTTTTGCCTCATTCCTTTTTCAGTTCTTTTCTTTCAGTTCTTTTCTTTCAGTTCTTTTCTTTCAGTTCTTTTCTTTCAGTTCTTTTCTTTCAGTTCTTTTCTTTCAGTTCTTTCTCTTTGAGGTAATGGATCCAATCTCCGTGTTCGATTATTTCAGTTTCGGGTTTTTCATCGTAGACATAGATAAAACCCCTAATTTTCTGTTTTTCTATCTCAAGGTCCACATATTCCCTGTGGTACCCTCCAAAAAGTTCCATATAATCAATGGATTTTGCAATTTCAAGCTGTTTTCCGGAAAACCTGCGAACCTCTGCAACAACTGAGCAGCCTTCAATGGGGTATATTCCGGGGTAAGGACCCAGAGAGTAGAGTGCATATCCGTCGACTTTTGTTGTCCCGAGGAATTCTGATTTTTTCTGGAGATCAAAGCGCCGGCTGTTGTAGAGCCCATTTCTTAAGCTGCCGTAAAGTGCCATTATGATTTCTTCGCCTTCTGCTCTTTCGTATGAGCGCTGCCAGCAGATGTTTCGGTGGAAGGTGTTCCCGTAAAGGGTATTGTCCTTCCTTGAGGTTATGTTTTCCCCTGAGCCGTTTTCCATGGCATATCCCTTTTACATTCGGTCTCAAACTTAATCTCAAACTTATTTCGAAAAACCGTAAGCTGCAAAGCGCTGGGTCAGATCAAGGTTTGCAAGCAGGAAACGGTCTTCTTTGCTGTAGGCAACCTTTTTGTTTCCTGAAAGTTCCAGCACGCAGGTAGTGCCTGGCTTTGCTTCCGTTGCTTCCTTTCCGTCAACCAGGATTTTCTCAACGCGCACAGGTTCGGACTGCAAACCGACAAAAAGGTGAAGTACACTTTCAGGTTCTATCTTTTTCGTGAATTTTGAGATAGTACATTCCAGGATATAGTCGGTAGTCACGGTTTCCCTGTCGGAAATGATGAAGCCTCTTTCTATATCTTTGGCCTGGACATTTTTCAGGCGCATGCCGACTCTTGTGCCTGTCGGGGCGCTGTCGATGTCAACATCATGGCTCTGGATTGAGCGAATTTCGATATCCCTGTCCAGCGGGAAAATTTTGGTTTTATCTTTTTCTTTTGATATTCCCTGCTTAACAACTCCGAGAACAACACATCCTTTGCCTGTCACATTGAAAGCGTGGTCTATAAAAACCCTTGAAGGCAGGCTGTTAAGTTCTGCATGTTCGACTTCTATTTTTTCTGCCATCTCATTTATTCTGGCTTTAAGGTTGTCAACGCCTTCAAAGGGGTTCTTTGCGCTTTTGTTTGTGTTCAGGGAAATACATTCCCAGTCATGGAGTGCGGTTCCTGTAGTGATTGCCTTTAGTTTCGCCTTAAATTCTTCAACTGCATGCATGTTGGTGCTGTCCGATTTCGTCAGGGCAATAATTCCATGTTTAAAACCGAGCAGGTCCAGTGCAATGATACATTCCCCGGTATGGGCGTCCAGGTTCGGAGGGATGCACAGGACGGCTATATCGGAAATATTCAGTAATGTGACAAGGGATTTCAAGGTTTTAGGATAGCTTTGAGCATCCATAAAAACCATATTCTTGCCTTCCTTAGCGTTGTTGTACATCGTTATATCGGAAACTGTTCCTTTTTTCCCGAGGTTTGCGGCAAGGGAGGTCCTGCCGCTTTTTTCTGTCCCTATGATTGCAACGTTTACCATTGTGAGTCCCCTTTTCTGAATCAATGCTATGTATGGAGGAATCAATGCTATGTATGGAGTATTTTCCAGATTTGTTGAATTTGTTTTGAGTGTAAGGATAGAGTGTAAGGATTTATCGAACCTCAATGTTTTTCAGGCAACATATTTTTGAAATCTGCAACTCTCGTTAAAGCTGCACCTTTTAAACTATGGCTTTCGCTAATTTTGTATCTGCCACTGGTATTAATATACTGCAATATATTTCTTTTCGCACTGTTTCCAAGAAACTCAATCAAGAAAAAGAAAAGTGATTAAGAAAAGGAAAAGTGATTAAGAAAAAGAAAAGTGATTAAGAAAAAGAAAAACAATCAATAATAGCTAGAAATAGGTTTTATTGACAGATCAACACTGTCACCAGAGATCTCCTTCCCAGATCGCCTGAGTTTTATCATTGGTGCTCTTATTTACTTTTTTAATATTTATCAAATACTCGTCTCCTGCGGGTTGCGGGGCTTCAAAAATCGCATCCACTCCAAGCCGTTTGAGGTAATCTTCAAATTCTGTCGCGGTTTTCAGGTCCCTTACTCTGATCCTGACTTCTTCATAGAGCCTCTGCCCATTCTTTACACTCTTGATTGCCTCTCTTAGAGGGTTCAGGATGCTTTCCCCAAGTTGCATATAACGCTTTTTGAACTCGGCTTCATTTTCGTCCCATTCCACTGTCTGAAACCCTTCTCTAACAATTCTGGGGAGCATGTAGTCCCTTCCGGCTTCGTTGTAAAACTTGAAGGCGTGCCTGAGGTCGGAGCAGTTACTCTGGGATGACGTATACTTAACGGAAGCAAGAACCATTTCAGGGTCCTTTATAACCACGCCTTCATGTTCCTTTTCCCCAAGTTCCCGGATGATTTTTGCAATTTCTTCAGCTGCCGTTTCCAGGGGAATCTCTCCGAAGTATCGAACTTGCAGAAAGCTGTATTTTTCCAGAATTTCGTGTTTTCTGGCTACGGAAAGAGGGTTGCCGCTATTTTTCTCCCGGATGTCGAAGATGTAGAACTCCACGGATTCGATACCATAGATTTCTTTTGGAACATAAGGATTGTCAGGGCCCAGCATCTCTCCATAAAGTACGAGTTCGGGAAAGTCGTCAAAAAATCTCAGGTCAAGCTTCTCTTTTGCCCTTTCAGTCGTGTAAGGGCAGACATAGCCACTCCGGGTGATTGCCAGGACCTCGCCTTTTACGTTTGCTACCCTGACATTATACCCGTTCATTTTCTCTTCAACAATTACCTTTTCAAGCCCGCTGAAATGCTTTTTAAGAGTAGGGTCCAGGACCATGGCTCTCCGGATCTTAGGAAAACCCATAATTACTTCAAACGAATCATCTTTCTCGTAAAGCACGGTTCCCCTTTCAATATGGGAAATCTCTTTGTCGAAGCGGAAAAGGTAGTCATATTTCCCCCAGTTTCTGGCAAGGTAATTCTTTTCAAAAAGGTGTTGAATCCTCTCCGTCTCAAATCCCAGGCAGGCAGCCAGTCGACTTATAAAGTTGGGATCTATTTCCCCATTCTCCTCTTTATTCATATTTGTTTATCTGTGTTCAGGCGTGAAATAAGTTATCATTTCTTTCCTGAGCTTCAGGTTGATTTAGGTTCAGGGCAGGTAAATCCGCAAAAAATAGTTGGTTTATATGAAGAAGCGTAAAACCCCTGAGTCTTTAGCTCAGGGGATATAAGCGTCAACTTCAACCCTGATTTCGTATGTAATATTCTGCCGCCTCTTTACTCACATTTCCGATAGTAGACGCAAAATAACCATCACTCCATAACGTATTCTCACCCCAATAATACTTTTTCAGATATTCTTTTTGAGTTTTCCATAACCTGTTAGTATATTCTTGTTTCAATTTTCTGACAATTGACAAAACGCTAACTTTCGGCTCACTCTTGATCAAGAAATGAATATGGTCTTTGTCAGTTTCCATTTCAAGGATTTCAAAGTTAGACTCTTTTGAAATGTCAATCATAATCTGTTTGAGTTCTTCGCTAATTGGTTCAAGTATGACTTTTCGGTATTTGCAAACAAAAATAACATGATACATTAACAAAAATTTGCTATGATTCCGTGTTTCATACTTCCTATTTACCAAAAAATATATATATTGTTAAAGCATATAATGCCTTTGTATGATGCAAGCGTTCAAATTTAGACTCTATCCTACAACTACACAAGCTATTCAATTGAATCAGCATATAGGTAGCTGTAGATTTGTCTATAATTGGGCACTTGACCAGAAAATTAAAACTTATGAGCAGACAGGGGAATCAATTTCCAGATTTGACTTAAACAAATTAATTCCTACTCTAAAGGCTTCTAATGAGTGGTTAGGAGAAGTTAACTCTCAATCATTACAGGGGATGACTAAGCAGGTTGAATCCTCTTTCACTAGATTCTTTAGAGAGAAAACAGGGTTTCCAAAGTTCAAATCAAAAAAGAATCCGATACAGTCTTTCCCTGTACCTCAACACTACACTGTAAACTTTGAAAATAATACTATCAAGCTTCCAAAAATAGAACCAATTAAAGCAGTTCTTCACAGGAAGTTTGAAGGAAAGCCTAAAACGGCTACGGTATCAAGGACATGTAAAGGACATTACTACATCAGTATCCTTGTTGAAGATGGAAAAGAACTTCCAGTAAAGGAAGCTTTCACAGAATCAACAACAGTAGGAATTGATGTAGGTATCAAAGACTTTGCTGTCCTTTCAACAGGAGAAAAGGTTGAGAATCCAAAGTACTTGAAAAATTCTCTTAAAAGGCTCAAAGTATTACAGAAAAGAGTCTCAAGGAAACAGAAAGGCTCTAAGAACAGGGCAAAAGCTAAACGAAGACTTGCTGTACTCCATGACAAAATAACAAATCAGAGAAATGACTTCCAGAACAAACTCTCTTTTAGACTTGTTAGCGAAAACCAAGCTGTAGCTCTGGAAACTCTAAATGTTAAAGGCATGGTTAAGAATCATCACTTAGCACAGGCTATAAGTGATTCTGCGTGGAGTAGTTTTGTAACAAAGTTGGAATATAAGGCTCAATGGTTTGGAAAAACCGTCCTGAGAATAGGACAATTTGAACCCTCTTCTAAGCTATGTAGTGTGTGTGGATACCACAATAAAGAGCTTCAGCTAAAAAACAGAGAATGGATTTGTCCAGACTGTAAAACCAAACACGATAGAGACATTAATGCCGCTATTAATATCAAAAAATTCGCTCTCATAGATCAGAATCTAATTGGATTATGACACCGTAGGGACTACGGGGATGAGCTTGGGGACTTGCCCTCAATAGAGGGAGGAATGAACCAAGAAGCCACTCATTGGTCATCGGTTAAGAACTTACTTCCATCTACCAATAGTGTTTTTCATTTCACCTTTTCATAAAAAGAATTCTTCTCTGAACCTTTCTCTGTTTACATGCGGGTTCAATGCTTGACTTTCATATACACTCATTATTGTTTCAAAAGTTCTTTGAATTCCACATCTATTCAGAATTACTGTCAACAAATCTGATGTATTCTCTGCAAATATTGTGCTCCAACGTAACTGCGTATATTGAGCCATTTTTTCAGGATGAGCTGTCGAGTTTCTTACGAGAGAATAAATTCTTCTGCTAACGATTAGTGTCAACATTGCTGTCCATATTAAAGCCTCAATTACCTGCACATTCTTTGTTTCAAGAACTTCAAGAGCGTATTTGCTTTTCAACTCCTTAAACAGCAGTTCTATGTCCCATCTTGCTCCATATAATTTTGCAATGTCTTTTGCATTCAAAACATCTTTCTGAATATTTGTGATATATATGTGATGCTTTTCATCCTCATCATTATATACCGCAACAAGACGTACAAGCATCTCATCCCGCTTTTGTTTGCCTTTATACGCTCTTCTTTTGAATGCTATTTTTACAACTGCATCAATATCTTTTCCAGAGAGTTGTTTAATACACTCACTAACAGGTTTTTCCGCGAACTCTTTGCTTTTTGTCTTAGAAAGTCCTTCTTCAACAGAAACAAGAATAGGATCCATATTCTTCCTTATTCTTGAGACAAAATATCCTCCGTTTTCCTCAACTCTTGCAAACATTTGAGTTTTGTAAAATCCAAGATCAACAAGAAGAATACGGTCTTTGATCCATGGGCCGATTTTCAATGTTTTGATCTCAGCTGTTTTTTCAGAGTACAGAGCAACTGTTTTAGGCCCATTAGCAACTGCACTTACCATAACTCCCACTTTTACCCCAACTGCTACTGTTCTTGCTCTTGCTGCTGGAAACTTGTCTGCTAAAGATGAGTGAAGACGAACAATTGTGCTGTCTTGAATGAGAACATCCTGAAAGTTTTCGAGTTTTTTGCTAAGTTTTCTACCAGGTTCTTTTGCAAGCTCTTCTATGCCGTGAATAACACACTGATGAAGAAACTCAACAAGTTCTGGAGTGAATCTATAGTACCAGCTGCTGTCGCTTAATGTCTTATTTGATTCTTTTTCATATCCTCTTTTCAAACTGGCAAGTGTACGCTGCAAGCGTACACCAAAACCAAGAGTTAAAACCCAAAAGATGATGACAGGGTCAATTTTACGCTCACGTACTATGAGGTCAGTTTCTTTGGCAGTTTGCCTTAACCACTTTTCGGGAAACATTTCCCGAAGAGAGTCTTCAAGAGTAGGTGGGGGACGAGGAGACATAGATGCACTAATATTTAGATTATTATTATAAAAACACATACGAGAGTGATTCCCTAACGCTTAACCGATGACGTATGAGAAACCACTCAGTCTTTAGCTGAGTGGTAGTTCACAAAGAATAAGCCAGTTTATCAAAAATCTTTTTAAATAGGCGGCTTCTAATCTCTCCTATACTTAAATTTCTATGTAAGCTAGGAGGCTACAAAATGGCTGACGACATCGACTATGAGATTATTGGCAACGATATGCAAATCGTTGAGATTGAGCTTGATCCAGGTGAAACTGTTCAGGCAGAAGCTGGGGCTATGGCATATATGGGGCCCGGAATCCAGATGGAGACAAGTATGGGCAGTGAAGGTCGTGGGTTACTGGGAGGTCTGAAAAAAGGACTGAAACGAGCCCTGACAGGGGAGAGTTTCTTTATTACCAGCTTTACACACAAAGGCTCCGGAAAAGGGCATGTGGCATTTGCGGCTCCGTATCCGGGCAAGATTCTCCCCCTTGACCTTACCAAGTTTGGAGGCAGTATTCTCTGCCAGAAGGATGCTTTTCTCTGTGCTGCCCGCGGAATAGACGTGGAAGTAGCTTTCACCAGGAAGCTTGGAGCAGGGCTTTTCGGTGGTGAGGGTTTCATCCTTCAGAGGTTACGAGGCAACGGTTTGGCTTTTGTACATATCGGAGGTACGGTTATAAGAAAGGACCTGGCTCCAGGTGAGACTTACCATGTTGACACGGGCTGTGTGGCAGCTTTTACCGAAACTGTGAATTATGACATAACATGGTCAAAAGACTTTAAAAATGCCCTTTTTGGAGGTGAAGGAGTTGTCCTTGCTACCCTGACAGGTCCGGGCATTGTGTACATGCAGAGCCTGCCTTTTTCACGTCTTGCTGACAGGATCTATACAGCTTCAGCTTCCCATCAGAATAGGGGAGAACAGACCGGTATTGGTGGAAGTGAAATCCTGGGAGGTCTTCTTGGAGGAGATCGGTCTTTCTAAAGTAGAAACAACTGCTAAGTAGTAGTAGTCGCAAGCAAGCGAAAATTGATCGCAAAAATGAGATCTCTATAAGTTAATGAAAACTGATAACGGACAAAACAGAAAATAGTGAAAGATCAGGAAGACCTGCTCCCTTAAGGGGCAGACCTTTTTCCCTCTCTTTTCTCTCTAAGATTTTATTCCTGGATTGTGTTTATGACATTCCTGCGTGCGAGGAAACCAACCAGTTCTTCTTCCAGATTGAGGACAGGAACACCTCCGACATTGCGTTCCAGCATGGTATTAACTGCATCTGAAAGGGGGGTGTTGGTGTACACACTGACCACGCTGCGGGTCATAATATCTCCAACAAGCAGGTTTTTGATTCTGGAGTCCTGCTGGTTGTCAGCTACCAGGTCCCTGAAAGAGCGCATCGCAAAAGCGATGTCGTCTTCTGCAACAATTCCTACAAGTTTTCCGTTTTCAATTACTGGCAGCCTTCCCACATCCTCATCAAGGATAAGGTGCCTGGCGTGGCTTACACGGTCTGAGGGGCTGACAGTGATCGGGTCTTTTTCCATTACTTCCCCGGCAAAGCCTGTGAAACGGTTTGCTTTCATGAATTCCTGTGGGGTCACCCAGCCCATTGCGTTTTCATTATCAGTGACAATGATCACGCCTCCGTTCTTTTTAATCAGGGTAAGGGCATCTTTAACATCGGTGTCTGGCAAAACCTTTACAAAATTGTCGGATACGGCTGTTGCAACATGCAAAGAGGATGCAGGTTTGCTCAGTTTCCTGCGAGTTCCGAGCTGCTCTGTCAGACTTCTCATGGTAAGTACACCGAGAACCTGGTTATCATGCACTACCAGCAGGCGCTTTGTATCCTTTTTTTCCATGAGATCAAGGGCGTGAGATATGGTGTCTGACTTATCAATCTTGTGTGGTTGTACCATTATGTCTTTAACTTGCATGCATTTCACCTCATGCGTATCCAGAGTTTTAGTTTCAATTCTTCGCAATTTTCGTTTTTACAGACCTTAATACATCCGTTTTTCCGAATTTCTGTTTTGCATCCTTTTTTTGCTTTCAGCTATCCTTTTCCGTTCCTTTTTTACCGTATATACCTCCGTACCATACGTGCTGTCATGAACTTACTGTTATAGTTAATTACTTCTTACATAGTTAATTACTTCTTACCCTTTTTAAGGTACTTTGCTCCTCTTTTACTTTCAATTTTTGCTGGATTTCATTTCTGAATCCATTTTTCAGAGCATGGATTTCACAATGTCGGTCCTGCTCAGTATTCCTACTATTTCTTCACCATCGTTGACAGGTAGGGCTGTTACCTCTTCTTCAATCAATTTTTTTGCAGCATCGCTAATTTTTTCGTTTACATCAATGGTTATTATTGGAGAAACCATGATGTCTTCCGCTGTCAAAGGCACTTCTTTCACATACCTGTAAGTTTTCTGACCTCCAGGCGAGGACTTCCGGGCCATTTTGATACTTTTTGTTGAAAGCTTGCCTTCGTTATCAGTTAAGAGGTTTAAGGCAAGGTTTCTTCTTGAAATGATTCCTACAGTTTTTCCAGCATCGTCTTTAACGATCACTCTTTCGATCTCGTTTTTGTTCATTTCGTCTATCACATGGTTGATTGTGTGGTGCCTGTGAACAGAAACAACATCTTCTGTCATCAGTCTGGAAATTTTTGTATCCATTCCTTCCGAATGTTCGGCAACATAGCGCACGATATCTGTTCTGGTAACAATACCTACAATATCGTTTTTTACCACTGGAATGTCATGCACTCCGTTCTCAAGCATTAAAGTGACTGCCTGGGAAATGGAGGCCTCAGGATAAATGGTGATTACGGATTCTGTCATCAACAACTTTATCGGGATCTGGTCTATCGGCCGTCTTCTCCAGAGAGGTTCAGCTTGAGCCAGGCGGTTGCTGATATCTGATTTCGTGACGATTCCCACCATTTTGCCCTCGTTAAGGACAAGCAACGTACTGATTCGGTGTCTTAACATCAGTTTTCTTGCATGTGACACGGGTTCATCTACGTTTACAACGTACACAGGTGAACTCATGATGTCCGCCACATTCATGGAATACCTCCTTCATTTTTACAATATATAAGTATTAACAATTATAGTTTTTGAATTAAATGTAAACTTTACAATTTTCAACTGTAAATCTTATAAATCTTAATATTTTACATAACTTCTGCCTATTTCCTGTAAGTCTTGTAGAATTATAGATAATTGGGGAGTATCGGCCAGTTAGAAAGCATCTTCCTAATCTCTATTTTCGAATCTCTTTTTTAAGCCCAGCTGCGCTCCGAGATACCCGATAAATCTAGAATACGAAGTTTATTCTGGTTTGCCCAGCCAAGAAGTTTGCCTCCTTTCCCAAACTCTTTAAATCAAGTCAAGGTATTTTTTCCATTTTTTTATGTTTCAGTCTGGTTAATTTAGCTTTGTTCAGGTTTAGCAGAAGTCTTGTTCCAAAATCCCTGTTTAAAATTCCTGTTTAAAAGTCAAACCCTCTCAGGAAATCGCTCTCTGTGATAATACCGCGTAGCATTCCTTCTTCCAGAACCGGAAGTGAGCCTATCTTTTTATCGAGCATGATTTTCATAGCTTTTCCCATATCTGTGCCGGGGCTGGTCCAGATCAGTTCTTTTGAAACAATAGAGCCTATAGGCTGGTCTAGAGCCTCATGAATATTTCCGGTTGTCAATTTGCTGAATGCATCTCCTCTTCCAAGGAAATGAACAATATCGGAGGCTGTGACCATTCCCGCAAAAATCCCGTCCTTTACTACAGGAAGTCTTCGGAACCTGTTCTGTACCATTACTTTTGCTGCGTGTCCGATGGACATGTCTGTTGTTACCATTGTGACAGCTTTGGTCATGTACTCGTCAACGGTTTTATTTGTCACAATCCCGCCCATCAGCTCCACGGCATTTCTTTCGGTAAAGATTGCGACGACCTGCATTTCATCATTTACTATTGGTAGGCCACCGGTCCTCCTTTTAAGCATTGTTGTAACGGCATCCTTGAAATCTGCCTGCTCATTGATGTACGCAACATCAGTTTGCATAATCTGGCGTACTTCTTCGTTTATTGCAGCCAGAAGGTTGCCTTTGAAACGATTTTCGACAAGGAGGTTCCTGCTGCCGCCTCCCAGGAAATCGATGATATCAACAGAAGTGACTACTCCTTCCAGTCTCCCTGTTCCTGCGTCTGTGATCGGAATACGCCTGAATCTCTTTTCAGTCATAATTCTGACTGCTTCCATGATAGTTGCAGTGGGAGGGAGGGTTACTACATTCCTTGTAGCCAGGGCAAGAATTTTTCCTTCATGTTCCGAAATGTGGGACTTGAAACTGGGGCCTATTCTCATTGTGCCCATGCTGCTGACCATATGCGAGTCTTTCTGTTGCGCTGTTTTGCCTGAATTGTTCAGACCTGGCTGAACATTCTTTTTTTCGACTGGTACAAATTTCGTATTTTTGTTCAATAGGATCACCGAATCGAGTTACAGTTAATTGCTTCTTTCACCTTCCGTTTTTCCTCTACTGCATTTTGCAGGAATTTTTCCCTGAGACTGCATTTCATATTTTAGCAGGCTCATGGATACTAGCAGACTTACGGTTACTAGCAGACTCATGGTTACTGCTGGAAACAAACAATACCTTAAAGCAATTTTCTCTCGAATCTTTCTGAACACTTACTTTTGTTTGTCAATCTGTAATCTTTATTAATTATAATCTTTAATCATTATAATCTTTTTGTGTGAGAACCTATTTATTACCTTTCATAGAATTTCTGATTAGTCATGTGGCTGATCTTGCTATTTCACTGGAATATTTTGTTATTCCACCGGAAAAGTCTCATTTAAAAGGATTAAAATGTCATTAAAGACATTAGATACTCGGCTCTGCTGCTAAAGGTCACTCAGACCATACGTTGGTGAGGGATTCCAGGAGATCCTGCCTGTCAACGATTCCGGATATTTTACCCTGCTCATTTACTACAGTAACTCTTCCGATATCCTGCCGGATAATTATGTCAATCGCACTCTTAACGGAATCGTTCTCTGAGAGAATATATGCAGGAGTTGACATAATCTTTTCAACTTTGGGACTTTCGTTTGGCCTTGTCGCCCGTTCGTCTTCTCTGGACATCCTCAAAATACCTGATTTAATTATATCTCTTCTTGTTATCATCCCGATGGGATCGCCTTTCTTTGAAACTACTGGAATACCGGTATAATCCGTCTCTATCATATAATCCCAAATCTTGGAGATCCTTTCATCCGGTGAACAGGTTTTGACTTTTTTTGTCATAATCGCTTCTATGGGTTTCAAAACACTTTTTGGAAGATCCACCTTTTTGAGAATATCAACATCACTCAGGACACCTACAACCGTATGGTCTGTTGTTGATTTGATAACTGGAACTCTGTTCTGTTTCGATTGCACCATTAATTTTGCAGCTTTTACAACATCCATATCTGGAGTTATTGTCGGGGACGGCCTTGCATATCCGCCTACCGTGACATCCGAGCGCGTGGATGTAATTTTCATGATATCCTGGTCATTCAGCATTCCAACAAGCCTGTTTCCCTCATCAACAACAACAAGGCCTCGAAGTAAGTAATCACGCATCATTTGACGGGCACGAGTTACAAAATCCCCATCTTTGACACTTATAGATCCTTCTGTCATAATCTCGCTTACATTCATTGTTTACCTTCCTGTGCTTTCTTTAAGACAGATAAAGACAGATAATTTGAAAGTCGAGATTTCAAGCTCGTGATTCATTCGTAATTCTCCCCTTCTGCTTGCCGACAGTTTTCACATAAGTATCTGCCGTCTACTAATTTCAGGTCTACTGAATGATATGAACAGGACTCACATATTCCTGCACTGAAGTCTTCTTCAATCTTCTCAGTTGGAGAACTGGAGAGGAGAGCTTCCCGGTTCATATCAATAAGATCCTTAAGTATGGTACTGAGTCCGGGTGTTACCATCAGGATGTCGGTATGAGAAATAATTCCTATAATTGTACTGTCTTTCAGGACTGGCAACCTTTTAATATTGGCTTTCAACATAATTTCGGAAGCTTTTATTACACTTGTTTCAGGCGCAACAGTTATCAGCGGGGTTGAGAGGATTTCGCTTGCATTTACCTTACTTGGTTTCTTGTCCTCTGTAACGATGCCCTTCACAAGGTCCCTTTCGGTAATGATTCCCATTGCCTTTTCTTTTTCTGTAATAATTACGCTTCCGACATCGTGTTTGACCATTTCCCTTGCAATGGCAGGAATATCTGTGTTAATGTCCATTGTGATGACTGTTTTATTCATCACTTCAGCAACCGAGACCTCTCTCTCAATTTCTCTGTTGTGAATATCAGTACCTGCTACCTTTTCAGGTTCATCAATCATTAACTGCCGCTCCCCCTTTATTCTTTCAGCATCCCAAAACCTGGTAAATTCACTATTAGGTAAATTTACTATTAAAACCTCTTCAGGTTTTCAATTTCTCGTGGAAAAATCAAAAGCTCTTTAGGTTTTCAATTTCCCATGGAAGAATCTTCTAGGTTCCTTTAAACTTCCCCTTTTGATAAAGCTCTGGGGTGAAATTCTGAAAAGCCGGGATTTCGGTAAGCTTTTCGCTCAAATATTTTTTCCGGCTCTTTTCCCTTGAAATGTCTTTCCCGCACTTCTAAGACCTTTTTATGACACTTAATATATACGAGTCAATAGTACATAATGATAACGGCATTTCTTTTTTGTGTAAAGATCTGAGTTTACATAAAGTAGGTGCAGAAGCCCTTTTTTGAGGTTAGAGCTGTAGATTTCTTCACTAGAGGTTTACGAAAGTCCGACAGGAATTTTTTTCATAACCCCTCAATTTCCACTGGAGATCTTTGCTCAGAATGAAACATATCTAGTTCTTGAAAAAAATACCAGGGGAAGGTAGAAGAAGAAAAATCTAGCTAAGAAAATAGCTTTAAAGCAAAATAAATTTTTCTTAATTATATTTATGACACTATTAATTCTTCTCACGGGAAATTTTCTATACCCCCTTCATTTCCACTGGAACTCACATCCTCACCTTTTTACCTGCAAATTTCCGGATTTAAAATTGCCAATAGTTATTATAAAGAGTAAAAAAAATAGAAATTAGACAGCAAGTAAAAATGTAAACCTGGATAAAAGGTAAATAAAAGTTTAGATAAAAATATGTAAAAGTAAATAAAAGTTTAGATAAAAATATGTAAAAGTAAATAAAAGTAGATAATTATAAATAAATGCAGATAAATATAAATAAAAGTAAACAAAAATAGATAAATATAAATAAATCTGGATGAAAAATAAACAAAAATAGTTAAATATATATAAACGTAGATAAAAGTACACAAAAGTAGGTAAATCTAAATAAATATGGGTAAAAAATGAACAAAAGTAGATAAATATAAATAAATCTAGGTAAAAAATAAACAAAAGTAGAAAAAAATAGGAAATAATCAGAGAAAGAAAACAGCTTTAAGCAGAATTAATTTTCCTTAATTGAAAGAAAACAGCTTTAAGCAGAATTAATTTTCCTTAATTATATTTATGATGCTATTAATTCTTCCCACAGGTATTTTTTTATACCCCCTATGTTTCCACTGGAACTCACATCCTCACCTTTTTACCTGGCAAATTTCCGGATTTAAAATTGCCAATAGTTTTTATAATGAGTAAAAAAATAGAAATTAGACAGCAAGTAAAAATGTAAACCTGGATAAAAGGTAAATAAAAGTTTAGATAAAAAATATATATAAACTATCTAAATAAATAAAAGTAGATACTGATAAACAAAAGTCAATAATTATCTGTAAAAGTAGATAAAAATAAACAAAAGTAGATAAAAAATAGGGAATAATCAGAGAATAATCACTCTACTCCTGTTCCCAACGCTAAGTTCAATTTCTTCGTTCAACCCATATTTGGCATAAGCGTCAATGATCTGGATCTCAGAGTCTATATCCAGGTCCTCTATAACATAGGCCTGTTCTCCCCAGAGAGTTAATCGGATACTGCCTGTTTCGTCTTTGAGCTGCAGGTTTGCAACCACACTTTCGGTTCCGTCCTCCTTCTCAAACTCTCTGAGTTCGCCGATTTCGGCAACTTTCCCCTGGACAGAATAACTTTCTCCTGGGACAATGTCGGTGATGTCAGTAAATTTCTCCCTGTACTCAACCTTTTTTTCACTTATCTGAATTATCCCTCTGGCTCCCAGGCTGAGTTCCACCTGCTGGCTGAATGTGTTTTCCCGGGAATAGGCATTGAGGACTTCCACTGTATCATCGAAATTAATCTCGTCAAGACAATCGGTTTTTTCGTCCCAGATTGTAAGCCTTATTTTGCCTGTAGAATCACCCATAAGGATGTTTGCAACCCTGCCGGTGGATCCATCTTTTTTCTCGAAAATTCGGACTTCTGAGATATCAAGTATTCTTCCGGAAACATTGATATTATTCATGTCGGCTTTTATATCTGCAATAGGGGTAAACTCTTCTTTATATTCTACTTCTTTTTCGCTTTTCTTGATTATGCTTCGGTTTCCTATTTGCAGCTCTACTTTCTGTGTAAAGGCATTTTCACGGGCGTAAGCACTGATCAGTTCAACAGTGTCCCCGTACTCAATCTGGTTTAAAAAATCGGTTTTTTCGTCCCAGAGCGTTACCCTGATTGTGCCTGTGGAATCTCCAAGCATCAGGTTTCCAACTCTCCCACTGCTGCCGTCTTTGCGCTGGAAAGTCTTGACTTCAGAAACCTCCAGCACTTTTCCCGTAAGGTTGAGGTCTCCCATTCCATCTTTGATGTCCTTTATATTCTGGCTGCTCGAAGCAACATCAACTTCCTCTTCACTTTCGGTCAGAACTCCATTATTGCCGATGTTAACTTCCACTCCAGAATAGCCCTGCTTTGCATAGCCGCTGATCTGAACGGTTTGCCCTACCTTTACTTTTCCGTTTTTAATCAGGTCTGCCATATTGTCCCACAAGGTTAACTTCACTTTTCCGGTTTCGTCTCCGACGATCAGATTTCCAACTCTGCCTATAGTACCGTCGTTCCGGGTAAACTCCTTGATATCAAAAACCGAAACAATTCTTGCAACAAAATTAACAGGTCCGCTCTCGGGTGTAATACTTTCTATTTTCACACTGTCTCTACCTGCATCCGAGAATCCCAGTTCATTGGCAACCAGCATTGCAGCCATCGTCTCATCACAAAGCCCTCCCATGTTCTCGACCTTTTCCTGTGTACGCTGCAGGAAATCCTCTTTACTGATGACATGGCTGAGCTTCTCATAAATAGTGTCAATATCGGTCATAGTACTCCCTTGAATGTTTGATACTTGCTTTCAGTGTTTGATGGTGCTTTTCTTCGATATGTATTCTTGCCTTAAATATCAGGTGTTTGTCCCTGAAAGGCCGTTACTGTAAGTGTTATTTTAAGACGTGAAGTGTTTTGGAAATCTGATATATTTCAGGTGAAAGCTTGAGGTGAAAATTCAGACCAGATGTTTTCAAACTTAAGATAAAATACCTTCCAATTTCTTGTGAGAAATCACCAGGTTCCATACGTCCTTTCATTAATGAATAACAAGAACATCCCTGAAAATTAAATATTAGTTGGTAAGTCTTTTCCTTTTTGGCTATTTTTTTAAGGAGCCTTTGATAAGGTAAGGTATGTAAAGTGTCGTACTAAAGATTACTGTATGCAGGGTGAAAGTATTCAATATTCGGGATGAAATTATTTTGTGTGCTGGATGAGTATCTTGAGAGTGATTTGCTTGAATGAGTTCTTGAGAGTGATTTGCTTGAATGAGTGATAGTTCACCTTACCTCATATTTAGGAAAACATAATAAGTTATGCCGGTGTTTTTACAGTGTGAATCTTCTTGATGAGAATAAATAACGTCCAGTTCTTTTCAAACATGGCTAATGTTCTTTCGCTGCTTTTTATTCCCATTTTTGCCACATCACTCGGCGCCTCTTATATCGAGATTGGGCTTATAGTGATACAGTGATTCGAGGAGGCTTCGGATTTGCTGCAGCCGCCTTTTTTCTTCAGGTATTTGCCACAGATCCTTCTACCCTCATGCTTGCAAGGGCTCTAGCCGGTTTCAGTATTGGGATTCACCCGGGGGCCCTGATAGCCTACGTCCATTATCAGAAGTAGAGCCTCGGAAAGTTTATTTCTCTTGGTTCTCTCGGCTGGATGGCGGGGTTTCTTCTGGCAGGGATGATAGGGGTAAGAATGGATCTGCTTTTTGGACTTTCATCTCTCTTTTATGCCTTATGTTTCCTGCAGGCTTTCAGGTTAAAAGAAATTGAAAAGCTGCAGCCGAAAGTTCCTTACTTCTCCCTAGACACCCTGATGAAGAACTCAGGGACCTATTTTCCTCTCTTCTTGCGGCATACCGGAGCCGTCGGGGTCTGGGCCATTTTTCCTCTCTATCTCCGGGAGCTCGGAGCAGGTACCTTCTGGATTGGAGTAATCTATGCTATAAATCCTGCAGTCCAGTTTCTGATAATGCGTATGCTTGATCCTTTTGAAAACGAAAAGCTGATTCCTTGGAGGTGTTCTATCCCAGATTTTCGGATTCAGGGCGACAATGCTCGGAGCTGCCATCTTTTCTATCTCAGGTTTTCTGCTCTACAAAACCCTGGGAAGGGTTGCAGGCACGAAGGATTCCTGAGAAGATAACTGAAAGTAGAAAAATCAGAATTTTGAAGTTCAAGGCTTAAAATTATCTTCCCAAAAACAAATTTTAAGAAAAAAGCTGATCAAAACAAAACCTTATTTATGGTAAAGTTTCATATGTGATATTATGATTCGAAAATGCACTGAGCACGGCTATTTTAGAGGAAGCAGCTGTCAGCAGTGTAAACGCCCTGGCAGATACGTGCTGGACGATGGAAGGGAAGAAAAGCTCGGCAGGTTTGTATCAGGCACTCTCCGGCACTTTCCGGCATCTGCAGGAGTTAAAATGGACGAATGCGGCTGGGTGGATCTTAACGCTTTCTGTGATGTTATGAGGAAACGTTATAACTGGATGAGGAAAGAGTACCTTTATGCCCTTGTGGAGTCCGATGAAAAAGGAAGATATCAGATCAATGGGTCCATGATAAGGGCACGTTACGGACATTCTGTTAACATTGATCTTGATTACGAGGAAAGTGATACTCCATACGTGTACTACGGGGCAAGCCCGGAGGAAGTCGATGTCCTGCTCGAGAACGGAATTTTCCCTATCAAACAGCGCTATGTTCATCTCAGCACTTCATATGAAAAGGCAACTGAAGTTGCCCTGATCCATACTGAAAATCCTGTGATCCTTCAGGTGGACGCCTTTGGAGCTCAGGAAGAAGGAATTTCTCTTAAGCTCGCAACGGATTACATCGTACTTGCAGAAAAGATACCTCCCGAGTACCTGTTTGTACTCGAGGACTAATTTTCCTTTACTGATTTTTCTACTCGTTTTTTAATCAGTCTGCTGATACTTCAAAAAGTCCCTCCTTTTCCTTTATCCTGAATTTCACATCCAGGAACTGTTCTGTGACCCAGATGTTTGTTGCCGCATGTAAAGTTATTTCACGAACAGTGTAAGAACTGTTTCCTGCAAGTGCCATATACGGGATCAGCTGGTCTGCCAGGTGCACATCCACAGAGGCTGTTATTCTGAGTTCCGAGATTATTTCTTCTGCAGCTCGCCTGCCCACTTTTTCAGCAGGCAGTCCTCTTTCTCCAAGGGCACTTCCTCCGCAATAACCGGACCAGAGGGTTATCCCGCTTCCTGTGGAAAGCAATTCGCAGGACTGGACAGTGATCCGTGGATCGTATCCGGCTTCAAAAAGCATGGATCCAGCAGCTTCAGCCTGGCGGGCTGGCACATGTGCCGGAAGATTCGATGCATGTGAAATTCCCATAACTTCTATCCCCTGGTTTGGGTCCTTCCCTTCTTTCAGGGTTTCTTCTCCTCTTCGGTCCTCTTCGGCTCTTCTGTTTTCTCCTTCCTTTCGGAAATGGAAACCACGAAGCTTACAGGGTTCAAAAACAGCTGAGACTTCTCCTCCTCCCCTGGGATAGTAACCGCGGGTTTTTAGGGTTACACTGCCTGCATATCCAAGTTGTTTAAGTGCCCTGAAGGTTACATGCTGGAGGTAGTCAATTGTCGGGGACCAGGCAACGTCAGTCCCTCCCTTTATCGTTATTTCGACCTTTTCTTTTGCAAAAGGCAGGGCTGGCATAAGGCTCTGCAGAAGCAGGGTTATGCTTCCTGCAGTCCCTATATCAACCTCATATTTCCCCCCCTTTATTTCCACTGGAGCAAAAAATAACTCTGAAGAACCTGGAAAAAGCCCTGAAACCCGTGCTCCGCAGATCCTGGCTGCAGTTTCCAAAGCTTTCAGATGCTGCTGTTTCAGGCCGGGATTTGGTCTGTTTTTTCTTATGTTCGTAACCTTTACTTCTTTTCCAGTAACTGCAGAAAGGGCAACAGCTGTTCTGATTACCTGCCCTCCTCCTTCCCCATATGAACCGTCAATTTCTATCATTTCCCTCTCTCCTTATTTTACTCGTTTTTTCTTCCTGGAATTTAACCATATCTTTCATCCGATCCCTTATCCGGACCCTGCTCATTTGTTTTCCCCTTTCGCATATTTCTGACCGCGGCTTTTACAGCCGGTACGAGAGGGTCCACAAGCATGGAAACCGGAGGGGCATAGCAAGTTTCAAGGCTCAGAAGGTCTTTAATTGTTGTTTTCTTTCTTATCGCAAGGGAGAGAGCATCGATCCTTTCCTTTATCCCCTCTCCTCCTGCGAGCTGCGCTCCTGCAAGGTAGCCGTCTTTAAAAAAGAGTTTTATATAAATATCTTTTAGACCCGGATAGTAGGAAGCTCTCGTGCGCCCGCGGGAAAATCCGGTTACAATTTTTATCCCCTGCCTCTCCGTCTGTTCGGGTGTAAGCCCAACTCCTCCGAATTGCAGGTCTCCGGCAACAGCTACCCAGGGGTCTGCAAGAGGCCCGAAAATAGAGTATTTGCCTGTAATATTATTTCCGATTACATCTGCCATACGCCGTGCGGTTGTCCCCAGCTGGCTGAGCCTGCTTTCCCCGGTTAGCAGGTCAATAACTTCCGCACATTCGCCCCCTGCGTATACATTGGGGAGGAATTCCCCTCCTGCCTTCACCTGAAGCATTTCATTTACGACTATTCCTCCTGCCTTTCCAATTTCTAGCCCTGCCTCGCTGGCCAGGTAGACTTCAGGTTTTACCCCGGTTGCCAGGAGCATAAGGTCTGCAGGAAAATGCCTGTCCTTTAAGTATACGGTTTTTTCTTTCCAGAAATTTTCCGGTAAAAAGAGAGGTTCCCCAGTAATAACCTCCACACCGAGGTCTTCAAGATGTGCCCTGACAATTGCAGCCATCTCGGAATCAAACTGGCTGGAAAGCAGGTCTTTACTTCTGGTTACAAGGATAGTTTTAATCCCTCGCTTTGTGAGGGCTGAGGCACATTCGATTCCTATTGTACCCCCACCTACGATGCATACTATTTGGGCGGTTTCGAGGGCTTTTCCAAAGAGTTTGCCGTCAGTAAGATTCCGGAGTGTGAAGAACCCGTAAGACAGAATATTTGCCTTACTTTTACGGGATATAAAGGGCAGGCTCCCTGTAGCAATTACCAGTTTGTCAAAAGGATAGGTTCCCTCTCCTGTCAGGATGACCTGCTCGGTCAGGTTTATTGACCTTACTTTCTCGTTCAGTTTCACATCTATGTTTTTTTCCCTGAAAAAACCCGGAGATTTTACAATTAATTTTTCGAAACTTTCAATTTCTCTGCCCAGAACAAAAGGAATTCCGCAGTGACTGTAAGCCGTGTGGGAGTCTGATGAAAGCACAACTATTTTAAAGTCACTCTGCCTCCTGATCTTGGTAGCAACTGCCATACCACAGGCTCCACCTCCTATAATGACCACCCTTGTAGGGTTTTTCTCTTTCCGGGCCCGTGTGGAAACTTTAACAGGATCCTCCTCTTGAACTTCACCTGCGACTCGAATGATTTTACTTGCAGCATCTTTTACACCGAAATCGCTTCCCATGCTTTTTATAATGGTGTTTCGCGCCTATTATATGTTTTTAAAAGAAAAAGAGCCTACAGAACCCTAAGTGATTTCAGATGATCCTTCAGATGATCCGGGAAAACTTTCAGTGTCCTGTACTGAAAATATCTATTTGAAGATGCTTTCCAGAAAACAAAAGAGAACGATAACGGTTTTATGGGGGGTGAACGAGCGAGTTGGGAGTGGGGGGGTTAATACATAAAACAGTGTATTTGTCTCGCTCGTTCAAATTTTTAGACGTCCTTTGTTTTATATATACTTTTCTAAATTTTTCTAATTAGTTGTCCATTTTAAATTTGAAAATCTTTCCAGAGGGTCACTGTACTTAAATCTTTTGATAATGGGTTAAAATAATTCAGGTTTGGGGAATCTTTTATATAACCAAAAAGTTCTTAAAGCCTGCAACCATTAAACATATGAATTTAAGACATGTGACGTACAGGATTCCTGTTTCTCTGAAGTCGTTTTAAGGCGGGCAGGAGCTGTTTCGTCAGGTCATATCATAAATTAATAACTTCATCAATTCATCATTACTGGATTCGTAAAAAATTTCACGTAACTAAACGTATGCAAACTTAATAGAAATTTCAGATTATACATATTACCAATTCAGGGCTAATATCATTCAGTTCAAAAATAAACCTTATACCACTATATCACCCATGATGCAAAAGTCAAAAAGTGCTTTCAATAAACCTGATGCATTCCATTCACTGCTTTACCACTCATCGTTTAGAGATACTTGTTTAGTAAAAAAGGCGTCTGGCTCGCTCTAGTTACTCACGCCTCAGGTTAATCCCATCTATGGGAATATCTCTGGAAGTCTTCAGTTATCAGGCGTATTGAATGGCAAACACATTATTTGACTTACGGTTCTGAGAGTTATTTCAGATCCATCAATAAGCTTATGTTAGGGCAAAGATTTTCGGGCAAGTACAGAACTCCGTGGATATCGTGGAGGTATAAATGCTTTCTCTGGTCGAAAATCAGGAATAGCTCTATCTTTGAGAGCTTTAAAACCAGGTTGGCGCTTATCTGGCGGTTTTCCTTGCAGGTTATAGAGCTTTCATTAATTAATAGTCAGGAAATATTCCACCGGTTTAATTATCCTGGCATAAGCACAACAGGCAGTTGCAGGCAGGTTCGGAATTTCTCTTTCGGTTCATAATAATTTTTTATTATGAAATCTGCCTTTTCAAGGGTGTATTATCCCTGATCTGGTTTTTAATCTGATTTTTACTACTATTTTTGCATTTTCTGGCCCTTTATGGTTTCCAGCACGTTTCCAGAATATAGAGGATAGGTTTGTACTATACCAGAAAAGTGCTATGAGCTTGCAGCCGGAAAAAGAATTGTACCCCGGATTTTTCGGGTGTATAAGGACAATTTCCCGTCGATTAGTCAGGATAATCACTCGAATAAAAGATTTTCGTAATACATAGTTCATGATAAATCGTTATAATAATTCAGGGAGAATTTACATGCAAAATACTGATACCACAAAATACATCATTCACTCTAAAATCAATGCTGATGGGGTAATTGAGCGTCCTGATATCGTAGGCGCAATTTTTGGTCAGACCGAAGGGCTGCTCGGAGCAGATCTTGATCTGCGTGATCTGCAGAAAACTGGAAGGATCGGCAGGATTGAGGTAATGGTTACCGCCAAGGGAGGAAAAACCAAAGGAAATATCTTTGTTCCTTCGAGCCTTGATAAGGTAGAGACATCGATTCTTGCAGCATCTCTGGAAACCATTGACAGGGTAGGACCCTGCAGTGCCAAGATTGAGGTTTTCCAGGTAGAAGACGTAAGGGCTGTTAAGCGCAAAAAAATTATTGAGAGAGCAAAACTCATTTTCACAAAGATGTTCGATGAGACTGTGCCCGAATCCCAGGAGCTCGCTGATGAAGTTCGGCAGTCCGTAAGGGTTGACGAGCTGACTTATTATGGCAAGTCAAGGATACCCTGCGGGCCTAACGTGCTTAACTCGGATGCTATCATTATTGTTGAAGGCAGGGCTGACATCCTGAACCTGCTTCGCTATGGTATAAAGAACACCATCTGCGTGGGCGGAACAAACATTCCACCTGAGGTCGCTGAACTTACTAAAAAGAAAACCGTAACTGCTTTTACGGACGGAGACCGGGGTGGAGAACTCATTATACGTGAACTCCTGCAGGTGGCAGATATCGATTATGTTGCCCGTGCTCCGGATGGCAAGGGTGTGGAAGACCTTGTTCAGAAAGAAATAATCAGGTCTTTGCGCAGGAAAGTTCCAGTGGAACAGATTATTGAGAAATATGGAATCCAGGAAAAGGAAAATGAAGATAGTGCCTGCAGGCTGGAACGCATTTCCAAGAGAAAGATAAGAGCACCAGAAGTTGTTTCCAGAGTTGCGGAGAAGAAGTTACATAAACGTGTGAAAGTTCACAGGGTATCTCCAAAGACCGACGTTTATGAAGAGGAAGCCCCTGAAGAAATGGAAGGGGCGGTTCCTGAGAAACCATTAGAAAAAGTTTCGGAAAGGTCTTTTAAAAAAACTCCTGCAACGACAGAAAGAGTTGAGGCAAGACATGCGGTTTCAAAACCTGCGGTTATGGCAAGAGCAGTTCCAGCCAGCAGAGTTCCCAGAGGAAAGCCCGTAGTTGAGAAAGTTTCAGCTGTGAAAGTCCCTGGTGGAGAGGCGGTAAGGGTTTCACCCGCTCCTGCAAGACAGGCTCCGGTAGCTCCTCCAGTTTCTCCGGAAGCTGTGAGATTCAGACCGCACGTAGACGCCCTTAAAGGGACATTGACGGCAAGGATTCTGGATTCTGAAGACAGGATAATAGAGGAAATTGCAGTCAGAGACCTTGCAAGCAGGTTAAAAACCTGCAGAGACAATGTGAAAAGTGTAATTTTTGATGGTGTAATTACTCAGAGGCTTGTTGATATTGCTTCGAGCAATGCAATCAAAAATCTTGTAGGGGTGAAAATCGGAAATCTTGCTAAGGTTCCTGCAGATATGGAAGTTTTGACCTCCAGCATGCTCTGAACAGGTCTTTTTACTTCCTTTCTTTATCTTTTTTATTTCTTTTCTTATTGTTTTAGAAAAAATCGTTTATTTACGCCTGATTTTTGTCATAGAGTTAATTATCCTCCTGGCCGGGAATTATAGCCAGTAACTAATTATCTCATTTTTATTTTTTTTTTTGTGTAACATTTATATATATCTCCGGGAGGATCACTACGATTTGGCATGGTTTCACACTATAATGCTATAATTCACACTCTATCATATAATTTATCATTATTTATCATATACATTATATGACAAAGTTTATTTATAATAACTAGGAACTCAATTTCCTCGGGTAATTCTTTTATTCGGTTCAAGATAATATTTAATTGATCTTGTAAAATTGAGGTATTTAATTGATCTTGTAAAAATGTAGGTCTGTTCGCTATGCACAAGGAAGAACTGATACAACTGCACACATATATGGCTCAAATGAAGAGATACTTTGAGAGGCACGGTGTAACGCACGAGTTCGATGACTACAAGGCTTTATCGATAAGCCCCGTCCATATCCACAGGAGCAAGGCGGATCACAAGCGCGCAATTTTTATTACTATGGGAGTGCAGAGGGTCACGAATACCCTGACCTTCAGGTCGGGGATGAAGTGAACCCTCGCTGGCTGTTTTGTATTCGCTTAAACTGTATCAATCATCGTTTTTTTGTAAAATGAGGTTTTTTGACACCATAGCCACAGGTGGTTCCAGCTACCTATGGCTAGGATGTGATAAGCGTTGGAATTGCGCAGTTTTAGCCATGGCTATGGTCAGATTACCTACCACATCGTGTTGGTGCCTAAGTATCGATACAAGATATTCTACAATAAACGAGTTAAAAAGGATTGCGAGTCTATATTCCACAATATTTGCACAGAGAAAGGCTACAAAATCCATGCTCTGGAAGTTGTAGATAATCATGTTCACCTGTTCCTGGAATTCCACCCAAGCACCTCTCTATCAGAGGTGGTTCAATACTTGAAAGGAGGTAGTTCTTACAGATTGTTCAAGCTTCATCCTGAACTGAGAACACGATATTGGGGTGGAAGTCTATGGTCAAGTGGTAAATTCTATCGATCCGTTGGAAATGTAACCGCTGACACAATCAAGCACTACATTAAGGAGTCGCAGGGAAAACCGAAAACAGAGGTTCAATCATATAGATTAAAGTCTAGGCAACGGAAAATTGACGATTTCTAAGTACCAGAATAACCGGGCGGGCGGCCCATCAGCATACCCCATCCTTTAGGTTGGGGTGGCCGCACGCAATTTGATTTTGGGAGGCGAGCTTGCTACTCTCATGTCACGGGATGACCCCATCTTCGAGGAAGCGTCTGCCCATATGAGAGATTCTCTGAATTCCGTCATCAAGCTCATCGGTAATAACTGATAGGGCCCCGGATTGTAGTAACGAGTTCGTTGTTTGAGAATACGGGTTCGAGATATTTTTGTTTTGAGATCAAGAGGCGGTATGGGCGCAGATGCATTTTCATAACCATGCCGTCTTCTCCATCTGAATAATACTTTTTTTCTGTCCAGCAGGGTACGAATCCTAGTGATCTGTACAACTTTTGTGCGCTAGTATTACTGTTTCTTACTTCCAGTCTCGCGTATTTAAGGCAGTTTGCAACAAAAATGTCACATATGGCATGAATAAGTTCTGTGCCTATTCCTCTTCCCCTATATTCTTTTTTTACTCCAACGGAAAAAATATGCCCTTCGTTTTCCGCGGAACGGTAGCCGACTACATACCCCACGACTTTTTCGTCCTGTTCCGCAACAAGGAAGCCATCTCCAACCATCTCGTAAAAGTTCATATATACCAGGGAATTATGCTCCGAAAAAGCCTCTTCTTCAATTTCGACTATTTCCTGGAAGTCCTCAGGTGCGAAACGTCTTATCATAATATCATTATATATCCCTTCCATTTTATTACTTCTTCGAGAGAAGAACAACTCTCTCGCGGAAGCCTGTATGGCTTTCTGTTCTGCATATTTTCTATTCAAGAACATCTTTTCTGGTGCCTGTTTCGCACTTCTACAGCGTTTTTCCGGGCTGAAAATCAGGTTAAAAACCAGACTTGAAGTTTTCAGCCTCAAGGTCTTCAGGTTTAGTGTTTTCAGGTTTAGTGTTTTCAGGTTTAGTGTTTTCAGGTTTAGTGTTTTCAGGTTCAAAGTTTTTTAACATGCCGGACGTCTACTGCAACACCTCTACCTGATTCTTCCATTTCTCTCCCGCTCATCATAGCCCTTCCTACACAGAGAGCTTTTTTCCCGAGAACTATTACTTCATCATTTGGTCGTATTTCGGGGTCTGCCTCAAGCACACCTGGGGCAAGAATGGAACCGCGTGGGACAAAGTCGTCAATCTTTACCACATATTTCTCACTTTTTAGCACCAGTTCCGCTCCTTCGGGAGATAGGGCAAGCATCCCGTACTGCGGGATTAAAGTTGCAAGCTGTTTTTTCCCGGCAAAGAGCTGGTACTTCGGGAAACGGCCTTTAACCACAGTTTTTCCAACTTCTTCCGAAAAGAGATGCCCTGCGCCCTCTCCGAATTGATAACCTGCAACCGCTTTTACGAAATTCTTCTTCTCTTCTTCAGCATTCTGTTTTTTCTGGCTGAAATTCTCGGATGTGCAGATAGATTCAACGGTATTTTTCAGGTTCGAAAGAGATTCATAGGACGTGAGACTTTTCCCGGCAGTGTAGATTACTTCAATCCCGAGCTTTTCAGCTATTCTTTCACAGATCTCCCTGTACGCCCCTTCCACATGGGCAACTATGGCCTTATACCCATGTTTTGAAAGATAGGCTTCAAGGCAGCCGGAAACCCAGGTCTTTTCTTCTTCGTCCCAATGTCCTGTAACCGCAGTATCGTAATGGGCTGCCGGGTAGGTCAATTCGAGTTCTCTGGGCACGATTCCCAGGGGTGAGGTTATGATTACCTCATGGACAAACTTCCGGTATTTGCCAAGGGTAAGGATGAACTTCTGGTGGGACTGGGAAATTGAATAGGGTTTTTTAGCTGCACACGGGAGGAGCAGGAGGATATCAAGGTCAGGAGGTACATATCTTTCCTGTATGCGCTGCGCAAACCTGACCACTTCGATCCTTGAAAGGGCTTCGGAAGTATTTGCAAGGAGCTGATTTTGTCGGAAAGCGGGAACTTTTTCTTCAAGGTAAGAGTATTCGAAATCACCAAGGCGCAACAGGGCTGTAAGCCAGGGCCTGACCCTGCACTGCCCTTCCACGTACTCCCGCAGTGTCCCTGCCCGAATTTTTTCACGGACAAGAGCAAGTTCAGCGTCAAGGGCGTCCCTGTTATGGGCTGAAAGAAGCTTTGCCCTGTCGGCTCTTGGGAGAGTTAGAAGTTCTGCGGGTGTTGTGGTGGCACATACCTTGCACCTGCAGGGGAACTCTACAAGGGAGTCAAGATAGAAACTGCCTGCAGCTGTAAGGTAGATATCAGAATAGGCTGCAATTTCTGCTTTTGTATCATCCATAACATCGATCCCTATGTAGGCAAGCATTGCTGCATTTTCAGGACGAGCCAGGTTGGGGGCATAGAGAGCAGTATCCGGAGGGATCTGGTTTTTCAGGTCAATTAAGGTTTCCAGAAACCTTCGAGCATTATTTTCCAGAGTCCCTGCACCTTCCATTATGTAAAGGTCACTCTTCTGAATCTCTTTTTCTGCTCTAAGAAAGGAACCTGTAGGGCCGTTATCTTCAGCATTTCCATCGCTGGTGGCAGTAAATATTTCTACTTTTCCGAGTGATTCGGCTGGAATAGCAGGCGGATAAGTCTGATGGGGAAGGATTATGAGAGTTCTCTTTCCTGTTTTTTCACGAATTTCCTTTATGCATGCTTGAAGTTCTTCCCGGTCAACAGTCCAGAGGCTGCCTGCATCAACAATAGGTCCCGGATTTTCAAGGTTTCCAAGTGCTGCCGTATGCAGGGCACAGGGAGTGCGGAGTTCGGGAGAGAGCAGAAGTTTTCCTATACGTGCTGCTCCATCTCTATTTTCTATTTCAAAGTACTGTGTCATATTTGTCCTCTTATGTCTATCAGGATGTAAAGGTTTGCCCTGCACATTTTTCTCAAAAAGTTCGTAGCTCTCTTTCTTTTTCCTTTACCTTATTTTCAGTTCAAATGATAATTACTGTCACCATTGTAGAATCAAATTTAATTTTAAGATACGTTCTAAGGGGGAAGGAGGCTGGAGATGGTATATTCTTATATATTATTAAGCTGGAGATGGTATATTCTTATATATTATTAATATTGATTATCTGCTGCAACTTATCTCTCATTTCTGTCCCAATAGTGGCAGGGAATTTTCTATTTTTCACATCCGAATTCCAGATTTGAGGTTTATAATGGATATAACTGCAGAGCTTCGAAAAATCGTTGGCGAGCGGCTCTCGGTCTCGCCTTCTGAACTTTACTGTTATTCTTCTGATGCATCCCAGGTCAAAGGTGTGCCTGATTACGTGGTACGCCCGAAAAGCACGGAAGAGGTCAGCCGCATTGTCAGGCTTGCTTATGAAAATGAAATCCCTGTGACTGCAAGGGGAGCAGGCACCGGACTTGCCGGTGGTGCAGTCCCTGTTGGAGGAGGCATTGTGCTGGATATGTCAGGAATGAACCGCCTTCTTGAAATTGATATTGACAATATCCAGGTAGTAGTGGAACCGGGTATAATCCAGGACGCCCTTAATGACGCCTTAAAACCATACGGCTTTTTCTTTCCCCCTAACCCAGGCAGTTCTGCCATGTGCACTATCGGGGGTATGATAGCTTATAATGCAAGTGGGATGCGTTGTGTCAAATACGGGACCACCAGGAACTATGTCCGCGACCTGGAAGTGGTGCTTGCGGATGGAACTGTTATCCACACAGGCTCAAAAATGTTGAAATCAGCTGCAGGTTATGACCTGACCCAGCTTATTATAGGCTCTGAAGGCACGCTTGGAATCGTCACTAAAGCCGGCCTGAAGATCGCTCCTCTCCCGAAGACGCGGAAACTTGTAATCGCGTCCTTTAAAAGTGCTGAGGTTGCGGGGCAGGCAGTTGTAAAGACTTTTTCAAACGGGGTTATCCCTTCAGCCTGCGAGATCCTTGACAGGGTTTCCCTGCAGGTGCTTAAACGCTACGACCCGAAACTTGTGCTCCCTTCGGAGGGGGATGTAATCCTTTTCGAGGTAGATGGCACTGAAAATTCGGCGCATGAAGCTGCAGAGCAGATAATATCGGTCTGTTCCCCCCTTGCCCTCTCCATAAAGCTTGCGGAAAGTGAAAAGGAAATGGCAGATATCTGGGCAGCCCGAAAGCTTGTAGGAGCTGCAGTTTCCCGTCTTGACCCCACCAAATCCAGGATTTATGTGGGGGAAGACGTGGGAGTTCCCATAAAGAAGATTCCTGAACTGCTCAGGAGAGCACAGGAAATTTCTGAGAAATTCAATCTGCCTGCTATGAAGTACGGGCATATTGGAGATGGAAACCTGCACCTTGCCCTTTTCATTGATGTCCTGAATAAGGACGAGTGGGACCGCCTAAACCGGGCTGCAGATCTGATCCACAGGACAGCAATTGAGCTTGGGGGCACGGTCAGTTCCGAACATGGTGTGGGAGCTGCCCGCGGCCAGTATATGGAAGCCCAGTGGGGCCCGGCTCTTGAGGTAATGCGTGCAATCAAGAAAGCCCTTGACCCGAAAGGAATCCTGAATCCGGGTAAGTTGGGGTTGTGAAAGCCGTGAAAAATGAAGGAAAAAAGGAAACTAAGAGAACGGAAGAAATGAAAGAAAGTAGAGTAAGTAAGTCCAGAGAAAAAAGTGAGACTAAAGGCAAAGAGTTGCCCTTTGAAATAGATCCCCGTTCGGTTTATAAATGTGTGCAGTGTGGAACCTGCCGCTCAGTCTGCCCGGTCTTTGATGTAGTCGGCTGGGAGTCCGCCAATACACGCGGAAGAATGCTTATCATTAAGAGTCTGCTTGAAGGAAGGCCGCCATCCGAAGATGTCCTCTCAAGCCTCTCTACCTGCACAACCTGTGGGATCTGTGCTGCCAAATGCCCTGCCGGAGCAAACCCTCCTGATGTAGTGGAAGCTGCCCGTGCTCAGCTGGTAAAATGTGGTGTTACAACCGAAGCCCAGGAAAAGCTGAAGGCTGCAGTTACGACCAGTGGCAATTCTTTTGGGGAAACAAGAAGTCGCTTGCACTGGCTGTCTGATACAGAACGTTCAAAACTCCCGGAGAAGTCCGACTATGTCTACTTTGTAGGTTGTTTTGACTCCTACCGTTATCCGGAATTTGCAAAAAAGACTTTTGAGGTTTTGCAGCGCTTCGGGGTCACCCTCCTGCCGGACGAGCAGTGCTGTGCTTCCCCCCTCCTCCGTACGGGTTTCCGGGAAGATGCAGAAAAAATCATGGAGCACAACCTTGAGCAGATTCGGAAAGTGGGAGCTCATACCGTCGTCACGGGTTGTGCCGGTTGTTATACAACACTCAAGAACAACTACCCTGAAGAGCTCAGGGTCATCAGCCTCCCAGAGTTCCTTGCCGAACACCTGGACGAACTGAACCTGAAGCGCCTTGACCTCACAGTTACTTACCATGACCCCTGCCACCTGGGTAGGCACAACAAGGTCTATGACCCACCCAGAAAAGTTATTCAGGCTATCTGCACCCTCAAGGAGATGAAAAACATCAAAGAAAACTCTCGCTGCTGCGGCGGTGGGGGAGGAGTCAGAATAGGATATCCCGACATCTCCCTTGAACTTGCAAGAAAGCGTATTGAAGACGTGCCCGAAGGTGTGGACTACATAGTTACCTCCTGTCCCCTCTGCGTGAGGAACCTCAGGGATGCAGGTGGAGATGTCGAAGTTATCGACATTGTAGAACTCGTGGCAATGGCGCTGGAGTGAATTAGCTACAGGTTTATGGTTGATTTTTTTCCGGGTCGGTTTTTTTCCGACTCAGTAATTTCTTTTTTGCTTCTGAGAAGAGGTCTGTTCCTGGTACAAAATCAGTAATTGTTTTTTCGCGATTTCTATTTTTTAATTGTAAACATCACATTATTTTTATCTTCCTGATTTTCTCTTCCTGGATGGATACAATGATAAACAGTCCGTGGGCTGTCAACGCTATATTTTTATTTCTTGAAGGTGACTGTTGTTTGTTGGGCAATACAGGTGAAAGTAAGTTTTAGAAATTTATAGGAGGATATGATCTATGAGTTGTAAACCAATAACATTTAAGAATGTCCCCCCCGATGTGTTTAAATGCATGAAGAAAAAACTTCAGGATGCGGGCATCCATGTACCACCGGGAAACAGAGGAGAACTCTCAGGATCGGGGGTTGAGGCGGATTTTGAATGGGACGGAAAATCTTCTCTTACCATCACAATCACGGAGAAACCGTTTATCGTCAGCTGCGGAGCAGTGGCGGGGAAAATAAAGGGCTTTGTGAAAGAGTGCCATGGGTCCTGAAAATTCAGGATAAAACCTGTTCGGAACAGAGGGGGAAAAGGTATGGGTGGCAGGAAAATTGATACGGAGGGGTGTCAGGGGATCAGGTTTAGAAATATAACTCCGGACTTGTTTTCCTGTCTGAAGAAAAAACTCCAGACCTACGGGATCGAAACTTCACCTGGAAACTCCGGGGTGCTTGAAGGCAACGGTATAGTTGCTCACTTTAGCCTGGATGGGGGGAACAACCTGCTAATTGTGGTCAAGGAAAGATCCCTGGATACCTATTGTGGGCAGATAAGCGGAAAACTTAGAGCTCTTGTGCGGGAATGCCAGGGGTTCTAAGAAAATTAGCAAAAATCCGGGGTTTGGTTTTTTTGGTGTGGTATACCGGAAAAGAACTTATAAATGCATTACAGAAAGCAAGATTTCTTGTCGTGAGGTGAAAAGGAAGTCATGTTTCACTTTGAAAAACCGCTCCCGAAGGAACTTACAGGACAGTTGTTCCGTTACATGCAAGACTTGCCAAAGGGACTCTTCTCGATATTCTTCATCAAATTGGCTTAAGTAAAGAGGAGTTAATTGATTTGCTATAATTCTTATACGGAAGTTCATAACTTTCCTTATTTGCCTTTTCTTCTTATCAAACAATTATGGGCGTTTCCCACAAGATCGAGCCGCCCTGCTTTTTCCAGGGCTTCATATACGAGTTCATAGTTTGCAGGACTTCTATAGTGCATGAGGGCTCTTTGCATGGCTTTTTCTTTTTTATCCCGGGCAACGTATACCGCTTTTCCTGTAAAAGGGTCAAGCCCTGTGTAATACATGCAGGTTGATACTGTCATCGGGGTTGGGGTAAAGTCCTGGACCTGTTCTGTGTAGCCCCCATGGTCCCGCACATACTCTGCCATTTCGATCATATCTTCAAGGGTGCAGCCCGGATGTCCTGACATCAGGTAGTTTACTATATACTGGTTCTTGCCACATTTTTTGTTAAGGACTGCAAACTTTCCGGCAAATTTCTCATAAACTTCTCTGCCAGGCTTGGACATTACATCGGTTACTCGCTTTGAGAAGTGTTCGGGTGCAACCCGCAGCTGTCCGCTTATGTGGTGGGTGCAAAGTTCTTCGAGGTACTCTTCATCTTCAAGAGCCAGGTCGTAGCGCACACCGTAACCTGTAAAGACCTGCCTGACCCCGGGAAGTTCGCGCAGGCGCTGCATCAATTCAAGCAGTTTTTTATGGCTTGTGTCAAGAGAGGGGCAGATACGCGGGTAAAGGCAGGCTTTGTCCAGGCAGGCTCCCTTCTTTTCCCAGGAACTACACCTCATGCCGTACATATTGGCAGTGGGGCCTCCGACTCCATTGATTATGCCTTTGAAATCCGGTTTTTCTGTCAGCTTCTTTGCTTCCCTGAGGACGGACTCAATGCTGCGGCTTGCTATCATGCGCCCCTGGTGCTGGGTGATGGCGCAAAAAGCACAACCTCCGAAACAGCCCCTGTGCGTTGTCAGGGAGAATTTTACCATTTCAAGGGCAGGGATGGGCTCGGGGTAGAAGGGGTGGGTTTCTCCCGTGAACGGTAGCTCATATAAATGGTCAAGTTCTGCCTCTGTCAGAGGGCGCATGGGCCTGTTCTGTACAATAACAGTTTTCGGGTGAGGCTGAACTACACCTTTTCCTGTGACCGGGTTCAGTTCCAGGAAGTATGTGCGGAAAGCATTTGCAAAGGTTGCTTTGTCCTGAGAAACTTCGGAAAAGGAAGGAATTTCGAGGTATTTCCTGAAAAATTCGGTTGCTTCCTTGGCTGCCTTTTTGTTCTGTTCTTTCAGCTCTTTCCAGGCTTTGACTTCCATTTTCCAGACCGTGCCGGGGATGTCTCTGATATCCCGTATGTCCTCTCCAGCTTGAAGGCGCGTTGCAATTTCTACAATCTGGAGTTCTCCCATTCCGTAGACAACAAGGTCTGCAGGGGCGTCGGCCAGAATTGACTGTCTTACTTTATCAGAAAGATAATCGTAATGAGCAAAGCGCCGCAGGGAAGCTTCAATTCCTCCGAGCACTATCGTCACCCCAGGGAAAGCTTCTTTTATCCTGTTTGAATAGATAATCACGGCACGGTTCGGACGAAGTCCTTTTTTGCCTTCAGGTGAATATGCATCTTTATCTCGCGGCTTAAGACCCGCAGTCAGGTTGCTGACCATTGAGTCAGTGTTTCCTGCACTTACGGAAAAAAAGAGTCTGGGTTTTCCAAGTTTTCTGAAGTCTTCAGGGCTGTCCCAGCGTGGTTGGGCAATTATTCCTACCCTGAAGCCGGCATCTTCAAGGACCCTTCCTATTATTGCAGTCCCGAAACTGGAGTGGTCCACATAGGCGTCTCCTGTGACCAGTATAATATCAAGTTCCTTCCAACCGTTAGCTTTTACTTCTTCAGGGCTCATCGGAAGAAACATTGATGCAGGGAGAGATGGAGAATAGGTTTTTTTCTGCTTTTTTTCCTTTTTTCTGGTTTTAGTTTCAGGCCTCGATTCGGATGTTTTTCCTTCTCCTGCTGAAGCTTCCGGCTTTGTCCTTCCGGGTTTTCTTGAGGTTCGAGTCCCGGATTTTATTTCTTTTCCGGTTTCTACTTTTTTTGGAACAAAAAGACCGGTTTTCCTAGCAGACTTTTCTCTATCCGGGTTTTTATCCTTTTTTTTATTTGTTTTTTCCAGGTTGAATTTTTTATTTCCTGTCGGGACTGATGTATCTTTTACCATAATCTGCTTCCGGACTCCCAGTCTTTTAACCTCTTCTTCCAGTCTTTTAATCTCTTTTTCTTATTCGCTGCCTTCAAACTCCCATCATCATCTTTAGCATTGTATAAGAAGCCTGGACCTGTTTGTTCCCGTCTCTGTCATTAGGGGCTCCATGCCCCGAGTACAGGGTTTTTACATCGAGTTTTGTGAGTTTTTCTATGGAACCAAGCATTTTTTCAGGCTCTGAACCTTCAAAGTCCATCCTTCCGAAACCACCGCCTGGAAAGACGGTGTCTCCTGAAAAGAGGCTTTTTGAGATAGGTTCATAGAGGCAGATGCTCCCTTTTGAATGACCTGGGGTGTGGATGACTTCAAGGCATTCCTCTTTTCCTATGGGGATTTTGTCCCCTTCCTCATAGACAACTGTTGGCCTGACAGCCGGGGCGCGGTCTCCAAAGAGCACGGAAACACTTAGATACTCATCGTTTACGCCTTCAAGGTCTGCCCTGTGGATTCCAACTTTTGCTCCACTCTTCTCTGCAATTATTGCAGCTGCGGCAGTGTGATCATAGTGGCAGTGGGTCAGGACGATTAGTTCAAGGTCAGTAAGCTTGATAGATTTTTCAAGTTCCCTGATGATCAGGTCACTGTTCATTCCAGCATCGATCAGGACTTTCCCGTTTACAAGGTAAACACTGGAATCGTAGGCTGTGGGGCAGATGTATCGGACTTCCATATTTCTTCCTCTTCTGTTCCTCTTTCTGTTTTTTCTTTTTTCCCTTCTTCTTTCTTTTCTTTTATCTCAGAAACGATTTTAAAACCTTAGATTCCGAAAACCTTGCGCGCGTTTTCAGTGGTGTCTCTTGCAATTTCTGCAGGCTCCATTTCCTTAACCTGCGCTACAACCGGGATCGAATCCGCTATATATGCAGGCTCGTTTCTGCCTTTGCGGGGGGAGAGGAAAGGACTATCGGTTTCCAGGAGCAGGTTTTCAAGGGGGACCTTGGCTGCAAGGTTCTGGTGATGTTCGGAAAAACAGACAAGGGTAGCCAGGGAAATATAGTAGCCTGCGTCTACGATTTCCTGCATGGTCTCAAGGGAACCACTATAGCAGTGATAGACTACGGTATCCACCCCTTTTACAAGTTTAAGGACTTCTGCTTCAGCCATCCGGGCATGTACTACAAGGGGTTTGTCCAGATTTTTTGCAATCTCGATTACTTTTTCAAACGAAGCTGTCTGTCGTTGACGTTCTTCATTTGTTTTGCAGTCCTGAAAATCCAGGCCGGCTTCTCCTATACCCACTGCGTTTTCGGCATTAGCTTCGATCTGGGCAAGGATAGAGTTGATAATGTCATCGTTTCCCTCTCTGCCGATGTCAGGGTTCAGTCCCAGTGCAGCATGGATATCTTCATTCTTTTCCGCAAGCTCAAGACTCATGCGGTTGCCTTTAAGGGAAATTCCGGAGTTGATCATCCCGATAACTCCTGCTTTTCGGGCGCGGAGGATAGCCTCTTCCCTGTCGGGGTTGAATTTGGGAAAATCAAGGTGACAATGAGAATCAATGATTGGATAAGGCATGGGTTTGTATTCTATTTCATTTTATTTTACCTTATACATGCTTGGGGAATACAAACCCGAAAATTAACAGGTATCTTGCCTTATCCGGTTTCAGGCTTTGAGTTGTTATTTCCGGTATTATTTTCCGGCTCAAAGCTTCAGCCCTTTTCTCTTTGCCGTTTTAGCTTTTTTCTTATTTTTTATACAGCAGGTTCATAGCGTTTACAAGGGCTTCCACGGAAGCCATGACTATGTCCGGGTTTGCGGACCGTGCTGTTACAATCCTGCCCTTTTCGTTTTGGAGGCCTATGTACACATCGGCAAGAGCGTCAGCTCCTCCCGTGATAGCATCGATCCTGAATTCCTGAAGCTTAAAATGGTTGCTTTCGCCCAGGATATCCCTTACAGCGTTGAGGGCGGCGTCTACAGGGCCAACTCCGGTTTTTGCTGAAATGATTTCTTTTCCTTCGATATTTGCCTTGACCACAGCCGTAGGTGTGATGATGTTTCCTGTCATGACGGATACTTCTTTGAGTTTAATCAGTTCTTCATCAGAACTTGCTTTTCCGAGCACCGCAGAGGCGATTGCATAGAGATCGGCGTCTGTTATCTGTTTACCTTTGTTTGCGATTTCTTTGATCCTGAGCACAATCTCGTCGAGCTGCTTTTCACTGGTTTTTATGCCAGCAGACTCAAGGGACTGTTTGACAGCATGTTTGCCTGTGTGCTTTCCAAGGACGATGCGACGTCTGTGCCCGACCATTTCCGGGGTCATAATACCGGGTTCGAAAGTATCGGATTTTTCAAGCACTCCCTGACTGTGAATTCCCGATTCATGGGAAAAGGCGTTTTGCCCGACCACAGGCGTGTTTGGTGGAAGCCTGATTCCGGTGTAGTTTTCAATCATTTTTGAAGTTTCTACAAGGTATTCTGTCCGGATATTGGTTTTTGCACCGTAGATTGACTTCAGGCTCATCACTGCCTGGGAAAGGTCAGCATTTCCTGCCCTCTCCCCAATGCCATTTATAGTGACCTGTACCTGAGATGCCCCGGCTTCAACGGCCATAAGGCTGTTTGCTACTGCAAGTCCGAAATCATTGTGACAGTGTACGTCTATCGGAATCGTAATTTCAGTTGCAATGTCTTTGATCTGTCTGTACATTGCAGATGGAACCATGATGCCGACAGTGTCCGGCACGTTAATGATATCGCATCCTGCCTCCTGGACTGCCTTGAAAACCTCTATGAGATATTCAGGGTCAGTTCTGGTGGCATCCATTGCAGAAAACATGCACTTCAGCCCGTGGTCTTTGATGTACTGGACAGCTTCTACAGCCAGTTGGATTACTTCTTCCTGGCTCTTTTTAATGGTATAGATCCGCTGTACATCTGAGGTCGGGACGAAGGTATGCACAAGGCCAACATCACTATCAAAACAGGCATCGATGTCTTTTTTCAGTACGCGAGCAAGTCCGCAGACTATGGTTTCAAGCCCGGCATTAGAAATCGATTTTACGGATTCTTTATCTCCTTCTGAAGAGATGGGAAATCCAGCTTCTATTATGTCTACCCCGAGTTTGTCGAGTTGATGAGCAATTTCCAGCTTCTGGGTAGAAGTCAGGGATACGCCCGGGGTTTGTTCTCCGTCACGCAGTGTTGTGTCAAAAATAGTTACTTTTTTATTCTGCATGGGTTCGATGTAAAAATCGATCCCTTCTTTCAGTGTGTACATCCATAGTAATCATCAATTTGAATGTACACTTCTGGTATATAAACATCATGTATATTTTTAAATGTTTGATTGGAACTTTACTTTTTTGAGCGTTTGATAGAAAATTATTTATAGTAGATGCCCCATTCTAGGGTTGCTTCTCAGGGTGTCACAAGACATCCCGAAGGTGAAAAACGGAATTTGAAAAACAGAGTTCGAAAAACGGAACAGGTACTTAAAAACGAAACCTGAAAAACGGAATAAAAAGTGCCTGAGCGGTTTGTTTTTACAAACGATCGCTAATAAAAACGGACAAAGTTAAGGGTTCTAAAGGACAACTCCTTTGAAATCTTTCAACTATTCACTTTCCATCTTTCAATTTGTTCGACCTTCCTTGAAGGAATAAGTATATATACAAGAAATACCTTGTATCTATCCCTCACAAGGCGCAAATGCGTGGGAGAACAATAAGAAGGTTTATATACAAGAAATACCTTGTATGAATCCCTCGCACAGAGTAAATGTGTGGGTTGATATTCAAAATCTCTTTCATCTTTTAATGGAGACAGGAGTTATTTCCTGTCTGACGAGGATTTGTCGGTTCGGTTAATTCTGGGTGATAGATGTTTTTTCAAATATCTATCGCGAAATGAACTAACTGAATTAGATAGTTGTTAGTGCAAGTTTCTGCGACCAAGACCTTTAATTTCAAGTGTGCTATAACAATTCTGGTTGATCCTGCCAGAGGTTACTGCTATCGGTGTTCGTCTAAGCCATGCGAGTCATATGTTCTTCGTGAACATGGCGTACTGCTCAGTAACACGTGGATAACCTGCCCTTGGGTCCGGCATAACCCCGGGAAACTGGGGATAATTCCGGATACCGCATATCTGCTGGAATGCTTTATGCGTCAAATGGATTCGTCTGCCCAAGGATGGATCTGCGGCCTATCAGGTAGTAGTGGGTGTAATGTACCTACTAGCCAACGACGGGTACGGGTTGTGAGAGCAAGAGCCCGGAGATGGATTCTGAGACATGAATCCAGGCCCTACGGGGCGCAGCAGGCGCGAAAACTTTACAATGCGGGAAACCGTGATAAGGGGACACCGAGTGCCAGCATCATATGCTGGCTGTCCGGGTGTTTAAACTACACCTGTTAGCAAGGGCCGGGCAAGACCGGTGCCAGCCGCCGCGGTAACACCGGCGGCCCGAGTGGTGATCGTGATTATTGGGTCTAAAGGGTCCGTAGCCGGTTTGGTCAGTCCTCCGGGAAATCTGATAGCTTAACTATTAGGCTTTCGGGGGATACTGCCAGGCTTGGAACCGGGAGAGGTAAGAGGTACTACAGGGGTAGGAGTGAAATCTTGTAATCCCTGTGGGACCACCTGTGGCGAAGGCGTCTTACCAGAACGGGTTCGACGGTGAGGGACGAAAGCTGGGGGCACGAACCGGATTAGATACCCGGGTAGTCCCAGCCGTAAACGATGCTCGCTAGGTGTCAGGCATGGCGCGACCGTGTCTGGTGCCGCAGGGAAGCCGTGAAGCGAGCCACCTGGGAAGTACGGCCGCAAGGCTGAAACTTAAAGGAATTGGCGGGGGAGCACAACAACGGGTGGAGCCTGCGGTTTAATTGGACTCAACGCCGGACAACTCACCGGGGGCGACAGCAATATGTAGGCCAAGCTGAAGACTTTGCCTGAATCGCTGAGAGGAGGTGCATGGCCGTCGCCAGTTCGTACTGTGAAGCATCCTGTTAAGTCAGGCAACGAGCGAGACCCGTGCCCACTGTTACCAGCATGTCCTCCGGGACGATGGGTACTCTGTGGGGACCGCCGGTGTTAAATCGGAGGAAGGTGCGGGCCACGGTAGGTCAGTATGCCCCGAATCTCCCGGGCTACACGCGGGCTACAATGGATGGGACAATGGGTCCCTCCCCCGAAAGGGGCTGGTAATCTCACAAACCCATCCGTAGTTCGGATCGAGGGCTGTAACTCGCCCTCGTGAAGCTGGAATCCGTAGTAATCGCGTTTCAATATAGCGTGGTGAATACGTCCCTGCTCCTTGCACACACCGCCCGTCAAACCACCCGAGTGAGGTATGGGTGAGGGCACGGACTCTGTGCCGTGTTCGAACCTGAATTTTGCAAGGGGGGTTAAGTCGTAACAAGGTAGCCGTAGGGGAATCTGCGGCTGGATCACCTCCTAAGCTAAAAACACTATCACCCAGATGCCGATAAACCGTACAAATCCTCACCCCATTAATAAATTCGAATTATAACTCATCAAATGCACCCGATAAGTAGTTTATCGGGGAAGGATGGATAGCCTGCGCGGAACCGCAGGCATATGAAGTCGTGTATAGGTGCTGTATATTGAACGCTAACTGGACCTGGTTAGGTGTAACAGGAGTTATGCTATCAGGTGGATGGCTCGGCTCAAGAGCTGATGAAGGACGTGCCAAGCTGCGATAAGCCCGGGATAGGTGCATGGATCCAATGAACCCGGGATCTCCGAATGGGACCTCTCCATAGTGATCAGTAATGATCGGGAACGCTCCGAATTGAAACATCTCAGTAGGAGCTGGAAAAGAAATCAATTGAGATGCCGCTAGTAACGGCGAGTGAAACCGGCACAGTTCAAACCGAATCCCTTCGGGGAAATGTGGTGTTGTAGGGCTGTTCAAACGTCTTGCGGCAAAACCGAACTTGCCTGGAACGGCAGACCATAGAGTGTGACAGTCACTTAGGTGTAAGCTAACAGACCGGAACATGTCCCTGAGTACCGTGCGTTGGATATCGTGCGGGAATCTGGGGGTCACCAATCTCCAAAACTAAATACTCCTTGAGACCGATAGCGAAATAGTAGGGTGACCGAACGCTGAAAAGTACCCCGAGAAGGGAGGTGCAAAGTGCCTGAAACCTGATAGTGATGGAACGATACGGCATGAAAGGATCTTTGACATGAAGAAATCATCCGCGAGGATGTAGTACGAATGTCACTGCCAGTGTTGTATCTTACGTTTTGAAGAACGGGCCAGGGAGTGTATCTTGGTGGCGATGGCTAACCTTTTATCTGGGCAGCCGAAGCGAAAGCAACATGTGCGCAGCCTTCGGGCGAGGCACGACGTATACAAGTGCGTGGAGTCACCGGGGTACGACCCGAAGCCGGGTGATCTAGGCGTGGGCAGGTTGAAGCGTGGCGAAAGCTACGTGGAGGACCGCAAGCGGTATTGATCTGCAAATCATTCGTGTGACCTGCGTCTCGTAGTGAAATGCTAATCTAACCCGGCATCCGCTGGTTCCTTCCGAAACATGTCGCAGCATGACCTGACTTGAGATCGTCGGTGGAGTAGAGCACTGATTGGCGGTTCCGGGGGAGAAATCCCTCGCCCGCCTGTCAAACTCCAAACCCACCGTCATCTGAGACAGTCGGAGTCCGGACTACTGGGGTAAGCTTGTAGTCCGTAAGGGAGACAACCCAGCCCGTGGTTAAGGTCCCCAAGTGTCGACTAAGTGTTAACGCTAAAGGGCGTCCCAAGCCCAAGACAGCTGGAAGGTTAGCTTAGAAGCAGCTACCCTTCAAAGAGTGCGTAACAGCTCACCAGTCGAGGTTTGGGGCCCCGAAAATTGACGGGGCTCAAGTCGACCACCGATACCACGGAGTACCGCAAGGTAATCTCGTAGGAAGGCGTTGTGTTCGGGCTGAAGCAGGGCTGTAAAGTCCTGTGGACCGTTCACAAACGAAAATCCTGGTAATAGTAGCAGCAAAGCAGGGTGAGAATCCCTGCCGCCGAAGGGGCCAGGTTTCCTCGGCAATGATCGTCAGCCGAGGGTTAGTCGGTCCTAAGACGTACCGTAATTCGAGTACGCCAAAAGGGAAACAGGTTAATATTCCTGTACCATTTAGCACTTAGTTCTGACGTTTCCGGGCAAGCCGAGCGGCGTCGTCGCGCCGTCTAAGCAGCGAATCCCGTGGAGAGCCGTAATGGCGAGAATCGGGCGAATCTGTAATGGCTTAAGTCGGCTGCACCCAGGAACCCGTGAAAAGGACAGCTAAATGTCCGTACCGAGAACTGACACAGGTGCCCCTAGCTGAAAAGGCTAAGGCGTGTCGGAGTAATTCAGTTAAGGGAATTCGGCAAATTAGCTCCGTAACTTCGGGAGAAGGAGTGCCTGCTGTGAAGACAGCAGGTCGCAGTGACCAGGGGGCTCTAACTGTCTAATACCAACATAGGAGATTGCAAACCCGTAAGGGCTAGTACAATCTCTGAATCCTGCTCAGTGCAGGTACCTGAAACCCCGGTTCAACGGGAAGAAGGGCCTGTAAACAGCGGGGGTAACTATGACCCTCTTAAGGTAGCGTAGTACCTTGTCGCTTAATTGGCGACTTGCATGAATGGATCAATGAGAGCCCTACTGTCCCTAACTGGAGTCCGGTGAAGCTTACATTCTAGTGCACAGTCTAGAGACCTCTAGGGGGAAGTGAAGACCCCGTGGAGCTTTACTGCAGCCTGTCGTTGGGTTGTGGTTCTGGATGTACAGAGTAGGTAGGAGGCGTCGAAGCGGGTGCGCCAGCATCTGTGGAGCCACAATTGGGACACTACCCTTCTGGAACTACGACCCTAACTCTGCGAAGAGGACCCCGATAGGTGGGCAGTTTGCCTGGGGCGGGACGCCCTTGAAAAGATATCAAGGGCGCGCAATGGTTGACTCAAGCGGGTCGGAAACTCGCTGAAGAGTGCAAGAGTATAAGTCAGCCTGACGTTATTCAGCAAAGCAGTGGATGACGAGACGAAAGTCGGTTCTAGCGAACTTTTGAGCCTCCTTGGTGGGGGCCAAAAATGACAGAAAAGTTACCCCGGGGATAATTGAGTCGTTGCCGGCAAGAGTACATATCGACCCGGCAGCTTGCTACCTCGATGTCGGTTCTTTCCATCCTGGCCGTGCAGCATCGGCCAAGGGTGAGGTTGTTCGCCTATTAAAGGAGATCGTGAGCTGGGTTTAGACCGTCGTGAGACAGGTCGGTTACTATCTACTAGAGGTGCCAGAGGTCTGCGGGTAAGCTGCTTTTAGTACGAGAGGAACCAAGCAGCGGCGCCACTGGTGTACCGGTTGTCTGACAAGGCATTGCCGGGCAGCTACGCGCTAAGGAATAAGAGCTGAATGCATCTAAGCTCGAAATCTGACCTAAAAAGAGACCTCTCTAAGGATTCCGGTAGAAGACCGGTTTGATAGAAACGGGATGTAAGCACCAAGGCAACGAGGTGTTCAGTCCGCGTTCACTAACTATCCGTTCCTTTCACCTAATTCAGGTCCAGGCGAAATTCAGTATGCAGCACATCTATACATGACTTTTCCCATATCCCATTTATAGGTAGAGTTTGGCGGCCATAGCGGCAGGGTAACTCCTGTACCCATCCCGAACACAGAAGATAAGCCTGTCCACGTTCCTTACTGTACTGAAGTGTGCGAGCCTTCGGGAACTCTGGATCGCTGCCAAACTCACCCTATACTACTTTAACTCTATTCTGAAATTGTTTTTTTGAAATGTTTTTTTGAATTGATTTTTTGAATTGATTTTTTAAATTGATTTTTTAATATTGATTTTTTAAATTGATTTTTTAATATTGATTTTTTAAATTGATTTTTTAATATTGATTTTTTAAATTGATTTTTTGATATTGATTTTTTGAAATGTTTTTTTGAATTCTTCTTTCTCTTGTTACGTTGTCTGCTTGAGCGAGCGAAGCGAGTGAAACGGACTTCGTGCTCCCGACACGAAACTCGGGTGTGCGAGCCTTCGGGAACTCTGGATCGCTGCCAAACTCACCCTATACTACTTTAACTCTATTCTGAAATTGTTTTTTTGAATTGTTTTTTTGAATTGTTTTTACATGTTGTTGACATAGTTTTCCGATATTTTTTGATCCTGTTTATTCTTTTGAGCCCTTCTAAGTTTTTCATTGCTTTTTTTGTCCTGCTGCTTTTGTTACTTGATTTTTATGTTCCGTCTCTCTTTTAGTTATGCTTTTTATAAAATCAGAAATCATGCTCAACTTTTTTGAGTTACTGGTATTCTACTTCGGCACACTGGCTAAGTCTCGGCGGGCGCGCTCAGCTTAATAATTGAAGCTGAACGCTTGCTATAAGACAGGAAATACTATCTTAGCGAAGTTTAGGCTTTCACTTTTAGACTTTCATAAATTTTCAGCAGGAAACCCCTGAGTCTTTAGCTCAGGGGTAGTTGACTTTATTCCTACAAATCTCTTTAAATACTGTTCATACATATTTTTAATGGGGAAAATAATGGATTATATCGAAACCTGGAAAGAAGTTATACAAAGGCCGTCTGAATTTTACAGAAAAATGCCAACGACCGGAGGATATAATGATCCTCTTACCTTTGCAGCACTCAGTTATCTCATATACGGGCTTTTAACCGGACTTTTTAACCGCGGAATGATGAGAGGCATGTATGGGTACGGTGGTATCACCGAATTTGGTTTTTCCACTGCAATTATGACTGCGATTATGGCCCCGATTGTGGGGATCATCTCTATCTTTATCGGAGCTGCGATATTCTATGTTATTTATAGGGTGCTTGGAGGTTCCGGAACTTATGAAGGCACTGTAAGGTTCATATCTTATGCAACCGCCGTAATGGTGGTCTCCTGGGTTCCTCTTATCGGCTGGGTCTTCGGGCTTTACGGGATATATCTCTACATTGTGGGCGGTATGGTTGTACATGATGTAAGCATGGCCAAATCGGCGATAGCTGTACTCTTGCCCACTGTCGTGATCATCTTACTTGTCATAATTATGGTAGTTCTGGTAGGATCAATTGCATATGCCACGATAACTCAATTCTAATATAATTCTTAAATTTTTTATGGATTCATTGCTTCAAGCTAAATGTTTATATATTAGAAATTACTTTAATTGCATCTACACGATTAATACGTGCTCAAAAGTGCCAAGATGGCGGAGCGGCTACGCAATCGCCTGCAGAGCGATTCCATTCCGGTTCGAATCCGGATCTTGGCTTTTTCTCTTTTAATATTCTATTTAACCTAAAACTATATATTCAATAAAGTGCTTTAAGAGAATCCACTTTGTGCCAAGATGGCGGAGCGGCTACGCAATCGCCTGCAGAGCGATTCCATTCCGGTTCGAATCCGGATCTTGGCTTTTAAATTTCTTCTTTTTCTCAAACATTTCTTGTTTCTCAAAATAGTTTTTGTCTTTATTTTGAAAATTTCTTCATCTGCCCTTTTTTTGAATCCATTTTTTTCGTCTTTATTCAGACTTCTCCAATTTGAACTTCTCTAGGATTCTCTAAGAGGCTGTCTTAAAATTCAAACCATTTCTACATTTGGACTGTGGCCATTGCTGACTTTAAATTCAGACTGTAAATTTATTACATCAGGCTTACTCGCTCGATGTATGAAAGACCATTGTAGAATCAAATTTAATTTTAAGACACGCTCTAAGACTCATCCAGGACTTCTCTACAGGATCTGTTTTTATTTTTTTTTATTTACTTACTGAATTACAGTTTTAATTTGGTATTTTTATATCAAGAGAATGTTAACTCTGGGCATGGACCTTGATGAACTCATGCGGAGGCTTTTTGAACTTTATCCAGAGGGCTATACTGATGGCTCGAGAGATCCTTTTTTTGTGTTAATCTCCACTGTTATGTCCCACAGGACCCGGGACGATGTAACCTATCCTGCAGCAAAGAGGCTTTTTGAGAGATTCTCAACTCCTGAGGAAATGGTCGAGGCTGATGTTGAAGAGCTTGAAGAGCTTATAAGAGATGTGGGCTTTTACAGGGTCAAAGCTGGAAGGATAAAGGAGATTTCCAGGATTCTACTTGAAGAATACAATGGCAGGGTTTCGGATGATATGGAAACTCTCCTTAAATTGCCGGGTGTTGGCCGAAAGACTGCTAACTGCGTACTTGCTCATGCTTTCCTTAAAGATGCCCTTGCGGTCGATACACACGTTCACAGGATTTCTAACAGGCTTGGGCTGGTAGAGACAAAAGCTCCTGAGGAGACTGAGACTGAGTTAAAAAAAATTTTTCCGCAGAAGTACTGGAAACATATAAATCTCTTGCTTGTAAAATTAGGGCAGAACGTCTGCCGGCCGATTTCTCCAAGGTGTGAAGTCTGCGTCCTGAACGATATGTGTCCTAAAATTCTCCTTTAAGCGGAGGGTTTTGAAAACTCCGTGATTGTGGAATCAAAGTGTAGAGAACCTGTGAGCTGTCGAAAAACTGTTTGGGATGATCCAAGATTATTTATATCAGGCTGGCGTTTAGCAGGCAAAAGGGTTATGCTACCCCATAGTTCAATAACAAATTCGCTCTCAAGCAACTAACTATCAAACACTTCATAACACTTAATATTACTTTCATCGCATTTACGAGGTCAAACATGTTTCAGATAGGAGAAGCATTAATGGGGCAGGGTGCAGAACTTGCCCATGTTGATTTGATGATAGGAGACAAGGAGGGTCCTGTAGGACAGGCTTTTGCAAATGGCCTGACCCAGCTTTCAGCTGGACACACCCCCCTCCTTTCCGTTATCAGGCCAAATCTGCCGCCTAAACCTTCAACTCTTATTATCCCGAAGGTTACTGTAAAGAACATGGAGCAGGCATCAAAAATTTTCGGGCCTGCCCAGTCAGCAGTTGCAAAAGCAGTAGCAGACTCAGTAGAAGAAGGCGTAATCACAAAGGACCAGGCTGAAGACCTTGTCATTGTAGCTAGCGTCTTTATCCACCCTGATGCCCAGGACTATAACAAGATCTACAGGTACAATTACGGTGCCACAAAGCTTGCACTCAAGCGCGCTCTTGAAGGCTTCCCGGACATCGACACTGTGCTTGAAGAGAGCAACAAGTCCACCCATGCTATCATGGGCTTTAAAGTCACCAGGCTCTGGGATCCACCTTATCTGCAGATTGCTTTTGACAACCCGAACATCGAGTTCGTGCTTTCGGCTATTTCCCAGATTCCGAACAGCGATCACGTCATCATCGAAGCAGGGACGCCCCTTATCAAGCGCTACGGTGTGGACGTGATTTCCAAGATCAGACAGGTCAGGCCCGATGCTTTCATCGTTGCTGACCTAAAGACCCTGGATACCGGGAATCTTGAAGCAAGAATGGTTGCAGACGCTGCAGGAGATGCCATTGTGGTATCTGCTCTTGCCCCTATCAGCACTATTGACAAACTCATTGAAGAAGCCCACAAGACAGGCATCTATGCTGTCATGGACACTCTCAACCAGCACGATCCGATTTTTGTCTTGAAGCAGCTTAAGGTCATGCCTGATGTCATTGAACTCCACCGTGGAATTGACATCGAAGGTACTGAACACGCTTGGGGCAATATTGCCGATATCAAGAAGGTTGCTCCAAAGGCTCTTATTGCTGTTGCAGGCGGAGTCCGTCTCGACAAGGTGCCTGTAGCCCTTAGCCAGGGTGCTGATATCCTTGTGGTCGGACGTGCTATCACCAATGCAAAGGATATCAGGGAAATGGCTGAGCAGTTCATTAACAGCCTTAACAAACCTGAAATCGACCAGTTCAGAGTTATGACAGACTTCTGAAAGCGTGAGTTTTCACGCTTTTTTCTTTTTCGTTTTCTTTCCATTTGTCAGGAGGGGATTTTTCTTGGGTTCACCATTCATTTTACTGAACTACAAAACTTATTTGCAGGGCACAGGCTACGAAGCAGTTGAAATTGCAAAAGCCTGCAAAGCCGTATCCGAAGAATCAGGTATCGAGATTGCAGTAGCTCCTCAACTCCCGGATATTTACAGGGTAGCTTCCGAGGTTGAACTTCCGGTCTTTTCCCAGCATCTGGACGGTATAGGGGCAGGAAGTTTTACAGGTCATGTTTTCGGAAAATGTGTAAAAGAAGCAGGAGCTGTTGGGACTCTGATCAATCATTCTGAAAGGCGCCTGACCCTTGCAGAAATTGAAGCTTCCCTGAAAGCGGCAAAAGAATTTGGACTAAGGGCAGTAATATGTACTAATAATGTCCCTACAACGGCAGCAGCTGCAGCTCTTGAACCTGATTATGTAGCAATTGAACCTCCGGAGCTCATAGGCAGTGGAATTCCTGTCTCAAAAGCCGACCCCGAAGTTGTTAGCGGTTCGGTAGAAGCCGTTGCAAAGATCAAGCCAGGCGTAAAAGTGCTCTGTGGTGCCGGAATTTCAAAAGGTGAAGACCTCAGGGCAGCTCTTGATCTTGGCTCGCAGGGGGTGCTTCTTGCGTCTGGAATCGTGAAAGCTACAGACCCCAAGGCTGCACTTGAAGATCTTATTCGCCTGGTTTAAGTTTCATTTTCCTGAGTTTCAGCTGAAGTCCCGTCTTCCATACCATCTAAGTTGGTCTTTTAATTAGGAGTTACGCACTTGAAAAGTATAATCAAGCACATGAGAGCTTGCCAAGATAATTATGCTTTAGATAGTTTGGTGCTTCATGCTGCCTATTTTTTGTTCATCAGCTTCAGGACAGCAGATTTTTTGATGCTGCGAGGCTGAAATTCTTTTTTTGCTTCATTTTCTTTTTGAGTAAAGAATGATGATTAGAACCGCTGACACCATCCCTCTCAGCATGTAGATCTTATCCACAGACAATCCTGTTTCTTCAACAGGTTCGGGCTCCTGAATTTTATCTCTCTTTTCAGAGCTCTGATCTGGATTTAAGACAGCCTGCGTATCTTTTTCTGCCTGGTTTTTCGAGGTTGTCTCTTTTGTAGCAGATTCTGTTTCCTGTGATGAATTCTCCGGCGTCACAACTGCAGTTTTCCCCTGCAGGGTTACTTTTTTCGTGATATCGTCACTACTTATTTCAAAATCTCCTGGAGGAATGACTTTTGTATTGTATGAATAAATCAAGTCTTCTTCAGAGTCCGCTTTTATCTTCTGAACAGCTGTGATTTTAAGGGTTTCAGGTTGAGTTCTGGTATTTGTCTCCAGGTACTTAATTAGAGGGTCTACTGCCCTCTCATCTCCAATTTCAATTAGCAGGAGCACAGAGTTTTCCCTGATATTCTCGTTTTCATCGCTCAGACTTCTTATAAGAGGTTCTACAGCCTCTTCTTTTCTGTTAATAAGAGCATTTGAGACGCAGCTTCTTACTTCTTTATTATTATCTCCCAAAGCTCTGACAAGAATTTCAGTTGCTTTTTCATCTTTTATCTTTCCCAAAGCAGTAATAGCTGAAATTTGAATTCTGACGTTATCATCTTCAAGAGCTTTTTCCAAAGTTCCGATTGCTTTTGAGTCGTTTATTTTTCCCAAAGCTTCTAAAGTGGTACACCTGAATGTTTCATTTCCATCTGCTGCAGCACTATTGAGCACATCCACAGCTGTGGCATCACCTATATTTCCAAGAGCCCATACTGCAGCAGTTCTCACAGTTTCGTCTTCATCTTGCAGTACCAAAGTTAAAGATTTAACTGCTTTTTCATCCCCTATTGCTCCAAGGGCCAGAGCTGCATTTCTCCTTACTTCGGGTTTTTCACTGTCTAGTAGCGGTATCAGAGGTTTAACAGCCCTCTGATTTCCTATTTCTCCAAGAGCAAGAGCTGCACAACTTTTTACTGAATAACCTTCGTTCAAAGCCATTATAAGGGGTTCTACTGCCCTTTGATCTCCTATTTTTCCAAGGGAGATTGCGCAACATTCTTTTACGCTGTCGTATTTATCCATTTTCAGGGCAAACGATAAGGGTTCAACTGCCTTTTCGCTTCCGATTTCTCCAAGAGAAAAGGCGGCGCAGGCTTTAGTCTGATTCAAGTCTTTGATAAGCACTTCAGCAAGAGACTCGACAGAACTTTCATCTCCTATTTCCGCTAGTGCAAATATGGAACTGACCCTCATGTAACTCTTCTCATTCTTTAATGCGCCTAAGAGTTTCTCCTGTGCTTTTTCATCTTCAGGGTCAACTCCACACATTTCTTCATATTTTTTAGTGTTTTGTGGCTCTGTTTCCAATGCATTGATAAGGGGTTTTGCTTCTGAATTTCCTATTTTTTCAAAGGTATTTGCCACTTCTTTTCGGAAGTTCAGGTCTTTTTCTTCGTAACTATTCAGCCACTGATAAAAAAGTATGTTTTTTCAGCAAAATGCTGAAATTCTCAGAATAATAGCGGCGCTCCTTTGAGCGCCGCGAGAATACCGTCTATAACAGGTAAATCGTTCTTTTTAATGGTTGAGATATAAGCTCTAATTCTGCAGAAAGCTTCCGCTCCTTGTATAGTTCTGAAAGTTCCTGATATTTTCTGCTGTAATTTCATCATCCTTATGTCTCTTTCTGCTTGGTTATTCTCAAACGGAACTCTCAAGTCATTGAGGAATCTCAGGATCTGTTTTTTGTTTTCTATAAACCTGTCAAGTAGGTTCCTTGCTTTTGTTTTTGGATTTTTACCACGTTTTCCTTGTTTTTCAGGGTTTAGAGAAGGTGGATTTTCTTCAATCCCTTTCATGACTACAGCATCGAACCTTTCTTCTAACACTTTAATTTGCTCAAAGTCCAGATCTTTGACCTGCTCTTTACACTCATCAGTATACTTTTTCATTTCTGCTAACAGTTCATTCATCTCTTTAGCCCATTGCTGTTTATAGTTCTCCTCAATTCCAGTAAGTTCTCTCTGGAGATGAGCATTGCAAAGAGCATGATCACATTCATAACTGTTATAGGGTTTCCATCCGTCATGAACTGCTATTCCTTTAAACTCTGGAAGAATTCCCATGGCATTAATTGCTTCTGATCCTCTTTTTGAGTGAGCAAAATAACAGGTGTATTTGTCATTAGAAGCTACATGAAGCCAATGCCTTTTTCCTTCAATTTTCATCCCAGTTTCATCGCAATGGATTACAGGAGAAGTTATTAACCTCTCCTGACTCACATTTTCAAACTCCTCTAAATTCCGGAAACATTCTTTTTCTGCTCTGATTACCGTAGCAGAACAGATTTTTATCCCCATAACGTCATCAAAAAACTCTAAAATCCTTTTGTAGGGAATAAACTGGTAGTTTTTACAGTAAATTGCTGAAGCTAAAATATTAGGACCATACTGGACGGGATATTTCACAGATTCTGGAAAAGAAGCTTTATTTGATTTTCCACAGTGAGTACAGGTCTTAATCTGACTTCGATGTTCCGTAACAATTAGATTTACAGGAGGAATATCAAAAATTTGTCTTCTCTCATAAGCTTCAACTTCAACATCCTCAAGAGTATGTCCACATTCTTTGCAGCAGGTCAAAGAATGTTCAATTACCTAATCAGGATCATTAACCATATCAAGAGTTGTGCCTGGATGACCTTCTTGACCTCCAGGTTTCTTCCCACTCTTTTTCCGGAGACTCTTGGGATTAGGTTTTTCTTTGACTAAAAAGTCAGTAGAAGGAGGTTTACTGCTGTTTCTGCTATTTTGATTTAAGCGAGATTCTAAAATCCTTACACGTTCTTCTAGTTCAGCAATTCGAATAGCTTGTTCTTCTATGATAGTTTCAAGTCTCTGGATTACAGAAATTACAGCTTCAGGACCAGCTTCATAGATAACGAGGATCTCTTCACGTGTAAGCATAATAACGAAACAAAATAGGATTCAATTTATATGCAATTTTTCCTCGAAAAGAGGAAAAATTGTAGCCTTTCAAAGGCTACCTGAATTGTTACTTTTCTTCTATAATTTTCAGGAGAATTTGATCTGCTTTTTCGTCCCTTTCTTTTTCAGAAAATTCAGCAGAAATTTCTGTTATTTCTGTTTTATCCTTTGTTTTATCCTTTAATATTTCTTTAAGTCCTGGAATAGCTCTTTCATCTCCCATTTCAATAAGTGAAAAAACAATATATTTTCTAACGGTTTTGTTCTGATTTTCAAGAACTTTTGTCAAAGCAGGCACTGCAGGTTCTCCTATTTCTACTAGGGCCCAGGTGCAGCTCAGCCTTACGTCTTCGTCTTCTGTTGAAAGGGTTTGAATCAGGGGTTCTATTGCCCTTTCGTCTTTTATCTGTCCTAGAGCCCAGGCTGCTGTACAACGGGTATACACATCATTATCCGAAAGAGCCTCTATAAGAGGTTCCACAGCCGGTTTCCCAATTTCAACAAGAATATTCCTCGCTTGCCACTTAACATCTTTATTTTCATCTTTTAATGCCTGAACAAGCAGTTCAGTATATCTGTCTCCGGTTTCTATGAGAATATTTGCAGTAATATTCCTAACTTTTTCATCTGAATCTTTTAACTGCTGGATGAGAGCTCTTATTGTTTCTTCTTTTCCTACTTTTCCAAGAGCTTCCACAACAAAACTTCTTACCTCAGGGTCTCCATCTGAAAGGGCACTTATCAGAGCTTTTTCTGCTCTCTCATCCCCAATCTCTCCCAACTCCATGGCCGCAATACAGCGGGTATCCCGATCTTCATCATTCAATACCTGTATCAGGGCTTTTGTCGCTTTCTCTTCTCTAAGTTCTCCCAGAGCTAAAACAGCTTTTTTTCTGACTTCTCTGTCTGGGTCATTTAATGCCTCCTGTATCAGAGGTTCAGCAGCTTTTTTGCTCCCTATCCTTCCAAGGGCTTCCACAGCGTTCCTTCTGACTTCTCTGTCCCCGTCGGAAAGAGCCTTTATCAGGAGCTCTTCAGCTTTTTCTCCTCCTATTTTTCCCAGTGCTTCTGTAGCACTGGACCTTACATCACTACTATTATCTTCGAGAGTCTGGCAGAGAGCTTCAACAATTATTTCATTTTCTACAGCTCCTGAAAATAAGGTTTGTTCCCAGTCTTCTTCCTTTGAAGGAGAAGAACCTGCCTTTACAATTTCCCCGAGAGCCCAAGCTGAATTTGAGCGTACTCTTTTATCTTCATCTAAAAGTGTTTGGATGAGTTCTTTCTCTGCTCTTACACTTCTTGCATTTCCAAGGGCTAGAGCTGAACTGCTTCTAACTTCCGGGTCTTCGTCCCTTAAAAGTTGTATTAAAGTTTTTTCTGCTTCTTGTCCGCCAATATTTCCGAGAGCTCGAGCGGCCTCACACCTTATTTCCTGAGTTTCTTCTGAGTCAATAACTTTTATAAGAAGATCTACGGCTTCTTCTCCCATTTCTTCCAGAGCAAATCTGGCTTCTTTTCTGGAGTTTATATCATCGGCTTCCAATGCCCGTATCAGAGGTTCTATAGCTTGCTGCTTCTCCGATTCATTCATATTTAACACGTTTTCATTGGGGTTTTCATTGTCACTTTCGCTGAGCCCGGAAGCAACTCCAACCATTGTCAGGATGAACAGTAAAATTAACAGTAAGATTTTAGGTACTGGCAGATTCATGTGTCACACCATTTTTATGAGGGATCTCAGCTTGAGTTTGAAATTAGAAATTTAAATTTCGGCTCTCGTAGAAATTCTCTAAAAGTTTCAGATTATCATTTCTTTGGAAAATATCAGGTAATTAACGGTTTTTCTCGAGACCATTGTTTAAAAGACACTGTTTTTGTCGTAAACTAACAGTTTTATTGCTTGAGATTGAAAAACTCATTTTTCAAAAGCTTTGGAATTTGTCGGAAATAATCTTTTTAACTAGGTAACGATAAAAAGTAAAAAATATGGTAGTATTTGGGTAAGAATTGTTACTTTTCTGGCTAACGAATTTTCTTCTGGCTATGAAAAGGTAAGAACTTTTTTTCGAATTTTTTTTGTTTTTTTACTTTCTTTTTTCAATAAAAAATACCTCTTCGTTTTTTCTGTAGACAAAAAAAAGAAGATTTCTTCAGAATTTAAATTTCAGGGCCAATCATCCTTTTTCCTTTATGTTCCAGGGTCTAGATGTCTATGCCGCGCACAATTTGATTTTTTCGGGGGTCATTACCTTTTCCGGGGATTCTGAAATGATTTTCTATATTTTTCACGGAAAAGTCAGAATATTCATCATTTTCAAACTCCGGGATCAACGTAAACAGTTCACTGTCCTTAATCGTGGTTTTCATTGTTTCACAATTACGACTTATGTATCCCATCAGTCATTTAATATTAGTTTGTAAAAAATAAAAAATAAGGCAATTTAATGTTATTTTTTTAATTTAATGTGATAAATATGAGTATTTAAATTTGTTGAGCTCAACTAACATAAATACATTTATATGAAGAAGCGTAAAACCCCTGAGTCTTTAGCTCAGGGGATATAAGCGTCAACTTCAACCCTGATTCCGTATGTAATATTCTGCCGCCTCTTTACTCACATTTCCGATAGTAGACGCAAAATAACCATCACTCCATAACGTATTCTCACCCCAATAATACTTTTTCAGATATTCTTTTTGAGTTTTCCATAACCTGTTAGTATATCCTTGTTTCAATTTTCTGACAATTGACAAAACGCTAACTTTCGGCTCACTCTTGATCAAGAAATGAATACGGTCTTTGTCAGTTTCCATTAGGATTTCAAAGTTAGACTCTTTTGAAATGTCAATCCTAATCTGTTTGAGTTCTTCGCTAATTGGTTCAAGTATGACTTTTTGGTATTTGCAAACAAAAATAACATGATACATTAACAAAAATTTGCTATGATTCCGTGTTTCATACTTCGTATTTACCAAAAAGTACATGTGTTGTTAAAGCATATAATGCCTTTGTATGATGCAAGCGTTCAAATTTAGACTCTATCCTACAACTACACAAGCTATTCAATTGAATCAGCATATAGGTAGCTGTAGATTTGTCTATAATTGGGCACTTGACCAGAAAATTAAAACTTATGAGCAGACAGGGGAATCAATTTCCAGATTTGACTTAAACAAATTAATTCCTACTCTAAAGGCTTCTAATGAGTGGTTAGGAGAAGTTAACTCTCAATCATTACAGGGGATGACTAAGCAGGTTGAATCCGCTTTCACTAGATTCTTTAGAGAGAAAACAGGGTTTCCAAAGTTCAAATCAAAAAAGAATCCGATACAGTCTTTCCCTGTACCTCAACACTACACTGTAAACTTTGAAAATAATACTATCAAGCTTCCTAAAATAGAACCAATTAAAGCAGTTCTTCACAGGAAGTTTGAAGGAGAGCCTAAAACGGCTACGTTATCAAGGACATGTAAAGGACATTACTACATCAGTATCCTTGTTGAAGATGGAAAAGAACTTCCAGTAAAGGAAGCTTTCACAGAATCAACAACAGTAGGAATTGATGTAGGTATCAAAGACTTTGCTGTCCTTTCAACAGGAGAAAAGGTTGAGAATCCAAAGTACTTGAAAAACTCTCTTAAAAGGCTCAAAGTATTACAGAAAAGAGTCTCAAGGAAACAGAAAGGCTCTAAGAACAGGGCAAAAGCTAAACGAAGACTTGCTGTACTCCATGACAAAATAACAAATCAGAGAAATGACTTCCAGAACAAACTCTCTTTTAGACTTGTTAGCGAAAACCAAGCTGTAGCTCTGGAAACTCTAAATGTTAAAGGCATGGTTAAGAATCATCACTTAGCACAGGCTATAAGTGATTCTGCGTGGAGTAGTTTTGTAACAAAGTTGGAATATAAGGCTCAATGGTTTGGAAAAACCGTCCTGAGAATAGGACAATTTGAACCCTCTTCTAAGCTATGTAGTGTGTGTGGATACCACAATAAAGAGCTTCAGCTAAAAGACAGAGAATGGATTTGTCCAAACTGTAAAACCAAACACGATAGAGACATTAATGCCACTATTAATATCAAAAAATTCGCTCTCATAGATCAGAATCTAATTGGATTATGACACCGTAGGGACTACGGGGATGAGCTTGGGGACTTGCCCTCAATAGAGGGAGGAATGAACCAAGAAGCCACTCAGTCTTTAGCTGAGTGGTAGTTCACATGCAGTCGTCAAACTCTGAAAATACTTCTTTTTTCTTGGAATTCTCTTTCTGATTCGGGATCTATTCCCCTCCTGAAACCTTGAATTTACTTTTCAAGAGCTTTTTCCGGTAAATTATGCCGGTTAAGGGATCATTATATAGCTGGAATTTTAATATGGTTGATTCTTTTATTAATTGCTGATAATAATTATTTAGGAAAATATAATAAGTATTACAAAAGTAAATATTCATGATCAAAATGGCTGGAGAATGTTCGCACGAAAACACAGGGGTAAATCAAATAGCTCTCTTTTCCGAGGTTTCAAAGTTCCATGGGCATGTGTGTCCGGGGCTGACCTACAGGGATTACGGGAAACAGGCTTTCACTTTTATATGCAGAGGCGGCGGCAAAGCCGTCAGATTTGTACTGAAATCCGAGTTTAACATTGAGAACCTTGACCCTGAGTTAAGCGAGCTTTGTCCCAGAGTAATGTCAGGCACAGCTACTGAAGCCGAAACCCTGGACTTCGGAACACAGATGAATTGTGTCTCGGAGTACATGAGAGAAATGCCGGCTGAAGAAATATTCGACATAAAACATGTGAACGTGGAAATTCCCCGAAAAGCCAGGATCTTCAATTCGGTAAAGTGCTCAAAATGCGGGGAAATGTTTGCAGAGTCCCGTGCCAGAATGGAGAATGGAGAGATATTCTGCACATCCTGTTATGAGGAATATACCAGAGGATGGTAAAATGAAGATTGGTAGGGCATTTTCGATTCTCTTATCCTTCTTTATCATTAGTTTCGTATTCGTTCCGCTTTTCCTTTCCTCAGCTGCAGCTGCAGAAAATTCCGGTGAGGAAAGTGCCAGGGTTCTCAAAGCAACCTGGGGTGCAAGTGGAGGTGACTGGGGTTTTCCTTCCCCCCTTACCTTTTATCCTAGGGGACCGGGTTATGTAATGACGAGTTTCTGTTTTGACTCGCTGGTCTGGCCTGATGAAACAGGGAACTTCACAGGGCTTCTTGCCAGTTCCTGGGAGAACTCGCCTGACGGGCTTACCTGGACTTTTTACCTGCGGGAAAATGTGACATGGCACGACGGAGAACCGTTTACGGCAGATGATGTAACCTTCACATACGATTACATTCAAGGAAAAGCAGTAATAAGCCCGATTGGAGCAGGCTGGTATAATACGGCAGTCATTGAAAGTGTGGAAGCCCCGGATGACTATACAGTCCGGATAAAGCTCAACCAGCCATATGCGCCTTTCATGCAGCAGGTAGCTGCTGTAATTCCTATCATGCCGGAACACATCTGGAAAGATGTCTCTGACCCGACAAGATACATGGAAGATAAAGCTGCCGTTGGCACAGGGCCTTTCATCCTTGAAGACTATAACAAGGATCAGCAGTCTTACAAATATTCTGCAAATGAGAACTATTTCCTTGGAAAGCCGGTTATTGATACTCTTATTTTTGTGAAATCCACTGACCCTGTAATTTCCCTTAAGGTAGGGGACGTAGACGAAGCCAGCCTTACCCTGGACCAGGTTCAGGCCCTGAACGATTTGGAGGATATGAAAGTAATCGAAGGTCCAGGATATTGGGTTTACAGGCTGAGGTTCAACATCCCTGCAAATTCCATTCTTGAAAATACCGAGATCAGAAAAGCAATTTACCATTCCCTTGACTGTGAAGAAATCCAGAATAAGGTACTTCACGGAGGAGGCATTGCAGGCAATCCGGGATATGTGCCTCCCTACTCAAGCTGGTATAACCCGAATGTAACACAGTACGCATATGACCCTGAAGCTGCCGGTAAGATCCTTGATGAGGCAGGATATGATGAAGTGGGTTCGGACGGGATAAGGCTTACCCCGGATGGAGAAAAGCTTGAGTTCCAGTTACTGTATGCCTCAGACCAGCAGAACCAGAGGATTGCAGAACTTGTCCAGAGTTATCTGAAGGACGTGGGCATTGGGGTGGTCCTTAAGCCTGGGGACACGAAAACTGTGGATGGTCTGGTAAATGCAGGCAACTTTGACCTGGCTATCTATTCCCATGGCACCTCGACAGACCCTGCGAGGATGTTGAATTCTTTCACGACATCTACGGGTTGGAATAACATCGAATTCGTATCCCTGGCAAACCAGCAGATGAGCACCCTGGATGAAGAAGAACGCAGGGAGCTTGTCGACCGGATGCAGGTTTTGATTGCGGATAGTGTGCCGACTATCCCCCTCCTCTACAAGAACGTTTACAGTGCCTGTAACCAGGAAAAGTTTGATGGCTTTTTCTACACCCCCGGAGGTATGGGTGGAGGAGTCCCCACGGAATACAACAAACTGGTTTTCATCTATGGAAAGTGGAACGGTCAGGGTACTGCTTCTGCCGGGAACAATCCTGTCAGTTCAGTGGATAGTCCTTCGATGGATGCTCCTGGTATCCTGACTGCATTGATGGCATTTGCAGCTGTTTTTATGCTGTACAGACTAAAAAGGTAATGAACAGGTGTTGTGATTGTTGGACAGAGTTCAGTGGGGCCACATATTCTCAAGAGGGTTTGAGTATGCCCTCACATTTTTTTTGATCCTTGCTGTCAATTTTTTTCTGCCTCGCTTTATGCCCGGGGGGCCTCTCTTAAGTGTGCTTGGAAGCCAGAATGCCGACTTACCGGTGGTCATCGATGAGGAGACAAAATTAAAGTTGATGGACTACTATCACTTAAACGATCCCCTGCACCTGCAGTTTGTTCACTACCTGATAGATGCAGCACATCTGGATTTTGGTTATTCGATATTCTACAATGTGCCTGTGGTCGATGTAATCTCTGGCAGGTTACCCTGGACCCTGCTCCTTATGGGGACTGCACTGCTGCTGTCAACAGTGCTGGGGATTTTGCTCGGACTTGAATCTTCCTGGAACCGGGGAAAAAGGCTGGATAACTTGTTGCTTATCGGAATACCTTTGTTCCGGTCCGTTCCGGTATTCTTCTTAGGGTCTATCCTCATCTTCCTTTTTGGGTACAGGATGGGCATGTTCCCGGTTTCTGGAGCTCTGACCCCGTATATGGATTATCAGGGCTTTTCTTCCATGGTAAAAGATGTTGCTTCCCACCTGGTACTTCCACTGGTATGCCTTTCGGCTTTTGAAATGCCTGGCACATACCTGCTCGTAAGAAATGTCTGTTCCCAGCAGCTTGAAAGTCCCTATGTCCTGATGGATATCGCAAGGGGTCTGAAGGACAGCCATGTTAAGAGGCACATACTTCTCAATTCCATCGGGCCCGTGGTGAACCAGGTAGCCGCAATGCTCGGATTTATGATAGGGGGGGCCTTATTCGTGGAGACTGTATTCTCATATCCCGGAATGGGGCTTCTTGTCTATAACGCCTTTATCGAAAGGGATTATCCTGTCCTTCAGGGGGCTTTTGTTTTTATTGCTCTCTTTGTGCTGACATGCAACTATGCAGCTGATATTGTATGTACATACATTGATGGCAGGGCCGGGCAGGAGTGAACATGCACGAAAGGACTGTCTCACAGCGGTTAAAAACTCCAAAGGGAATCGCAGGTCTTACAATTCTGGTTTTTTTCATTGTAATAGCTGCAGCAGCCCCTCTTCTGGCTCCTTACGGACCCTCTGACATCTCAAGCCAGCCTTTACTTCCTCCGGATATTGATCATCCGCTTGGTACCGATGATGTGGGAAGGGACATCTTCACGGAGCTCCTGTATGGCTCAAGGACTTCACTTACGGTCGCTTTTGTCGTATCTTTCGGGGTGCTGGTAATAGGTACCCTCGGAGGGGTATTTTCAGGCTATGTAGGGGGAACATTTGACAGAGTCCTGATGAGAGGTGTTGACATTTTCCTTATGATCCCGGACCTTCCCCTCATCCTCATCCTTGCAGCATACCTGAGGCCGAACATCTGGAATATTATTTTCATCCTGATCATTATGGGATGGCCCGTAGGGGCAAGGGTCACAAGGGCCCAGACCCGATCCCTCAGGGTATCCGGACATGTGGATTTTGCCAGGGTATCCGGGGCAGGACCCTGGTATGTGGTCAGGAAACATATTGTGCCGGACCTGTATCCCATCATGGTCACCTCCATTGTAATGCAGTCCATCCGTGCTATTCTGTCGGAGTCAGGGCTTGCTTTCCTGGGGCTTGGAGACCCTTCTTACCCTAGCTGGGGGACCATGATAAAATACGCAATAGCCTATCCTATGATATTTTTCACGGATGCGTGGATGTGGTGGCTGCTGCCTGCAGGGATGTGCATAACACTGCTTGTACTTGGATTTGTGCTTCTGGGCCAGTCTCTGGAAGGTGATTATTGATGCCTGTGCTTGATATTGAAGGACTTACAGTTGATTTTACTACCCGAATGGGGACTCACCATGTGTTGAAAAACGTAAACCTCCATATTGAAAGGGGAGAAATCGTGGGCCTGATAGGGGAGTCAGGCTGCGGGAAATCAACGCTTGCTATGAGTGTCCTTGATATAAATACCCGGAATCGGGACATGTCAGGGCAGATTCGCTTCATGGGTGAGGATCTTCAGAAACTCAACAGGGAAAGAATGCGGGAGCTCAGGGGCAGGCATATAGGATTTATACCCCAGGCTTCCATGAATGCGCTCAACCCGCTTGTCCGTGTTAAGAAACAGTTTCTGGAGACTATCAGGGCTCATGTGGACATGCCTGAAAAAGAAATGCTTGCTCTCAGCCGCAATATGCTTTCCCTTGTGTCCATAGATCCCGGAAGAATGAACGCTTTCCCCTATGAATTCAGCGGGGGACAGCGCCAGAGGCTCATGATTGCTCTTTCCATGCTTCTCTCTCCCGAGCTGATCATTGCCGATGAACCCACCACTGCTCTTGATGCAATGATACAGTTGCAAATCATAGATCTTCTGAAGAATATGGTCAGGGAAAAAGATACTTCCTTGCTTGTGATTTCCCATGACTTGCACACGATTTCCAGAATTTGTGACCGGATTTACATAATGTATGCGGGGAGAATCGTGGAAGTGGGCACGAAAGAAGAGATCCTGAGGAGGCCGCTCCATCCGTATACACAAAAATTGTTAAGTTCGAGATTGCCCCTTATGGTCGAACCTGTAAGGGTGAAAGGTATACCCGGCAGGCCTCCGTCTACCCTGAAAGTGTATCAGGGATGTGAATTTCTGGAGAGATGTGAAAAGGGTTCCGAACTTTGCAGGGAGAAAAAACCTCCTGAATGTACTGGCAGTGCCAGAGTGTCATGTCACTTATTTCACTTTGAGGGATGAAAATGAACGAAAATGAACTTGTCAGGGTTGCCAATGTCACAAAGGAGTTCAGGAGTAAAAGGTTATTCAAAGGCAGTTCATCTGTCACCGCTCTTGATGGTGTGTCTCTTTCCGTGGAAAAAAACAAGATACTTGGAATCATAGGAGAAAGCGGAAGCGGCAAGACCACCCTGGCTAAATTAATACTGGGTCTCCTGAAACCAACATCAGGAGTCATATCCTTTGCCGACATGAAAGATGGGAACGGTGGATTAAGGAAACCTGAAGTCCAGGTGATTTTCCAGGACCCCTATGATTCCCTGAGCCACATGATGACCATCGAAGATATTGTGGCTGAACCATATCTCATAAAGCACAAAAGTCCGTGTAATGCTGATAAAGTACGCAGCGTCCTTGAAGCCGTGGGTCTGACACCTGTTGATGAGTACCTTCATAAGTATCCGCGTTCCCTCAGCGGCGGGCAGCGCCAGCGTGTGGCAATTTCCAGGGCGATAATTACCAGCCCTGACCTGATAATAGCCGACGAGCCTATTTCCATGCTTGATGCTTCCATAGGTGTCGATATCCTTAACCTGATCCTTGAAATGAACGAAAAATTAGGAATTACATTCATTTTCATCACCCATGACATCGCTGCCGCTGCTTATATATGCAATAATATTGCCGTGATGAATTCTGGGAAGATAGTTGAATACGGTTCTCGAAAGCAGGTAATAGTCGAATGTCAGAACCTCTATACCAGTTCATTGCTCTCGGCGGCAGGAGCAGATTTCATATTCTCCGAAAATAAAAAACGTAAGGCTGAGCTGGCAATCAAACAGATCTGTTGATGGAATAAAATCGGGATAACAGAATTCGGGGATAAAAAAGTGCCGGAATAACATACTATAGGAATAAAAAAGTGCCGGAATAACAGACTATAGGAATAAAAAGGAATTCCGGAATAACAGACTATAGGAATAAAAAGGAATGCGGCTTTTTCAGCCGTTTTTTCTATATTTTTTCGGAACTTCCGGATTCACTGATAAGCTAGAATAAGGGGTTCAACTGCTCTCGGATCCCCGATTTCAATAAGAATTAGGGCGGTTTCATCCTTGACTTTCCGGTCTTCCGTTTTCAGGTTTTCTATAAGAGGATCAACTGCCGGTTCTCCCATATCTATAAGGGCTTCTCTGGCGCTAACTCCAAAGTCTTTATCTCCCAGTTTTTCTACAACAAATCCTGCAGCTTCCTGGTTTTCGGTTTTGCCAAGAGCAAGGAAGGCTCCGTTTCTGACGCCCATATTCATACTCTGGTTGTCAAATACCGCCCTAAGGGTACTTACAGCTTCGGGGCTTCCTATATTTCCAAGAGCTGAGGCTGCTGCAACCCTGACTTCAAGGGCTTCCTCATCATCTTTCAGCACGCCGATTAATGCTTCCGTAGCTTCCTCGCCTCCTATTGCTCCAAGGGCAAGGACGACGCTTTTTCGGACATCTGCAAGCGTATTAATGTTATCTTTTCTTCTGCCTTCGGTTTCTTTTCCGCTTTCCAGCACATCTATCAGGGGTATCACCGCAGATTTGTCTCCCATTCTACCAAGTGTGAGGGCTGCATTGCTCCTTACCGTAGCTCTAGTGTCTCTCAGCCTTTCGATAAGATAGGGTACGGCTTCTCCTGCTCTTATTTTCCCAAGAGCGACTGCAGAGCTGCTCCTGATGTAATCTTTCCCGTTATTTTTCATTTCTGTCATCAGGGTAGCTGCCGCCCTCTCGTCTCCGATTTCCCCCAGCGCTATAACTGCACTGTATTTTGCCAGAGGGTAATCTCGAAGCAGGATCACCAGTAAGGGATCTATTGCAGCTTTTTCTTTTTTTTCTCCAAGAGCCATTGCGGCTGCAACTCTCACGTATCCATTTTCACTTTTAAGGGCTTGGAGAAGTGTTTCGGTTTCATTTCCATTTTCTCCAGATCCGAACTTTGAAATTGCAAAGGAAGTATAGAGAGTTGAATTCTGTTCTTCGGCATTGAGGGCTTCTTCAAGAACATCTGTTTCATTGTCATATTCCATATTAAGGGACTTTGCAAGAGACTGTCTCATGGCTTTATCTTTTGCTTCTATAGCTTGTAAAACATCTTCTGAAACTTCTCTCTGTCCGTTGACGGTATTTTCGGCTGCATCCTCACTTGAAGCCTCTTTTTTTTTAAGGTTGCTTGAATTTTCAAGGTTGCTTGAAAGAACATTTTCCGCTCTTTTATCTCCGGTTTCAAGAAGTGCGAGAAGCATGTAACTATTTATTTCCCCCGAACTCGAATTTCCTTCCTCAATCTTTTCAAGAAGAGCATCTGCTGCAGACCCTCCGAGTTCCCCAAGTTCGGCTGCAGCATTTAATCCTGTTTCACGGTCGCCAGTTTCCAGCCTATTCATGAGATTTATGATCTGATTTTCGCTTGAAACTCCAGCTACTGTTGTGGTGTTTGTTTTATATCCACTGTTTTCCGTAAACTTATCACCGCTTAAAAGGAGTGAAAAAAATATAGCAAGAGTGATAAGTGCAAATAAAAGAGAAATTTTCCATTTGACCTGGGACATTATGTTTGGTATTATTTTTTTATTGTTTATATCGGTTTCTCTGCTTGTAAGGCATAACTCAAGCGAAAGGTTCTTTCATATCGTAAATTTCAGGTTTTTCCCCCTTATCCGACACCCAAGTCCGCATAGAAGGGCTGTTACCCCAGTTTCGACAGAATCTGCATTAAAGTCTCCAAAAATAGTTATCCTGTAGGTCACTCCGAGCCTTTCTGTCTCTTTTCCCTCTTTTTCAACTTCTTTCCCCTCGGTCCCATTGTAAATGTCACTGATTTGACAGGCTACAAGATGTTTGTTTGTGCTTACAGCTCCCAGGATAACTTCAGGATCGGCGCCTTCGGGGATAAGGACTGAAATATCCCTGATCGCATGCTTCAGGTTTTCTTTTCTCCACTCTCTCAATTCGGATTCTGAAAGGAGGCGAAGGTTTTCAAGCTTAAGTTTTATGAATTTGTTCTTTATATGAGGAGCGGTGCCTTTTGAGGCAAGTTTTGTAAGAATTACCTCATTGGGACCAACCTTTTCCAGTGTACCGATGTGGACCTTTCCGGAATAAAAGTGAGAAAAGCCGCAGATTTTTCCGACAGAGTTCAGGATAGTCTCATATTCGGCTATTCTGGAGTTAATCAGCTTATCCGACCTTCGCAGGGCATGGGTTGTATCATCATATTTTCGGGCAGCAGCTTTCATTTTCCTTACAAAACCCTCCTCATCATGAGCCTTCACAAGTCTGGAAAGTTCCTCACATTCCTTTATAAATGCTTCATGCACTTTCGGTACACCCGGGTTTTCCATTTGGATCAGGGCATAGAGGTAGGGGTTCTGGCCAAGGATCCTGCCTACAAAGTCAAGCATTATGCTGTAAACCGGACTTACGAATTTCCTGGATTTCTTTATATCGAAATCAAGCCTGTCAATGGTCGTCCCTATGGCGATATAAGCAAAATGAGTAAGCCCCTGTACTACGGAGACCAGCCAGTCGTGTTCGGCTGCAGTCGTGATTTCAACATGTGCGCCGCTTTCCTCAAAAAGCTGCCTGATTACCGGAAACCATTTTTCTGAGCGCTCCTTTATCGGAACAAGGATTACGGTTTGCCCCCGGATGGTGGGAATTGTGGGGCCGAACATAGGGTGCGTTCCAAGAATCTCAACCCCGGCAGGTGCAAATCTCTGCATGGCTTCAACAGGTTTTACCTTGGTGGAGGTAAAATCCATAAGGAGGCTGCCTGCTTTCATCTTCGGGGCAACTTCTTCAATAGTTTTTTCGGTGGCGTTGATTGGAACGGATACTATTACTATATCATTTTCAGGGATAGTTGCCTCAAGGTCCGAAGCAAAAGGTACATCCAGTTTTCTGGCAACTTCCACCTTGCCTCCTTTTCCCCAGACCGTAACCTCATAGCCCCTTTCTTTAAAAAAATGAGTGAACCACTGCCCCATCTCTCCGGTTCCGCCAAGGATCAGAACCTTTGTTTTTCCGGAACTCTGTTTCTCAGGGTTCGTGTTCAAGCCTGCAGAACCTCCAGTACAGTTTTTTTCATGAGTTCCACTGGAGGTTCAACTCCGGTCCAGAGTTTGAAAGCTTCGGCTCCTTGATAGACGAGCATTAAAACTCCGCTAACGGTTTTTGCTCCTGCAACCTTTGCTTCCTTTAAAAGCCTGGTCTCAAGCGGGTTATAGACGATGTCAAAAACAGTAAGGTTGCTGTGAAGTTCTTCTGCTGTTGCAATAGTTGCATCTGTGTTTGGGTGCATCCCGAGAGTTGTGGTATTGATCAGGACATCTGCATCCCGCAACAGTTCTTTTAGCCCTGAAAGCCCTGTCCCGCTTATTTTTCCTGGAAGAACTGCAGACGACACATCTTTTGCAAGTTCTACTGCTCTTTCTTCTGTCCGGTTTATTACGGTGATTTCTGCGCCGTCGGCTGCAAGCTGGAAAGAAACCGCCCTTGCTGCTCCTCCTGCTCCCACAACCACCACTCTGGACCCCTCCATTTCCACTGCAGAGTTCAGAAGGGCCTGTCTTGCCCCCAGCCCGTCAGTGTTGTACCCCCGGATTTCTCCTGTTTTTCCGAAGACCACAGTATTTACTGCTCCAATTCTCTCTGCAAGGGGATCAGGCTTGATGAAGTCCAGTTTCAGAGCCTCTTCTTTTAATGGGACTGTCAGGTTAAGCCCTCCAAATCCCATAGTTTCGGCTCCCATGATCGCTTTTCCCAGGTTTTCCGGCCTGACCCTGAAAGCGTGATAGACGCAGTTCATGCCAAGGGCTGAAAACGCTGCATTATGCATGGCAGGGGAAAGGGAATGACCTATAGGGTCTCCAAATACACCAAAAACTCGCTTCATTTTAGCATTTCCATTATCTTCTTTACTTCGTCTACCGGAAGTTGGCCCGGAGCTGCGGATGCATCACCTTCTACTGAACCGTATGTCAGGACTGAGCCGTAAAGAGGGGCAACTACCCTTGTGTGTTTTCCTGGTTTGCCCATTGCAATGGTGCATACTGATTTTTCTTCTTTCCTGAAGTCCAGTGTAACTCTCAGCAGATTAAGTACATCTTCCATTAATTGAGGCATCACTGCAAGTTTGGCAATATCCGCCCCGGCAAGAAACATCTCTTCAAGAATTGCTTTCATTTCCCGGGGAGAAGGAGTTTTTGAAAAGTCGTGGGAAGAAACTATTACGGTTTTTCTGTGATCTTTAGCTGCTTTTATAACCTTATCTCTTTCTTCCAGGCTGGCAGAAAGTTCGATATCAACAGCATCCAGCCCTTCTTTAAGGGAAAATGGGTATTTCAGAAGCCCTATCAGAAGCTCTGTTCTGTCTTCCTCTGCTCCCTCCCATTTTCCTCCTTCTGCCCTGGAACGGTTGGTAGCGATTACAGGAAGTCCGGTTTTGGACTTTATTTCCCGGATTATTTCTGCGGCTCTCTCCAGATTCCTTATTCCCAGCAAATCCAGCCGGATTTCAAGGATATCAGCTCCCTTTTCGGCTGCCTTTTTTGAAGTTTCAAGTGGCTTTTCAAGAATTACTGCGACAACTGCAGCTTTTTTTTCAAGGTCAAATGAGCCTATTCGCGTCATTGCTTGCTCCGGGAGTTAAGGAATCTGGTTATTATTCAGTTTTCTCTGGTTCACTTCTCTATAATCGTTTCTTCAATTTTTTTGCCGAAATGCCTGGCTCCTTCCTCGAGGCGAACCAGGACCTCATCTCCTTTCTTGAGTTTTGCAACTGAGATGGGGCTTCCATCTTTTCCTACCAGTTTGATGGTTTCGGCATTTTGCAGGATTGCAGTTAAAGTTCTGTCTCTGGCTTTTGCTTCTATTAGCATGAGGGGGCGGCTTTCTATCTTGACTCTGCCAACTATGCCTTCCCGCTGTTTCCCTTTTGAGTCTACAATAGTTACGGCATCCCCGGTCCGGAGTTCCGAAAGATAGCGAGTTTTATCTCCTATTTTGATGTAAGAGTGAACCGCACCTGCATTTACCCTGAAGGGACGGGCTGCCACGTAAGGGCTTTCATCGGACTCCGAGTTTATCAGGAACATCCCGCTTGCCTGCGAACCTATGAGCATACCTTCTCCGCGCTGCATGAGATTGCATGTATCCACGCAGACCCGGTCTCCCATTCCAAGGGGTTCTACCCTGGTTATAACCGCAGCCTCAAGTTCGGCACTTTCACTTTCCAATTCTCTTGCAGCCTTGATCGTATCTTTTATTTCCTGGGGATTCCCGCTGTCAAGAAGGACCCCATCAGCTCCTGTCTCAAGAGTCTGGAAGGCGAGTTTTGCTTCTTCTGCACTTTTTACTCCGAAAATGATCTTTACTTTCTGGCGCTGGAGGTTAGCTATCAGGTTTTCAAGTGGGATGACTTTCCAGTCAGTGCCGGTAACAAGCAGATAATCGCAGATTTTTCCCATTTCGGCTGCGAAGTGTTCATAATGTTTATCCTTTATGATTATGTATCCGCCTACGGTTACGCCTTTATCCATGAGCAAAGTTGCTGCGTTAACGTCTAAAGAACCAGGTATTTCAAGGGGCAGGGGTTTTGTCCCGTCACCTTCTCCTCTCTTTCCCACGACCACGATGTCAGCTCCGGATTTGTTGTCGCGGGCAAAGGCTGCTACTGTAATGTTTCCCAGTTCCCGGACTTTTTCCACCTCTCCCGGGTTTACCAGTATGCAGTCGGCTCCGGATTCCAGGCCTGTTGTTATCCTCTCTTTCTGTTCTTCCCATCCACCTTCATCGGCTTTTATCCAGACGCTTTTCTTTTTCAAAAGCTTTCAACCCCGTTCATAATTCTGTTTTTTTGCTCCTCAATATCCTTTTTACTTTAACTGTTCCAGAGCTTCTTCTACAGGTTTTCTATGGTGCACGATTTCGCAAATAGCCCTGGTCAGCCTGACAGGATCCCGGTGCTGGAATACATTTCTTCCTATTGCAGCTCCTCTTGCTCCGGCTTCCATTGCCCCGTCAATCATTTCAAGAAGTCCCAGGTCGGTTGAAGTCTTCGGCCCACCTGCAATTACTACAGGCACAGGACAGCCCCTTACCACGTCTCTGAAACTGTCAGGATCTCCGGTGTATACGGTTTTTACGACGTCAGCCCCCAGTTCAGCTCCAATCCTTGCAGCATGTGCCACATTTACAGGGTCGTGGGGGTTTGTGATCTTTTTGCCTCTGGGGTACATCATAGCAAGAAGAGGCATACCCCATTCTGTGCAGTCCCTGGAGATTGTTCCGAGTTTTTCGAGCTGGTCGGTTTCTGTGTCAGACCCTATGTTGATATGCATGGAAACTGCATCAGCTCCCATCTTTATCACTTCTTCAACGGTACAGACCTGCACCTTGGCGTTGGGGTCAGGGCTCAGAACAGAAGAGGCACTGATATGCACAACAAGCCCGATATCGTGGCCATATCCTCTATGCCCGTACTTGACCATTCCTTTCTGCATGAGAACTGCGTTTGCTCCTCCTTCGGCAACCTTATTAACTGTATCGGTAACATTGATTAGCCCTTCAATAGGTCCGTCGGAGAGCCCATGATCCATAGGAATAATGACAATGTTTCTGCTCTCCCGATTCATCAGCCTTTCTATGCGTATTTTTTTGCCAATTTCTGACATCGTGGTTCCCCTAAATTCCGAATTGGTTTACGTTATTTGTAAGTTTTATTGATTTTTATTAATTGATTTATTCTAGCGTGCTAGTATGTCACATACTAACACACATCTTATATTTAAACTTATTCAAGCTCTGATTCTTGTCAATTTTTCCAGTCACCATAGATTTAGATGACATGTATTGAACTAATATGTGCATCTATGTACTATAATGTTCAGTTCTTAAAGTTATCTCTTATTTGACAGGTATTTGACAGTTCAAGTTCACTATGCTTGCGATGGTTGCCCTGCATATCTTCTCTTTTTTAGATCGCTGCATGAGTCTGAAAACTGTGGATTTGAAGAGTAAGAAAGAGCTGAAGCAAAGCCAGAAAGATACATAAATTAAAATAGGATAACGCGGGCTAAAATAAGATAACATAGGCTAATAGGATAAGCTCAGAGCTAAGAATCATTTCATTTTTATAAACAGGAATGGAAGGAACTATGAACGAATTAAAAATCCTTGTTGTAAATAATTACGGGCAATTTTGCCACCTCATTCACAGGGCTGTCCGGGATCTTGACATGGATACAAAAATTATTTCCAATGTAACCCCGATAGAGGATATTCTGGCAGAAGAGCCTGACGGGCTGATCCTGAGTGGCGGGCCGGAGATGGAAAAGGCAGGCCTTTGTTTTGACTATGTTCGGGAAATCGATATTCCTATTCTTGGGATCTGCCTCGGGCACCAGGCAATTGCCCTGGCTTACGGGGGGCACGTCCATGCAGGGAAAAAAGGCGGGTATGCCGAGATTGAAATAGAGGTCCTCGAAGAAGACGACATACTCAGGGGACTTGGCTCAAAAACAACTGTATGGGCTTCCCATGCCGATGAGGTTGCTATTCTTCCTGAAGGCTTTATTCATCTTGCTCGCTCAGATGTCTGCGAGATTGAAGCCATGCGCCACCCCACAAAACCGATTTATGGCGTTCAATGGCATCCAGAGGTTTCCCACACAAAGAAGGGAGACGAGCTGCTGATGAATTTCTTTGAGGTATGTGACCAGTACTGACATTTCTCTAATTCTATAAAGAGCTCTAAACGGATCAGAGTTCTCTACAGAGTTCTCTACAGAGTTCTCTACAGAGTTCTCTACAGAGTTCTCTAAACGGATCAGAGTTCTCTAAACGGATCAGAGTTCTTTAAACGGATCAGAGTTCTTTAAACGGATCAGAGTTCTTTAAACGGATCAGAGTTCTTTAAACGGATCAGAGTTCTTTAAACGGATCAGAGTTCTTTAAACGGATCAGAGTTCTTTAAACGGATCAGAGTTCTCTAAACGGATCAGAGTTCTCTAAACGGATCAGAGTTCTCTAAACGGATCAGAGTTCTTTAAACGGATCAGAGTTCTCTAAACGGATCAGAGTTCTCTAAACGGATCAGAGTTCTCTAAAAGAATCCGAATTCTATATAAAAATCCTGTGAGTTTTAAGAATCACGGGAAAAAGGTGCAAAGATAATAAAAGTATAAAAAAGAAAGACAGAAGAAAGTCCCGGGATTATTACATCCCCATTTTCTTCTTCATCATTTTCTGAATATTGAATTTTCCGCCTCTAAAGCCTTTCAAAGCCGTCTGCATGGTTTTGTGGTACTTCAGAAGTTCTCTTACATCTTCCGGGCTGCAGCCTGAACCTCTTGAGATTCTTTTGATCCTTGAACCACTTATGAGTTTAGGGTCTGTCATTTCATCTTCTGTCATTGAGTCCATGATGACCTTGTAGTTTTTCATCTTGTCACTGGTAGCCTGGAACATTTCGTCTGAGAACTTCGCGCCTCCCATTCCTCCTATGCCCATCGGGAGCATTGACATGATCTGTTTCAGAGGCCCCATCTTATTCATTGCTTCGAGCTGCTTGTACATATCCTTCAGGGTGAAACGTCCCTGCATCAGGGCTTCAACATTTACGTCTTCTTCACTCAGGCTTTCTTCTGCTTTTTCCATCAGGCTCTTAAGGTCTCCCATTCCGAGCAGCCTTGAAATGAACCTGTCAGCTTCGAATTTTTCAAAATCTTCCGGGGTTTCCCCGACTCCGATAAAAGCAATCGGAGCTTTTGTTTCGGAAACTGCTGAAAGGGCTCCACCACCTTTTGCTGTTCCGTCCAGTTTTGTGATGATAACTCCTGTAATCCCTACAGAGTCATTGAAAGCATGAGCTTGCTGGCTTGCCTGCTGCCCGATGCCTGCGTCCAGAATCATGAACCTGTGGTCGGGTTTTGTAACAGCATTGATCTGTTCCATTTCCTCTATCAGTTCGGCTTCAAGGGCGTGCCTGCCTGCAGTGTCTACAATTTTTATATCGTATTTTTCAAGTTCTTTAAGGCCGTTTCTTGTAATCTCGACGGCATCGGGGTTTCCTTCTTCCCCGTAAAATGCTACATTGAGCTTTTCACAGAGGGTCTTGAGCTGGTGGTAAGCCCCAGGACGGAAGGTGTCTGCGGCAATAACTCCTGCTTTGAGTCCCTTTCTCTGGAAGTAGCGAGCAAGTTTTGCAGTACTTGTAGTTTTTCCGCTCCCCTGCAGCCCTACCATCATTATGGTCTGGGGTTTGAGCTGTATCTCCGCTCCCTTCCCGATGATTTCCATCAGTTCCTGGTAAACAATGCGGATTACATGCTCCCTCGGATTCATACCCGCAGGAGGTTCTTCTTTCATTGCACGCTCTTTGATTCTCTGGGACATCCCCATGACAAGTTTTACGTTAACATCGGCCTGGAGCAGAGCCCGTTGAATATCCTTTACCACTTCGTTGACCGTGCGCTCATCAATTCTCCCTGCGCCGATCAGTTTCTTGAGTGCCCCCTGTAAGGAGTCTCCGAGTTTTTCCATTACCATATGAGAATCGTCCTGCTTAATTTTGAGAATGGATAAAAAGGTAGTTTAAGTTCCGTTTATTAGCCTGTGAAAGAAGGTTACTTTTTCTTGCGTTTATTTTTTTCCAAATATCAGAAAGTGGTTTTTTGAATTTATTTCAACCTGTATAAAATTTATTTCAATCCTGTATAAGAAAGTGATCTTTACTTAATAAGCCTTTGAGTTTCTTACGCTTTAAAAAGGTATGTAGAACACATAATATGGGATTGATTATTCAAGATCTGATTGATTAATCTGGGTAGGTACGCCTTTTCCTATAAAAAATAGAGGTATGGTACAAAATCTGAGCTAATATAAAATTATTGGGTATGGAAAAACGAAACCAAATTTTAAAAGAAGTAGATAGCGGGGGATGGATTCGAACCATCGGTCTACGGGTTATGAGCCCGTCGGGATCTCCTGGCTACCCCACCCCGCTACGGGGCTTTTCGATTTATTCTGTCCATAAGGATAATTATCATGAAAAATGTTATTTGAAAGTTCTCTGATTATCTGAACGTTCTCTGATAGCGGGGGATGGATTCGAACCATCGGTCTACGGGTTATGAGCCCGTCGGGATCTCCTGGCTACCCCACCCCGCTACAGGGTTTTTGGTCAGGCACCTTGCCTGAGACAACTATCTGAACATACTAACGATTACTTATATACTTTTCGCTTGATCCTGCGATCTTTCCGGGAAATCTGGAAAACTTATGGTTTGCTTTAGAGGCTTCGCAGTCTCAATCCAACGTTTTATATTTTTTTATCTCTTGTTTTGCTAGCTAACCGGGCTTTTCGGGAAAGATATTTGAAAGCTGGAGCCCCACATTATACTATGACCAGATGCTTGTTTTGCGGGGCCTATTGTGAAGTAAAATGTGGAGTTTACTGTGAAAGCTATTCCGGAAACCCGGAAGAAATAGAACACAAGGAAGATGTAAATATACTCGGGTGTACCCAGATAGGCACGTCGCATGTCTGCGACAGTTGTCTCAAAGACTTAAAACAAGCTCTGGGGCTCCTGTGAGATCGCTGGAAAAGAGGCTGCGTCTGATAGAAATAATTTTTTTCATGCCTCGCTTTCTTACTTGAGATAAGGGAAAAAAGGAAGTATAGGCATGAAAAGAGAGGCTGCAGTTCAGACTACTTCAACATTAAGTGTAAATTTATTTTCCGTGCCAGTTTCATTTTCCCAGGATCTTATATATATTGCTGTTACCTGCTGGTTTCCCTTAGAATCGGCTTTTATTTCCCACAGATGAACCCCACCAGCACCAATAAGGGGCTGTTCTCCTTCTTTCAACTCCGGAGGATAATATGTCCCAGAGAAATTGGTGGGGTTGAGTCCCTGGCTCAGGTTGAGTTGCCAGGAATAGCCTGTAGTTGGGTTTTCCTTAAGCCTCAGGTAAAAAGTCTCTCCTTTTTCGAGACTTATAGTTGTTCCATTATTAGCTTCGGTTATAATCTGCTGTCTCGGTGGCATAGGGCTTGTCAGTCCGTCTAATTTATTGTCAATAGCAAGCTCAAATGATCCGTTTACCCCGTTTACATTTACAGTATAGTTTCCGGCGCTGAGTCCCTGAACTTCAAGAGGAATCGTTTTTGTAAAGTTCTCTATAGCTTGGGTACACATTGCATCTGTTGGGCGCTTCGTCGTGATGTTGATATTGAAAGTGTTTCCTTCCCTTTCAGGCTTTATTTTGTCAATCTCAGTGCAGCCGTCAGGCAGGTAGCCTTCTGCTATCACCTGTATCTGCACGGGGAAAGATTCCAGAGTCAGAATCTCGATATTTTCCACGTTTGCTATACCATATGTGTATTCTTCAGTACTGATATTCTGACTCTCGTTTACTGAACTTTCTGTCTGGTTATCCGTATTATCCTGTCCATCCCCAACACAGCCGGAAAGAGCAACTGTAAAGATCATGAACAGAACTGCCGTCAATCTCACAGTTTTTATAGAACTATTAGAATTGTTATTTGTCCTTCTTTTCATTTTTCTCCCTCTTGCTTCTTCTAATTTATACATGGAAGGATAAGCTTGTTTGAATTTATCCTTTGCTTAAACTTCAGTTCTGTTCGCAGCTTTAACAGTAAGTTTATTATTTTGGTTTAAAATAAATCTATATTTTTTTTAAATCCTGTTATTGTAGGATGTTGAAAGCAGTACCTATAGCATTTTTTGTTTTTATCTATGTCATATGATATTTTTGGTGGAATTCGATTGAGGGTTGTGGTCATCACAAAGGGCATCACGCAAGTTCTACAATCGGTTATAGAATCGAAACAAAAAGTGGTTGGAATTGTTGATTGTGCCCCAACAAACGAATCAAATAAACTTCTTAGAGCAACAGGAAGGTTTCTTACAGGTATTCAATATTCGTTTGCCTCAAATCCTTTAAGCTTAAAACTTTTTTCCAGAAAAATGCAGATTCCTTATTATTATCTCAGAAAAAGGGAAAGCAAGGATCTGGAAAAATGGGGCAGGAGTGTGGAACCTGATCTTATTTATTCGTACCCTCCGGAGTATTGGGAACCAAATCCTCTGTTCTGGGAATATTATGGTTATATTTATGATTATATACTTGATCCTGGTGTAACCGTCCACTGCGTGGATAAGGAAGAAGATACAGGGGACATCGTCTGTCAGGAACGTGCCTTTATAAGTTCTGGGGAGAAACTTGAAGAAACCGGTCAGAAGTTAGTCTCTGCCGGGATTAAACTACTTTCAGAGACTATAGAGGCTCTTGAAAGCGGGAGTGTTGGGTTAAAATTCAGCCAGTTGACACTCCAATACCAAGGGCTAGAAAAATCAAACCTGAAGAATATAATAAGCTAATAAAGTGGGAAGATTGGAATGTTGAGAGAGTCTTCCGTTTTTAAATGGAACTCCGAATTACCATTCTACTCAGTTGAAGAAAAACAACCTTTACAGGCTGAGATTCAGTATCAGGGTTCTTGATTACGAAAACTGCAATATTTCCGGATATAAAGTCGGTGACCTCTATAAAGAAAAATCAGGATATTTTTTCGCTTGTAAAGACGGAAAAATATACGTTGATATAAAACCCTCTCTTGATAACATTTTTTCCAGGATTTATCCCTTTATCTCCTGAGCCTGGTCTTTATAATGGAGAATAAGGTCTTCAGCCCATTTCAAAGGGGCAGGTTCAAAGCTTATGACACTCTCCTGATCATAGGCTCCTTTCCATGTAAGGAAATCAGCCATCATGAAATATTCGGTTTTTGTCAGCATGGCTATTTTTACTTCGTCAGCGCAGACAAAAAGTCGCTTCTTTTCCTGATTCAGATAAAGTTTCAGTTCTTTCCCAAAGTCGTTTTTCAGCCTTTCATAAATTTTTTTTGTTACTATAAGGGTAATTTCAACATCGTTATTCTCAGTCTTCAGAAATGTTTCTTGAAATACAGGATGGAATATCGAAGATAGAAAAAGTATGGTTTTTGATTTTTCTACATTTTCCAGAAACACTTCAGGGGTCTCGAAAAGTTTATCGGGGTCGGGTTTTACAAGAGAATAAGGTTTTAATTCGTTAAGTCTCTCAAGAAAGACTGGAGACAAACCACTCAGATCTCGCTCCTGCCAGAAATCCTTATCCTCCTCAATAACCTCAAGAATATCAAGCAGTGGCTGCATTTTTTCGACCAGAACTTCTGCCAGAGGGGTAAGCCTGTATACTCTATCATCCTGCAAAACCAGAAACTCCTCCTTTAATTTTTTAATCTGGGGAAGCATCCCTGTAGGGGTAACATTAAGAATATCTACGATTTCTTCTATTGTTTTTCCTCCGTTTCTGAGAAGGATCAAAAGGTCCTTTCTTTTCTGGGACATAAAGAGCAGGTCTATCAGCATTTTATCCATTGTTCTCACTTTCCAGACTCCCGTTTCTACTGGATAATTTATTTTTTGAGTATTTCTTTTTTAGCTTTTTTCTGAACCATTTTTTAGCAAGATAAGAAAACTTAAAGCAAGATAAGAAAACTTAAAGTCTATGTTCTGAATTATATAATCTCGAAGGTAGAGCCTGGAAATGAGCGCTCCTTTAACAGTAAATTTCCTTGTAACGTACCGGGTTCCGGATCCGGGAGGTTTTTACATAGAATCGTTTAGATGTGTGCTTACGAACTGGGATTACATTTACAACCTGTGCCGAAATATTTCAAGAGAAATTAAAAGTTCGGGGTATGAGCCGGACGTCATTATCGCGCTTGCCAGAGGAGGTTGGTTTGCAGGACGTGTACTGTGTGATTTCCTGGGGCTCGATGACCTGTCCAGTCTGAAAATCGAGCACTACATAGGGACTGCAGCTATTGACACTGGTGAACCCTATATAAGATATCCTCTCTCAGACAATGTAATGGAAGGCAAAAAAGTGCTTATTGTGGATGACATTGTAGATACCGGGGAAAGTATGATCAGTGCTAAGGCTTACGTAGAAGGCAGGAACCCCAAAGAGATTCGAACTTCTTCTTTACAATACCTGGGGAGTTCGAAAATCGATCCTGATTATGTGGGGGAGCGACTTGAAGACTGGGCCTGGATTGTCTATCCCTGGAATTTTATGGAAGACATGATGAGTATTCTGACAAAAAGCATGAGAAAAGGCCCTAAAAAAATATGGAATCTTGAAGACCTTAAACATAGCCTCTACGTAAACCATGCCCTTGACCCCGTAGTTTTTGAAATCACTCAACCTGGCAGACTTCCGGAAGTTATGGAAGAAATGGTTCGAATCCATAGAGCCAGTTCTGAGGTTATTGACGGAAAGGAGTACTGGAAACTTCTATAAAAAGTTCTGCTATCCATAATACCTCAGCAGGAAATCCGTTAAATTTTTAGATTCAGCGGGTAGTTGACCTGTGTATCGGTAGTTTGTGTACCAATACAAATATACATATTTATTAAAGGTATTTATTTAAGATACCATTTAGGTATATGATATAAGTGCCAATCTCGTGTTAGAGTAAATCTCACAGACCGTTAAGAAGCCCTTTAAGTTATCCATTTAATATCAATTTAAGACATGTATCCAGGTAAGCTATTTACTTTATAGTCATAAAGCTTGCAACGATTAAGTTCATATTATTGATTACCGGTGAACTCATGCCCCACAGATGTACCAGATGCGGAACCATTTTTGAAGACGGGGATTCTGTAATCCTCAGCGGCTGCCCGAACTGCGGCTGGAATAAGTTCCTCTATGTGAAAAAAGAGCCAGAAGGTTTGGAAAACCAGGGAAGGCCCGCTCTGGAAGAACAAAAACTGGATCTGGAATCTTCTCTGGATGAAGTTGTCAGGAATATTGACGAAGCCCTTGCATCCGGAGAAAAAGACAGGGAGCAGCCGTCAGAAAATGAAAACAAAACTGAGGAAGAGAGGGTGGAATCTGTAAGGATCCTCGGTCCTGGTTCTTATGAACTTAATCTGGATTCCCTTTTAGAGCGAAAAGAACTTGTTATGGCAATCAGGGAAGAAGGTTCATATGCCCTCCATTTACCCTCTGTTTTTAACCAGCAGAAGGAAAGACAAAAAGAAAAATCAAAGTCAAAAAAGCAGAGATAATCCTGATCTTTTATTTTTTTTACCAAACTTTCCTTTTTAAACTTATCTTCGAAACTCTCTAACTTGCCATCATAATATATTTTTTTAGCATAACTTCTTATAAGTATCTCTATTTTTCTTCGGTTTATAAGTATCTCTATTTTTCTTCGGTTTATAAGTATCTCTATTTTTCTTCGGTTTATAAGTATCTCTATTTTTCTTCGGTTTATAAGTATCTCTATTTTTCTTCGGTTTATAAGTATCTCTATTTTTCTTCGGTTTATAAGTATCTCTATTTTTCTTCGGTTTATAAGTATCTCTATTTTTCTTCGGTTTATAAGTATCTCTATTTTTTTTCGGTTTATAAGTATCTCTATTTTTTTTCGGGTTTTTACCTTTTTCTATTGGCGTGGCCGTGTCAATGCACAAAAGTATGAAATAAAATAGGAAAGTTCTTCTAGGAAGAGCACAGATTAATTCTTTGTTGGGGAGTTTATTACTTATTATCTCCAGGGTGGGGGATTCGAATGAAAGCATATATTACAATAGTACTTGCAGCCTTTTTGACGCTGGCTGCTTTTTCAGGGTTTCTGGTTTTAACTGAAGACAATAGTAAAGTTAAAACTTCCGAATATTCTGGAACGCAACTTGATGAAATTGCTTTCAATGAAGGTTCATTCAAGAAATTTTCTGGAATCCCTGGAGACAATATCATTCAGAAGATCGAGATTCAGGACAATTCGCTTGAGTTCCAGGAGCATTGGGACGGATTAGAAACTGTTACAGTAGATGTTCAAGAATTCGAGCATGCCGCTTCAAATGGAGCTGTAAATCTCAGGTTATTGGAGAGAGACTTTGAAATAGAAATTGAGGAGATTTCCAGACTTAACGGAGGGAAGTCATATCGCTATTCGGGGTATATTAAAGGAATCCCTCAAAGTAAGGCAACTTTCTATGTATGCGGTGAGTTATTTAGTGGCTCCATAGAGTTTGAAGACCTGATGTATAATATTGCAGTTACCTCTGAGAAATATAATGGAAAAACTGTTCATACTGTATTTATAATTGACTGGAAAAAAGATCGAGAGAGATTGAAACGTTCGTTTAATCCCCTGAGGCTTATTTTTGTTGCGGGTTCAACAGGAAATTCTTCAGAGATTGAGAAATGTATGGCCGGTGAATACGGTGTATTTGAAGAAATAGAGTCTGGCAGGGATTTTTTCGAAATTCCTGAGGCTTGTGAGGATTTTGAGATTGTGATAGCAAATCCTCGAAGGTTCCGGGAATCCGCTTCAAATGGGACAGTGGATCTAAGCTTGATAGGAAAGCATTTTGAACTGAAGCTAAAAGAAACGAATACTTCCAGTTCACAGATAACCTATGCCGGATACATTATCGGAATGCCTCAAAGCAGTGCAGTTTTTGCAGTAGGCAACGATACAATTGACGGTTTCATTAATGTAGATTTTTACACCCTTTCCTATGGAATTATAGCTACGGATAAAAAATGTGATGGAAAAGTTGTCCATCTTATATGCAGATACTATAACGAAGACGCTGAAGAAGAATTAGATCAGGAATTTTCTGCAGATCCTCTGCAGTTCTTCCTGAAAAGTGATGATCAGAAAACACACGATATAAGCATCAAAATCCTCGATTTCTATAATGAATCAATATTCTACAAGACTTATTCGTTGAACCCGGGCAATGAAATTTCTTCTCCCGAGATTAGCGTGGAACCTGGAATTTACAGGTATGAGATTACTCTGGACAGCAATTTTACCTTTGAACAGGAAGTAAGGGCTGACTATGCTACCGATTCTGGTTCCTCTGAAAAACTGCATATAGACCTCGTAGACCACCCGGAATATCCGATAGTAATTGGGATTGAATCTACCTGAAGGGGTTTAATACATATGCAGGAAAAAGCAAAAAGTATAATTGCAATCATCATTGTCATGGCAGTATTATACTGTGCTCTTCCTCTATTCTATGAGACTTTTAATTATTATCCTCCCATGAAAGAGGATACGCCTTACAGAAGGACTGTACAGATATGGAACACTCTTACAAATCAAAGAGTAACCCTTGACACTGAAATTCCTTTAATACCTGTAAATCAGCTTCCGGTGTATCAGGGAAAATCTTCCTCAAACACTCTGAATGTTAGTTTTATTAACTCTAGTAAGTCTTATAATAAGAGCTACACTGAGGAAATTTATTTCCTTGTCTCGGATACGGGGGTTGCGGAAAGCAGGTTTAACTTAACCGATGGTTCTGCGGCTCTGGAACCCAAACAGATAGTAAGTTTTAAAACAGCGGGTTTAAATGACTCAGGTAACTATATAATCCAGCAGGTAAAAAACAGAAATTTCGTTACTCAGAAGGGTAAACTGCCGATGTTTTCACTGGGGAGGATCAGGATCACTGATGTCAAATTTGTTTATTTCAACGGGTTTGACACTTATCCCTACAGATATGAAGGTCAAACTACATATTATCCTGCCTGGAAAGTCATGGTTGAAACTTCAAATTACGGGGATGAAGTTTTGATGATTAAAGCATTTCAATGAATGAAAGATTAAAACATTTTAGTAAAATGTTTCCTCCCGGCTCAGTAATTCTTTTTAATTACCTCATCTTCATTTTTTTTTGTTCACATATTTTTTAACAAATAGTTTCTCCTCTATACAGGCCCAGATAATACTGAATAAGTTGGCACTACTGGAAAATTTCTGCTAAATTCCCAGGTATTTTCTAATATTGTCAGCCATATAGAAACATTTATATGTCATTATTGCTAACTAATGGTTACTAACTATTGTGCACATGCACCAATTAGTGCTCTGGCCAGGGATATCCGGTAACTTCTGCCATACAGATCAGTGAATTCTCTTTACCGGAGATTTGAGTAGCAGGAATAAGCAATTCAGGTGAACTGTAGAAAGGACCTGAGCTACTATTAAATATCTGTCAAATAAATATCTGACAAATATATTATGCATGTTATTATAATTACTGAGGAATATATAAAAAACAAAATTCAACACTTATCGTTAATTATACATCATAAAAATTCAATAATTACAGAGGAAAAAACATGGACCCAGCAAAACTACTTGACATCCTGGGGAATGAAAACCGTAGAAAGATAATTCAGCTTCTTGCAAACCGCCCCTGCTATGTCAGTGAAATTTCAGGTAGGCTGGGGGTGGGACCAAAGGCGATTATCAGTCATCTGAGCCTGTTAGAACAGGCAGGGATGATCGAGTTCAGTGTGGATGATCAGAGGCGCAAGTACTTCAATATTGCAAATAACATGAGGCTTGAGGTGTCCGTATCACCTTATGCATATACAATGTCTCTTCAGGACATTGATTTTGACAGGGAGAAAAAAGGGGAAAGATCCTCTGTCGAGAAGAAAGAAACTGTTGCTAGAGATGAATCATCCTGCTTCTTCCTGAAACTGAACGGCAAACTCCGTGAACTTAAAGAAAGGCAGGAAGAACTTGTGCAAATGCAGAAACAGCTACAGGTTGAATATATGGAACTGATGGACAGATGCCTGGACTCAATTGAAGAGGTTGCCAGAAATCCTGTAGAATGTGAGCTCCTGTTTGAGCTTCTGAAAAATGAGGCTACACCGGCTGTCCTCTGTTATAACCTGCGTCTTCACCCTAGCATTATAACGTCTAACCTTATGGATCTTGCAGAAAGGGGTTTTGTTGAATACACAATTAAAAATAATCAGCAGTATTGGAGAATATGTGAGACCGGAGTTGATAACAAATGACTGAAGAAATGAATCTGAGAGTAGCTGAGGCGTATCATAAGGATGTGGGTAGGGGAATTGCAAGAATTGATACCCGCATGATGCAGCAAATGGACCTTGTAAGTGGAGATATTATTGAAATCTCGGGTAAATCCAAGACTTACGCAATTGTCTGGCCTAACGTCGAGCGCGGGCAGGAGAGCAGGATTCGAATAGACGGAAACCTGCGCAGCAATGCAAAAGTTGGAATTGATGACAAAGTTACGGTCCAGAAGGTCGAGGCAAAACATGCGCAAAGGGTCACACTTGCTCCATCCCAGCCTGTCCGGCTTGTAGGCGGCGCCCATTACATCCTGAGAATAATCGAGGGCAGACCTCTGAACAAAGGTCAGCAGATCAGGGTTGAAACTGTAAATAATCCCCTTACTTTCGTTGTAGCATCTACAAGACCCGCAGGGCCGGTTGTCGTCACTAAAGACACTGAAATTGTTATCAAGGAAAAATCAATTGAGGAAATCAAGACTCCGGAAGGCATCTCATACGAGGACATCGGGGGGCTCAGGCGGGAAATCCAGCTTGTCAGGGAAATGATTGAGCTGCCAATGAGGCATCCTGAACTCTTCCAGAAGCTGGGAATCGAGCCTCCCAAAGGAGTCCTTCTTCGCGGTCCTCCCGGAACGGGCAAGACAATGATTGCAAAGGCAGTCGCAAGTGAAACTGATGCCAATTTCATCACCATAAGTGGTCCTGAAATCGTTTCCAAATATTATGGGGAAAGTGAACAAAAGCTCCGTGAGATCTTCGAAGAGGCTGAGAAGGATGCACCTTCCATTATCTTCATAGACGAAATTGACTCCATTGCCCCCAAACGCGGTGAAGTAACCGGAGAAATGGAAAGAAGAGTAGTTGCCCAGCTGCTTTCCCTGATGGACGGGCTCCAGTCCAGGGGGGAAGTAGTGGTCATAGCTGCCACAAACCGCCCGAATTCCATTGACGAAGCTCTCCGCCGCGGCGGAAGGTTTGACAGGGAAATTGAAATAGGAGTTCCTGACCGGAAAGGCAGAAAGCAGATTCTTCTGATCCACACCAGAGGTATGCCTCTTGAAGATGAAGTGAACCTTGGTGAAATTGCAGATGTGACCCACGGTTTTGTGGGAGCTGATCTGTCCTCTCTCTGTAAGGAAGCCGCGATGCATGCCCTTAGAAGGATCACTCCTGAAATCGATATCGAAGAGGATATCCCACAGGAAATCATTGACAATCTGGTGGTTACGAAGGAGGACTTCAGGGAAGCTCTGAAGAATATTGAGCCTTCAGCCATGCGAGAAGTCTACGTTGAAGTTCTGCATGTGGGCTGGGACGATATAGGTGGGCTGGAGGGTGCAAAACAGGAACTCCTCGAGTCTGTGGAATGGCCCCTCAAGTATCCCGAAATGTTCAAGGCTGTCAGTATAAAGCCCCCGAGAGGGGTGCTGCTTTTCGGGCCTCCGGGTACGGGCAAGACAATGCTTGCAAAAGCTGTTGCAAGTGAGAGTGAAGCCAACTTTATAAGTATAAAAGGCCCCGAACTGCTCAGTAAATATGTGGGTGAATCCGAGCGTGCAGTCAGGGAAACATTCCGAAAAGCAAAGCAGTCTGCTCCGACTGTAATTTTCTTTGATGAGATTGATTCAATTGCTCCTCAAAGAAGCTCTGTTTCCGATACCCATGTCTCCGAAAGAGTGGTAAGCCAGATCCTTACAGAACTTGACGGGGTAGAGGAACTCAAGGATGTGATAATAGTTGCTGCTACAAACCGGCCGGATATGGTAGACCCTGCCCTTCTGAGGCCTGGCCGTTTTGACAGGCTTATTTACATCAAACCGCCTGATAAAGAAGGCAGGGAGAAGATCTTTGAGATCCATACAAAAGAAAAACCTCTTGCAGAAGACGTAAATCTTTCCGAACTTGCTGAGATGACTGAAGGATATGTGGGTGCGGATATCGAGGGTATATGCAGGGAAGCGGCAATGCTCGCGCTCAGGGAAATAGTTACCCCGGGTATCGACCGAAAGTACATCCAGGAAAAGGTTGGAGAGGTCCGGATTTCCAAAAAACACTTCGAAAAAGCAATCCGCCGTGTAAAGCCTACAACATCCAGAGAAACTCTGAGTGCTTATGAAAAGAGTGCCGAACTCTTTGCCAGGTATGCAACTGATTTTGAGGAAGAATCTTCAGAAGTAAAAGAACAGGAAAAGAAAAGTGAGGAAATAGGAGTTCCGAGTTTTCTGCCTTCTGAATGAGGTTCTGCCTGGCATGCCGGTAAATACCGGCCGTTTTAATTTTTGTGAAAAAAGTAACCATTTCAATAATGACCTACTGATTTGAGTGGTACTCACTTAAGAAACTCAAGACGCATAACTTAATAATGATGTGATGAGATGGACAGAGACAGGAAAAAAAGAAGTTTTTTCGATGAAATATTTGGAATTGACCCCCTGAAGGATATGGACGAAATGTTCGAGCGCCTTAGCAGGGCCATGGGCATGAGCATGGATAACTTCGGGCAGCATCCTTTTGTTTATGGTTTTTCCGTTACCCAGCGGCAAGGGGAAGAACCTGAAATCAGGGAATTCGGCAACATCCCAATGTTTGAGCAGGCGGAAACCGGAGAAAAACGTTATCTTGACATAAGGAAACCCTTTATTGATGTACTGGAAACCGGGGCAACAGTCCATGTGATTGCCGAGATTCCAGGAATCGAGAAAGAAAACATTCAACTGAACGCAACTGATTTAATACTTGACATCGAAACATTAGATGGGAATCCAAAATATTCCGAACGTGTCGAACTGCCCGTAAAGGTAGACCCCCAGAGTGCTAAAGCCACATATAAAAATGGTGTGCTGGAAGTTACCTTTAACAGGCTGGAGTCCAGTTCTCGAACTTCAATTGATATAGAGTAATTTTTCGGGAGCGAGAGGTAAATCAGAGGTAATAATGGTGGGCACAAGAAAAAGAAAGGATTTCTTTGAAGATTTTGGGTCTGAACTTTTTGATAACCTGGAAGAGATGATCGAAGCCCTCCTGGAAGAAATGGGAGAGTCCGTTCCCTTTGTTTACGGATTTTCTATCATTCATCGCCCGGGGGAAGATCCTGAACTCCGGGAATTCGGAAATGTTCCGGAATACTCTCAAAACGAAGAGAACTTCTTTGCCTCAGAAACAAAAGAACCTTTAATTGACATATTTGAAAATGAGGACATGGTGTATGTACTTGCAGAATTCCCGGAGGTTGAAAAGAAAGATCTCCTGCTGCATGCTACCGCTCAACACCTTGAAATTAAAGTCCTTGGGCTTTCTGAATATTCGGAAAATGTGGAACTCCCAGTTCTCGTGGATCCGAAGAGTGCAAAAGCAAGTTACAAAAATGGAGTGCTTGAGGTTACCTTCAGGCGCTGCGCAGAAGAAAGTCTTGTAGCAATAGAGATCAATTAATTAGAAAAGACAGAGGACTGTTTCAGGGTGAAGGACAGGAAACAAAAGCCTGAACCCTGATAAATATGCTGAGTATAGGATTAGCATATAGAAGAATTATTGTTTTTCTCTTATTATAGAGAAAATAATTCTGAACCTCTTTTTATCAGCAGGCTTTTTTAATTTTCACTATTTTATCGAAAGCCTAATTCCCTAAAATATTTCCAGACCCTAAAATATTTCCAGACCCTAAAATATTTCCAGACCATTTCTGACAGTTTCAGAACCAGAAGGTTTCGAAGAATTATGTTAGATATACTCTTTTCCTTTTTGTGATCTTTTTTTGTCAGCTATTTCTTTTTTTTGACCAAGACCTTTCTTTCTAGTTTCTTTCTATTTTTATTTTTTTTACTTTCAATGAGCATATTTCTCTTTTTTATCTATTTGATTCATTTTATACGCAAGTTTCTATTTTTTGATATGTAATCATATATATTTAAATATAGAATTATTTTCAATAAACCTGCTACTGAATCATTCTCTATTGCTTTTTCAAATTAAATTTCCTGATACACAGTTTTAATTGTCTAAATAATTTCTATTGATTGAGGGGATAACTTATCAATTAATTTTGTCAATTATCCTGATTATATTGCTACTCAAAAAGGAAAAAAATTTTCTCTGACCTTTATTTTCATATTTTTTTTCTCGAAATCGCTGTTTTTCTTGATGGTGTTTTTTGGAAATATTCAAATATTTGAGAATCCACATGGAAATTAGTAAACCTAATGCTATCGGTTTTAAACCTCTACATTTATTTAGTTCTGATTTGGAGTACCGCATAACGTTCCATTAAACCCCCATAATGATAAAATCGGTAGCGTTAAGAACTGAGAAAATCTAAAATTTCAACGAAAAAAGTGGGATGTAATTTTAATTACGTAAAAATCTGCAGTTTTGAAAGGGAGGTATTTGCTGTAATCAGGAAATAATCCAGGAAGATTTCGTGTGCAATTTTGGACGCAAAATAGTTTGCTTGATGCTGAAGATGCGTCCAGTAAAAACCGAAACATTTTTACTATATGAAAAAAGAGTATACGCGAGGGAAATATAAGATTACATTATATCTTTATTTCCTATGTGGATTGAATTCTGGATTGAAACTTTTGAACCTGACTAGTATTCATTATCATTTATCAAGAACCAAAAAACTAAAGAGGTTGGGTTGATGATTCATGGATCCATTTAATGCAATAGTAATAGCTGTCTTTTTACCATTTATACTTGCATGGACTTTACCTGCGTTATATAAAGTATTTAAACAGAGGATTGGCTGGATTTCGGCACTTATAGCATTTACGTGTTTTGCGCTGAATACTCAGGTAATCCCGTACGCTATGGCAGGTACTCCTGTAAAGGGTTCGTTTACCTGGTTACCGGCAGCGGGTCTATCCTTAGACTTTTACGGAGACGGCATGGCTGTTCTCCTGGCATTAATCGTTTCAGGCATTGGTGTTATCATCATGTCTTATTCAAATGGTTATATGTCCACAAAGGAAGACCTGCCAAGGTATTACCAGTGGCTCTTACTCTTTATGGGTGCAATGCTGGGTATTGCCTATACAGACAATACGATCCAGATGTTTATTTTCTGGGAACTGACTAGTATAACATCTTTTATGCTTATCGGATACTGGAGAGAAAGACCAGAATCCGTATATGGCGCAACCAAAGCCTTTCTGGTAACTGCCGGTGGCGGACTTTTCATGTTCGCAGGCTTCCTGATGCTCAGGGTCATTACAGGCACTTATGCGATCTCTGAACTGGCTCAGAGTTCTGAACTCCTTGGAGTTCTCCACGGAAGCAACTTATACGTTGCAACTCTGATCCTGATCTTCATAGGGGCTGCTTCCAAATCAGCACAGGGGCCGTTCTATATTTGGCTGCCCAATGCTATGGAAGCTCCGACTCCTGTGAGCGCGTTCCTCCACTCGGCTACAATGGTCAAGGCTGGTGTCTATCTGGTTGCAAGGCTGCACCCTATCCTTTCGGGAACCCCCGAATGGCTTGTCCTGGTTGCCGGGACAGGGATGATCACCATGGTTATGGCGGGCTTCATGGCTTTCCGGCAGACGGATATCAAAGCCATCCTGGCGTACTCGACAATCAGCCAGCTGGCCTACCTGATGACCATGTATGGTTATAGTACGGCTGAACACCCGGGACTGGGCTTTGCGGCAGCAACCTTCCACATGTTGAACCACTCTACCTTCAAAGCTACCCTCTTCCTTGTGGCAGGTATCGTGGCTCACGAGACGACAACCCGAGATATCCGAAAATTGGGTGGGTTGCGTAAGGAAATGCCAAAAACGTTCATAGTTGCGGTGATCGCAGCAGCTTCAATGGCTGGTGTTCCTCCACTCAACGGGTTCCTTAGCAAGGAAATGTTCTATGAAACATCCCTTGAGATAGGTGAGCTGGTTTCAGAAACTTATGGAGGACCGTGGGCTATTGTCTTCCCGGCTGTTGCAGTGGCAGGTGGTGTATTCACCCTTATGTATTCTATCAGACTGATAGACGGGATCTTCCTCGGAGAGAGGACCCACGACCATGATGTTCCTCACCACGTGCACGAAGCTCCCTGGGTTATGCTGGCTCCGGCAGTTTTCCTTGTAGGTCTGATCATCTTCTTCGGGCTCTACCCCAAGTTCCCAATCGAAACTCTGATACAGCCTGCCTACAGCGGCCTTGTTCCCAACGCAGATCACCTGCATGTAGCGCTGTGGCATGGAGTAACCACGCCTCTTTTGATGACGATAGCAACCTTTGCCATCGGTATTGTGCTTTACAAGTTCTATGACTCACTTGCTGCCTGGCAGAACAGTTTCAACGACAAGCTTCCCTGGATCAGCACGAACTACTGGTACGATGCAACCGTAAACAACGCAAGAGACATAACCCACAAGTTCGCAGCGATTACCCAGCCAGGACCCATTGGAGTGTATATCAAGATGACATTACTCTTTATGGGTTTCCTGATCTTCTGGCCGGTCTATAAGTTTGGTATAGGCATGGGTATAGGAATTGGCAACATTCTGCCTGCAGGGATAAACTATGCTGCACAGCCTTATGAAATCGTGCTGTACGCTCTGATGATTCTGGCAGCGCTTGGTGCTGCAGTTCTTCCAAAATATCTGCCTGCGGTCATATCCCTCTCCGAACTTGGTTTCTTGGTAGCCCTGCTTTACGTATACCTCAAAGCTCCTGACCTTGCAATGACCCAGGTCTGCGTAGAAACCCTGTCCACCATTATTTTCATCCTGGTGGTCATGAAGGTTCCACAGAAGTTCAAGGAGCCTATGCCGGCAGGTAAGGTTCTGGTGAACCTGCTACTCTCAGGTGTTGTTTCATTTGGAGTTCTTGCCGTAATGTTAAATGCAAATATAGGGGTACTGGCTCCGTTTGAGACCTTCAACTACTACTTCATAGAGAAGGCTCTGGAAATGACCGGCGGACTTAACGTAGTTAACGTGATAGTCGTGGACTTCAGAGGGTATGATACCATCGGAGAAATCTCAGTCCTTTCCCTGGCAGCCCTTGGAGTGTATAGCCTTATCCTGAGCAGAGCAAAAAAGGTGAAGGGAGGTAAGGAATAATGGCCGATACCTCAGTAATTACCAAAACAATCGCAAAGGTCTGTTTGATGATCGATATGCTGTATTCAATCGATCTTTTGCTTATAGGAGGTAACAGGCCGGGTGGAGGTTTCATTGGTGGTGTGCTTTGTGCAGCTGGTATCGGACTAATCTACGTCGCATACGGGCATGATGCAATCAAGAAAATCTGGAATCCGGACTGGCATATGTGGTTTGGATACGGGCTCCTGTTTGCAAGCATAACTGCTTGGTCTCCATTATTTGCAGGCCACAAATTCTTCCGAAGTGCCTTTGATTTCATTCCCGTAGAAGTAGGAGGCATACACCTTTTTGAGCTTGAAATGGTCTCATCGATGTTCTTTGACCTTGGTGTGTACTTCGTAGTGGTCGGAGGTCTGCTGTTTATTGTAACTAAATTAGGAGCCGATAAAGGTCCGGAGGGAGAACATGAATAATTTTTTCCTTGAGCTTACAATCGCTCTGCTCTTCGGGATAGGAACTTTCCTGGTCCTCCGCAGGGACATGATGAAAGTTATTATCGGTTTCGGTGTAATTTCCCATGCCATTAACCTGTATATCGTTGGAAGCGGAGTTTTCACCGACGGTACCCTTGTACCTATTCTGGAGCATGAGCAGGCTTTAGAAGGTCTTGGCCAGGGGCTTATCTATAACGATAACCTGACAGCTGGAATTCTTGGGCCGATAACAACTAATCCGTATACAGAATTCGTGGACCCTCTTGTGCAGGCCCTTGTACTCACGGCAATTGTGATCGGGCTTGCAACCACTGCATTCGTATTGACTCTTTGCTACCGCGTCAATGAAGAATATGGTACTGTTGATGTCCAGGAACTCAGGAGGCTTCGAGAATGAGCTTTTTAATGGATAATCTGCCGATGCTCCTGGTTGCTATCCCTCTGTTAATGGCTCCGGTCACAATCCTGACCAAAAGTAATCCCGGGCTGCAAAAGGTACTCGACATCGTATCTGGCTTTGTTTTATTGTGCTTAAGTGCGCTCCTGATCACAACCGTCTGGAACAATGGAATTATTGCATATGATGTAGGAGAATTCGGAAAGTACGGGATTGTACTTGTAGCCGATCTGCTGGGTGCAGGGATGGTTCTTCTGAACTGCCTTATTGGCTTCTTGGGCTTGATTTACTCCTATGATTACATAGAAGAACAATCCCTTAATCAGACTTACCACTCCCTTTACAACCTGATGCTTGCAGGTATCAATGGAATCTTCCTGACGGGTGATATCTTCAATATGTTCGTCTTCTTCGAAGTAATGCTGCTTTCCTCGGCAGCTTTGATAGTTGCAAACGAAAACTCAAAGGTTACGAAGATTTCGGACAAGATGGAAGCCACAATGAAGTACCTGGTCCTGAACATTCTCGGGGGTAATGTGATGCTGATAGCAGTTGCGTCATTGTATGCATCTATCGGTTCCCTGAACATGGCAGACATTACCCTTAAGATCAGGGTGCTTGCTGAGGCAGGAGCTGTCCCATGGCACCTGTATGCAGTGGGCTTGCTCTTTATCATTGTATTTGGTGGTAAGGCAGCAATGTTCCCTCTACACTACTGGCTTCCGGATGTGCACCCCACAGCTCCGTCCCCTATCAGTGCAATGCTCAGTGGTGTTATCATAAAGATCGGAGCTTACGGTATACTCAGAGTCCTCTTTATGGTGTTTGCTCCCTTCCAGTCAGTGTACGGACCAGTCATTCTCTTCATGGCTCTGGTCACCCTGGGCTTGGGAGCAACTTCGGCAATAGGGCAGACGGATGTTAAGCGTATGCTGGCTTATTCCAGTGTATCCCAGATAGGATACGTCTTCCTGGGCTTTGGAATGGCAGCAATGGCAAATGCAGCCGGCGAAGCTGAGGCTGCAGCTCTAATTCTTGGCGCGTCCGTGGTCTACCTGATAAACCACGCACTTGCAAAGAGCATGTTGTTCCTTACCTCGGGTGGAATCATCCACACTGCCGAGACAAGGGATATGCGGCAGATGGGAGGCATGGTCAGCAAAGCTCCTATGATGGGTGTTGCTTTCCTTGTGGGAGCCATGTCCATTGGTGGAGTGCCCCCGATGGGAGGATTCATCTCCAAGTTCCTGCTCTTTGATGCAGGTCTTAGATCTCAGTTCTACATGCCCATAGGGATAGCTCTGATTTTTGCAGTCTTTACTCTCTTCTACATGTTCAGAGGCTGGATGCTTATATTCTGGGGAGAACGAGATCCGCAGTATGGGGAATATTCTCACCACAAACTGTCTCCTCTTATAGTGCTTCCAGTCCTGTTCCTGGCAGCTATTGTGCTGATCCTTGGACTGTACCCTGAACCTGTCGTAGAGTTATCACAGATCATTGCAAACCAGATTATTGATCCGCAGCCTTATATTGATGCAGTAATGGTGAGGGTGATCAGATGAAGCGTCGTACACTTACCTATATGGCACTTCCAGTTGTTTGGTGCCTTGTCAGCGGACAAATAACCCTTGGCAGCATTCTGCTTGGTTTCCTTTTTGGAATCGTAGTAGTAGCTCCCTTCAGCGAGCTGTACAGGCTGGATGAGGTGGTATACCCCACAGGAAACTGGATTTCAAAGATTCCGAAGAAAATCATGTATTTTTACGTTTTGATCAAGGAGATCATAAAGGCCAACATAGCAGTTGCAAAGATCGTCATCAAACCCACGATAGACATCAAACCGGGAATTATCGCGGTTCCTATCCGGACCAAAACCAATATCGGAATTACGGGTATTGCCAATACCATTACCCTTACCCCCGGAACCCTTACAGTGGACATTTCGGAAGATAAATCAATCCTCTATGTGCATTCTATCGATGCAACAGATCCCCAGGGCATTCGTGATTCCATCCGGGATGATCTTGAACACTATGTACTGGAGGCATTCGAATGATGATTACACTGGAACAGGCAAATTTCCTGGCACTGGTCGTTATGGTAGTTGCTCTGGTGCCAAGTACGTACAGAGTTCTGTACGGTCCGACTCTTCCTGACAGAATCGCAGCTTCAGATGCCGTGGGTAACGTTCTTGCAATGATATTTGCTCTCTATGCTTTCCAGGGACGTTCGATCTTCCTAATGGATGTTGCCATGCTGCTTTCAATCATCTCCTTTGTGGGGACGGTAATAGTAGCAAAGTATCTTGATACAGGGGAGGTGCTGTAATGGCTGTACTCGCGAATATACTGGATATAATCAGTATAATCTTTCTTGTTGTAGGGCTCATATTCCTATGTCTTGGAATGCTCGGCCTGCTGCGTTTACCTGATGTATACAACAGGCTGCACGCAACAACCAAGGTTGCAACCCTTGGTGCTCTCGGAGTCCTTGTGAGCATCATCATCCAGGAGGGCTATACACCAATGGGAGTAAAGGCGCTGACTGTAGGGCTTTTTATCCTGCTTACAGCTCCTATTTCAGGCCATATGATCGGCAAGGCAGCCTACCACTCAGGAGTAAAACTCTGTGAAGGCACCTGCCTGGACGAATACGGACCTGAACACGGGCCAAAAAGTGTACCAAAAAGCGTACCAAAAAGCGTACCAAAAAGCGTACCAAAAAACGGACAAAAGAGACAAAAATAAAAATAAAATGAATGTGTTTTTTAAACACATTCATCCTTTTGTTTTTTATCGGGTTTTTGTTTTTTCCGATTTATAGATATTTATAGATATTCGATTAGGCATCTGTTTCTTTTTTATCCGGTTCTAATTCGGTTTTTTTGATTCTATCGAATTTCTGTTTTCAGATTCTTTTTTTTCAGATATTCAGATTCTTTTTCTTTTTTCCAGATATTCAGATTCTTTTTTTCCCGGATTATAGCTGTAAAAAGTCAGGTGGCTTCAAATTTGAGGGAATGAGTTTATTTCAGCAGGATAAAAACCACTCCTGATGTAAAAAATAGCTTATTTTGAAATTGAAAGTCTAATGTTTTTTTTGCAAACAATAAAATTTTTTAGCCTTCTAAAAAGGGAATCAATTATGTTATCTATTTTCAGATCCCATTTATATATGCCAGTAAATCCCGGAGAAATTAAGGGTTCCTTTGTCAGATAGGCCCTTTTTTAGGAACCAACTTGAAAGCGAGTTATAATGGGTCTGAAAAGAGTTCTGAACATGATTCTACAGGATAAAGACCAAATTTGAAATACGGAAAAATTCTGAGTCCAGAAATGTTCTAAAAAAGAACAGGAACGGTCTTAAAAGAGTCAAATCGGATCGAAAAACGAATCAGAGCCAACTTTTAACAAATGATTCGCCATTGAAGATCCCTGAATTAAAATCATGGGTGAAATATTACCGGGATTTAAACTGGTTTTTTAAAGGGATTAAAGCAGTTTCGAGCTTTTTTTCAGCCAGATATTATCAATAAAGATTATCTGGTATGTGTAATATATAGACAACTCATTTAAATGGTATTTTTTCTTTTTTATATAGACTAAATCGAATAGGTATATGTTCTCCTCCGCGAATTCTAACCCTGAAAAAGCCAGAAATGTGAACAAGCAGAACAGAGAGGAATAGATATTATAAGAATGGTACATCTTTCAGACATTCATTTCTCAGAGGCATACTATATGCCGGAGATTGCAGATGCAATGCTTGAAAAAATAAATCAGGATAATCCGGACATTGTTGTAATTACAGGCGACCTTACGGAAAACGGGCTTGCTGCCGAGTATAATGGGGCAAAAAACTTCATTGACAGGATTGAATGCAAAAATAGGGTGGTTGTTCCCGGAAATCATGACTCAAGAAATGCAGGTTACCTTTTCTTTGAAGATATTTTCCAGGCGAGGTCTTCTTCCGGATGTTTTGGGGAAGTCACGGTTGTAGGGCTTGATTCTTCCCAGCCGGAACTTGAAGAAGGGCACATTGGAAGGGAAAACTACGGCTGGATAGAGGAGTCTTTCTCAACAAACGGTTTTAAGGTTTTTGCCCTTCACCATCATTTGATTCCGATTCCCAGGACAGGCAGGGGTAATAATGTGCTTGTGGATGCAGGGGACGTGCTTGAGCTTCTGGACCGTTCAGGTGTGAACCTTGTGCTTTGCGGGCACTGGCATATCCCCTGGGTCTGGAGATTAAACGACATGCTTGTCGTCAGTGCAGGAACAGTTTGCTCGTCCAAGATCCGGGGAAAAGCTTCGCAGTGTTATAACTATATTGAGCTTGAAGTGCCTGAACCTGGATGTACTCGCTGGCACCTGCAAGTTCACAGAGTTTTCGCCGGAGGAGAAAAAGAGCGGGTTGTAGACAGTATAATATAATCAGAGTTTTGGTAGTATAATTAATGGGTAAAGCGAAGAGGTAGTATAATATAAAGGAGAAAAAGAGCGGGTTGTAGACAGTATAATATAATCAGAGTTTTGGTAGTATAATTAATAGGTAAAGCGAAGAGGTAGTATAATATAATAATGAGGTTACGAAGAAAGAGTCCTGATAACTTCAGATTCTTTTGCCGTTTCCTCTATATTACATTTTTTGCTGTTTCCTCTATATTACTCATCTTCTTTTTTACTGCTTTTTTCCTATTGTCCTTATTATTCTTTTCTTTCAATATTTCGTTTCCTCTATTATTTCATTTTCCTCTATTATTTCATCCCCCTCAATATTTTACCCTCCTGCAGAACCTTATACTCCTGCAAAATTCTGGTCGGCTATGTTATATTTTTGGAAATAACTTATAAACTATGAAGCTCGGTTTAGGAATCGATACTGGTGGGACATACACTGACGCCGTTTTAATGAACCTTGCAGACGGCAGAATTCTTGATTCTAATAAAGCACTAACTACGCATTCCAATCTGGTTGAAGGGATAGAAAAAGTAGTTGCGGGCTTAAAACAGGAGTATCTGGAGGATATAAAACTTGTTTCGGTATCCACAACTCTTTCTACAAACTCCACACTGGAAGGCAAAGGCCATCCTGCAGGCCTGATCCTGGCAGGCTATAAAGTCAATGGAAATATCCCGGCTAGTGAGATAATTTCCATAGATGGTGGCCACGATTCAAAAGGAAACGAAGTTAGTTGCCTTGAACTTAATTCTGCAGAACAATTCGTTAACAGCACCAGAGGCAGGCTCTTTTCATATGCCGTATCTTCTTATTTTTCCGTACGGAACCCGGAACATGAGCTTTCAGTAAAAAAATCAATAGAAAGGTTGACCGATAAGCCTGTCGTCTGCGGTCACGAACTTTCCCTGGGCCTGGGAGCTTACGAAAGGGCAGTTACTGCAGTTCTGAACGCTCGTTTGATCCCGATAACCTCCCAGTTCATTCGTGCCGTTCTATCGGTTATGGAAGCACGAAATATCAAAGCTCCTATGATGGTAATGAAATGCGACGGTTCCCTTGCACGCATAGAAGAGGCTCTTGAAAAACCCGTCGAATCTATTTTTTCAGGCCCTGCCGCAAGCCTTGTAGGGGCTGCCCATATAAGCGGCTTGAAAACCTGCGTGGCTGTGGATGTGGGAGGCACGAGCACCGATATTGCTCTGATGGAAGGTGGAGTTCCCGAGATCAGTGAATATGGGGCTGTAGTGGGAAACTGGAAAACTATGGTCAAGGCGGTCAGGATCAGAACTTCGGCTATGGGAGGAGACAGCCACGTCTGGGTACAGAGAAAAATCTATATTGGCCCGAACAGGGTTATTCCTCTCTGTCTTGCAGCTTCAAACTATTCTTTCCTTGAAGACAAGTTGAGGAAAGCTGAAAAAATTTCGGACAGGATAATGGATGATATCTTCCAGCCAGCAAGCTTCTTTGTCAGGAGTGGGAATGCGGGGGTAGATGATGACATACATGCTCTTAATTACTCCATCGAGTTTGAACTGGAAAACTATGAACGTCAGATCTTTGATTTTATAGGATATGAACCGGTTTCAGTATCCGATATTTCTGAAGCAGTTGGAAAACATCCCCTGCAGTTTGTAAAGGCTCTGCGTTCTCTGGTCCAGAAGCGCTGCATTTACCATATAGGTTTCACACCTACGGATGCTCTTCATGCGCTTGGAGAGTATGAAACGTGGAACAGTACTGCCTCCTGGCTGGGAGCAAAAATTCTTGGCAACTATCTCGGACTGGATCCTGAAAGTTTTTCCCGAGAAATAAAACGAAATTTTGCAAAAAATATTGCTCTTGACCTGCTGGCGTTCTTTGCAAAAGACTTCAAGCGGGAAGACCTTGAAAAACTGCTGGAAAACACTCGCTTCACAAAGTTCAAAATCAATATTCCGGTTGTAATGATCGGGGCACCTGTCAAAGCCTATGTACCCGAACTCAGAGAATTTATCGATGCGGATATCAGGGTTCCCGAATTCCATGAAGTGGGCAATGCCGCAGGAGCCCTGGCTGGCAACGTCATCAAGAGAAGTGAAATTCTAATCCGGCCGGTAGGTCTCGGAACCGAGCAGTATCATGTGTTCTCTGAAGTAGAAAGGAGGGTTGCAGATAATTATCTCGAGGCTGTGGACTATGGAACGGAGCTTATGGAAAAACTGATTTTTGACCATATGGACGGGTATGGGCTTCAGAAAGATCAGGTCCGTTTTGACTTTGAAAGAAAGGACTTCAATCCTGGCTTCGGAGCCCAGAAAGAGACTCGTTTGACAGGGCTTGGTATAGGAAACCCTTTGAGGCTGGAGCAGTAACGAATCTTAAAAGTAAAGAACCTTAAAAGTATTTTCCAATTAGAGAGCTGACCTTATCAGGGATTATAATAAATTTCCGAATAGATCTTCAGTTCTCATAATATCCTTTTAGTTTCTTTTCCCTTTTTCTGGAGATTACAGGAGTACTCTTTTTTTCTTCTCCTCCAGCCCCTTTTCCCGTTAGATCAGGTTTTTCGGTTCTGATAAACAAATTTTTATTTATGTTTAGTTACCTCCTTCTATCAGAACTATTATTCTATATAACTGAATTTTATTCTGCAAAATTGCTTATTTCAAAGGAGTGACGAAAATGCGCAGGGACTACATAGACAGGGATTATAGCCCAAAAGACACAGATCTGATCTGTGAATTCCATATCGAACCGTCGGCAGGAGTGAATTTTGAGGAAGTTGCCACCCACATGGCAGGGGAAAGCTCTATAGACTCCTGGACTGAGATTTCCACATTGAGTCCCGAACTTGCAGTAAAATTAAAACCTCACATTTTTTACCTGGACGAAGAATCACAGACCGTAAGGGTGGCTTACTCGGAAGACCTTTTTGAGCTGGGTTCGGTCCCCCAGGTGCTGAGTGCTGTTGCAGGAAACATTTTCAGTATGAAAATCGTTGACAACCTCAGACTGCAGGACATAGCCTTCCCCAGGCCAATGCTCCGCGAGTTCAAAGGTCCGAACTTCGGGCTGCCGGGGATCAGGAAACTTGTGGGGGTGCAGGACCGGCCTCTTATTGGGACTATCGTTAAGCCAAAGGTAGGCTTAACCTCTGAGAAACATGCGGAAGTTGCTTACAATTCTTTTGCCGGAGGTTGCGACCTTGTTAAAGATGATGAGAACCTTACCGACCAGAAGTTCAATGGCTTTGACAGAAGGGCTGAACTCACCCTGAAATTCGCAGAAAAAGCTGAAGTTGAGACCGGGGAGAAGAAGATGTACCTCTGCAACATCACAGCCCCGACCTGTAAGGAAATGACCCGGCGCTTAAATGTCCTCAAAAACCTGGGTGCCAGCTATGCAATGATCGATATCGTGCCGGTAGGCTGGACTGCTCTTCAGACTCTGAGGGAAGAGGCCGAAGATGCGGGTCTTGCCCTTCATGCCCACCGCTGCATGCACTCGGCTTATACCCGGAACCCTCGCCATGGGATAAGCATGGTTCTTGTTGCCAAGCTCTGCAGGTTGATAGGGCTTGACCAGCTCCACATAGGTACGGTTGTCGGGAAAATGCATGGAGAAAAGCATGAAGTCCTGTCTCTAAGGGATGAGTGCGTGCTTGATAAAGTGCCTGCGGATGAGAGCCAGCATGTCCTTACCCAGGACTGGGGAGGATTAAAGCCAATGTTTCCGGTAGCGTCTGGAGGGCTTGCCCCTACAATGATTCCTGACCTTTACTCTATCTTCGGAAAAGATGTTATTATGCAGTTCGGGGGTGGAATCCATGCGCATCCGATGGGTACGGTAGCCGGAGCTACTGCCTGCAGGCAAGCCCTTGATGCAAGCCTTGAAGGAGTAAGCATGCAGGACTATGCAAAGGACCACAAAGAACTTGAAGTTGCTATCGAGAAGTGGCTTAAAAAATAAGTTATGTAACGACTAGGATGTATAATAAGAACCAGTTTCTAAGAACCAGTTTCTGAGAACCAGTTTCTGAGAACCAGTTTCTGAGAACCAGTTTCTGAGAACCAGTTTCTAAAAGCAATTTACAAGCTGTTAAAAACAGAAAAAATAGCAGGATACTTATCAGTAAGGAGTTTACCTTCGGTGCAGGCAGAAAACGGAAATAAAATAAAGACCCGGTTTTTTCGGGTCTCTGAAGAGAACTTTGATGTCGTTCTTGACGAGGCTGCGGCGATTATCAGAAGGGGTGGGACAGTAGCCTTCCCTACGGAAACTGTTTATGGGCTTGGAGCTGACGGGCTGAACCCGGATGCTGTCCGGAAAATCTTTGAAGCAAAGGAACGCTCACCTGGCAATCCTCTCAGCTTGCTTGTCCATTCCAGGGAAGATCTCGGAAAGGTTGCAAAAAATATTCCTGAAAAAGCTTTCAGGCTTATGGATGCTTTTTGGCCTGGTCCCCTTACGATTGTGCTTGAGAAAAACGATATTGTCCCGGAAATTACCTCGGGAAACCTGCCGTCGATAGGGCTCCGCATGCCTGATCACAGGATTCCTCTGGAGCTTATAAAGAAGGTAGGCACTCCTCTGGCTGCTCCGAGTGCGAACCTTTCAGGAAAGCCCAGTCCCAGTCTGGCAGCCCATGTCCTGGCTGACCTTACAGGCAGGATTGATGCGGTTATTGATGGAGGGGGAGCAGCTATAGGGCTTGAGTCAACTGTTGTCGATATGACGGTTGAACCTCCTGTAGTGCTGCGGCCCGGAGCCGTGGGAATTGACGAGCTTGAAAGATTTATTGGTAAAGTCAGGCCCGCGTCTGGAGGGACTGAAGCCGGGACGGGAGAGGCTATGCCTGAAAAGCGGGCAGGTCAGAAATACAGTCATTATGCCCCTGATACGCAGGTCATGCTTGTGGAAGGGGACAGAAAAAAGGTTTCTGAAAAGATTGACGCCCTGCTCGAAAATTACCGGTGCGAATGTAAGAAAGTCGGGCTTCTGATCAGTGATGAGACCGCAGGCTTTTTTGCTTCTGAAAGATTGAGTGCATATGAATGCTTTTTATTGGGGTCCCGCGAAGAGCCTGAGGAAGCTGCCAGAAGACTATTTGAAGGGCTCAGGGTTCTGGACACGAAAAGTCTGGATGTGATTTTGGCTGACGGCTCTTTTACCCCTTCAGGACTTGGAGTTGCACTTCTTAACCGGTTAAGAGAAGCTGCCTCCGTAAGATATGCTGTTTAAGTCTGTTGTACCGGTTAAATTGCAATAGTATCGGTTAAATTGTAATAGTATAAGTAGAGTTTGACAGAGTAGAGTTTGACAGTCAGATTTGATAGTTATTGATTTTTTAGATATCTGGAGAGATCCTCTTGAAAGCAGAAAAAAAAGAACAGATGGAAAAGATGCGGGCTTATAAAAAAGTTCGGAAACAGAACAACAAGACAACAGGAGTAAGTCTTGCGATCCTGGCTGTAGGTCTGCTTTTTAAGACTCTTAATATAACTATTCTTGGTATTGATATCGGGTACTATCTTCTCTGGTCAGGAGTTTTTGTCTTCTTTGTGACTTCGATGTCAGGTCTCTTCGCTGCGGGATCCCTGCGTAAGCAAAAATAATCTTTTTCTTTCATTTCCTAAAAGAGGCTTTTCAAGATGGGTGAAACGATTGCAAGTGAAGAAATGCATGAATACTTCAATGGGCTCGAGGCAAGGCTAAAAGAGGCAATTGAGGTTGCAAACAGGGCCCGTTCCCGGGGTGGAGATCCGAAGCCCACTGTGGAAATTCCCCTTGCCAAAGACCTTGCAGATAGGGTAGAAAACCTTATCGGGGTCAAAGGAGTTGCTGCAAAGATCCGGGAACTTGAGGTCAATATGTCCAGGGAAGAAGCTGCCCTTGAAGTCGGGCGCCAGGTCGCCGAAGGGATTGTAGGAAGCTTTCCAGCAAAGAAAGATGCCGTGGAAGCTGCTATCCGGGTTTCCATGGCGGTCCTGACTGAAGGGGTAGTTGCAGCTCCTATCGAAGGAATCGATAAGGTAGATCTCGGGAAAAATGATGATGGTTCTCAGTATATCCGGATATTTTATTCCGGGCCTATCAGGAGTGCGGGGGGGACTGCGCAGGCGCTTTCCGTGCTGGTTGGCGACTATGTGAGGCGCGGGATAGGGATTGACCGCTACAAGCCAAGAGATGAGGAAATAGAGCGCTATGTGGAAGAAATCCTGCTTTACAAGAGGGTCGCAAGCCTTCAGTACATGCCTTCAGAAGATGAAATCCGTTTGATAGTCAGGAACTGCCCGGTTTGCATTGATGGGGACCCGACTGAAGAAGCCGAGGTTGAAGGGCACAGGAATCTTGAGAGGATAGGGACAAACCGTGTCCGGGGAGGAATGTGCCTTGTGCTTGCCGAAGGTCTCGCCCTCAAGGCCCCGAAGGTCAAAAAGCACGTTAACAAGTTGAAGATGGATGGATGGGACTGGCTGGAGACCCTTATCGGGGGTGCTAAAAGTGGGGAGAGTGCTGAAGATGAGCAGAAAAACAAGATCAAGCCAAAGGATAAATATATTCGTGACCTGATTGCCGGGAGGCCTGTGTTTTCTCACCCTTCAAGGCCAGGAGGTTTCAGGCTGCGGTACGGGCGGTCAAGGAATACTTCCTTTGCTTCGGCGGGGATCAGTCCTGCCAGCATGGTCTTACTTGATGATTTTATAGCTAATGGGACTCAACTCAAGGTTGAAAGGCCTGGAAAAGCTGCAGCCATGTCTGCCGTGGACTCCATAGAGGGACCTACGGTAAGACTTTTTTCGGGAGATCTTATCCGTATAGATAATATAAAGGAGGCATATGAAGTCCGGCCACAGGTTGAAGTAATTGTTGATATTGGGGAAATTCTGATCAATTATGGGGACTTCCTTGAAAATAATCATCCTCTTATGCCTTCTCCTTATGTTTTCGAATGGTGGCAGTACGATTACCAGGCAGCCTGCCCTGAACAAATTCCCGAGGACGAGCTGAAAAACCCGTCGGCTGCTCTTGCTCTCAGGCTTGCAGAGGAGTTTAATGTGCCATTGCATCCGAAGTTCACCTATCTCTGGCACGACATAAACCGGAACGAGTTCGAAGCTCTCAGAAACTTTGTGGCTGAAAAAGGGAGTTTTCTGGCAGGTGAAGTGGCTGGGGCAGGGGTCCTTAAACTGCCCATGAAAGCTTCCCTTGAAGAGGGAATAAAGCCGGTGCTTGAAAAGCTCCTTGTACTTCACAGGGTAAAAGATGATGAAATCCTTATCGAAGAGGCTCTTCCTTTTATTTTGTGCCTTGGGCTTGATACTTCCCTCAAAGAAAAAGCCAGTATGCCAGACCTGGATGATATGGTGGAAGCTGCGGGTGTTTTAAGTGGGTTTAAGGTTTACCCGAGAGCTCCTTCAAGGATAGGGGCACGGATGGGAAGGCCAGAAAAATCTGACCTGCGCAAGATGTCTCCTGCAGCCCAGGTGCTCTTCCCGTTAAACAATTCCGGGGGAATTACGCGAAATCTTGTCTCTGCCTCCGACTACACATCCTGCATGAATGGAAAGATAGGGGAAATTGAAGTAGAATTAGGGCTGAGAGAATGCCCTGCCTGCAGGAAAGAAACTTATTTCTGGCGTTGTGAATGTGGAGAATTCACGAATCCCAAACTTTTCTGTTCTCGCTGCAAGATTGATGTAAGGGGTGCTGAGGTCTGCCCCAAGTGCGGGAGAAAGCCGACTTCTGTTGCAAACGTAAAACTGGATTTCCGTTCCATTTATAAGCAGGCTTTTGAGAACTTAGGGGAAAGGGAAAAAATGGGTCTGATTAAGGGGGTAAAGCGGCTCATGAACGGGCAGATGACCCCCGAGCCTCTGGAAAAAGGAATCCTGCGTTCAAAACATAATGTCTACGTTTTTAAGGACGGGACTATACGCTACGACATGTCAGATATTCCTCTTACCCATATCCGGGCTGATGAACTGGGAATTACGGCAGCCAAACTTCTGGAACTTGGTTACAGGGAGGATATATGTGGAAACCCTCTTGAGAGGGATGACCAGGTTGTCTGCCTGAAGGTTCAGGACCTTGTGATATCTTATGACGGGGCTGAGTATATGCTGCGTACTGCAAAATACGTGGATGACCTTCTTGTGAAGTACTATAAGATTGAGCCCTATTACAATGCTGAAACTATTCAGGACCTCGTGGGGGTACTGCTCATAGGGCTTGCTCCTCATACTTCCGCAGGAGTACTCGGGCGTCTCATAGGGTTTACGAAAGCTTCCGTAGGCTATGCTCATCCTTTTTTCCATGCTTCAAAACGCAGGAATTGTGATGGGGATGAAGATTGCATAATGCTCCTTATGGATGGAATTCTCAATTTTTCGAGGTCATATCTGCCTGATAAAAGGGGGGGGAAGATGGATGCTCCTCTGGTGCTAACTACCAGGATTGACCCAAAGGAAGTGGATAAGGAAGCCCATAATATCGATGTTTCTGCGCGCTATCCTTTTGAGTTTTACAGGGCTACGCAGGAGATCAAAAGCCCCACTGAACTTGAAAGTATTATGGACCTTATTAGCAGTCGGCTTGGGACACCTGAGCAGTACGAACATTTCATGTTTACACATGATACCTCAAACATTGCTGCAGGCCCTCTTAATTCTTCATATAAGACTCTAGGAAGTATGATTGAAAAAATGGAGGCCCAACTCTCTCTGGCTAACAGAATAAGGGCAGTAGATGCACCGGATGTAGCTGAAAGGGTACTCAAGTCCCATTTCCTTCCGGACCTGATTGGGAACCTTCGTTCTTTTTCCAGACAGCGGATGCGCTGTATCAAATGTGGGGAGAAATTCAGGCGTCCGCCCCTTACCGGAGCTTGCCCGAAATGCGGAGGCAATGTGATACTAACCGTGCACGAGGGATCTGTCCGCAAATATCTTGAAATTTCAAAAGAGATTGGAGAGAGGTACGGAGTCTCCAGCTATACCAGACAGAGGATCGAGCTTCTGGATTATGATATCAGCTCTCTCTTTGAAAATCACAGGGTTAAACAGCTGGGACTTTCAGATTTTATGTCCGGGTCTGCGCGCTGAGGCAAGAACCGCGAGTCTTAATAATATGAAAAAACTTCTTACTATCTGCAGGATGGAGACAGGGCGGTCTAAAAGCTGGAAAAAATCGGAATGTTTATTAGAATGTTTATTAATAATACTCCCAAACTCCTCTGCAGAGTTTTTTTTCTTCTGGAAAACAGGTCTTTTCATTTTCTGGCTTATTTTTACTGGCAAAACTTTTTCTATCTAATTGGACAGTTCCCTATTTATTTTTTTCCACACTTATATAATTTATTCTGAATTTATATAGGGTCTGTTTTAATATCTATACCTCAATCTGTATTTTTTTTTTATTAATGTTCAGCTTTTTTCAGAGTTCGAGTTTAACGCCTCTTGGGTATGGTGGGGCTTTACTTTACAGGCAGCCCCAGGGAGTTAATCTGGCTAATAAGTTCTGTGAAGTTCTCTATTTCCAGTTCCAGAACCTGTTCTTTGGTCATGCCTATGGACATTTCCCCGTCCACGGAAAGACACTCTGGTCCCCTGCGCACAAGCCTGTCCACCCCGTCTCTTCTGAGAGCTTCTTTGACTTCCATATCATGGACAAAAGCTCTTCCCGGAATGAATACAGTTTCAGTCACCTCCGAGAGATCCAGGGTTTTGAAATCGTCAATCGTAATAAGGCAGCCAATGTCCTTTTTCAGTGGAACTACGTTTACAGTTCCTCCAAGGGCTTCAAATATTTCCATAAGCCTGGAGGCTGCGACTTGACCTGTGATGATAGTTGCCTTTTTGGTCACCTCAGGAAGTCTTGAAAGGGCTTCCGGAACGTTGCGGATTGCAAAAGGTGAGCCAATTAATGGGTCTTCCAGGGGTGTTCCTGTGATCCTGATTGAAGGATGTTTTTCTGCGGAACTGCGCACAATTTCGGTAAATTCGGAAACCTTATGTGGAGTTATTCCGGGAATGATAGGAGAATTATTGAGAATCAAACCGTTTTCCTGAAAGTTTGCAAATCTCATAAGAATAGCTCCCTTTGCTCCCATAGTTTCCAGGTCACTCAGGGTCTTTTCAAGAACCTCTCCATCATTTATTCCCGGGAGGAGAACTATTGCTCCGTAGACTTCACAGTGGGCACAGAAGTCTCGAAGAACCTGAATTGAAGCTTCAGGCTCAGGGTCTTTCATATAGTCGGCTCTCATCGCCGGGTCTGTTGCAAAGACAGTGAAACTCACTTCTGTAACTCCATGATCTATGTAGAAAAGAGCATCATCAGGCTTACTGAAGCCTTTCCCGCTGGTATATCCCAGGTGTATCGGAGTGTTGAACTGAGATAGAAAAGTAACAAGATTCTTCAGTTCGGGGTAACAGCTTAAGTCCCCTCCTCCGCTGACAGTGAATTTTTTTACTTCTCCGGTTGTGAAGTAAAGTTTTCTTGCAGTCTCTTCGAGTACTATCTGGAGGGACTTGAAGCCTGAGTACGATTCTTTTACACTGCGAGTACAGTAATCACATCCTTTTTTAATAGGGAGGCAATACTTGCAGCCCAGGGGCTGGACATCTTTGACCTTTTTAAAATAGCAATATTTGCAAAAGCCTTTGCAGTCTACTCCGGGATTTCCACCTACGTCGACAACTACTTCCATATTAAACTTTCGTATCACGAGGATATTACTAAATCTTTTTGGTATGATTCTCATGATTAGATGGGAACATTTAAAAAAAAATCACGTCATATTAATCTTTTCTTATGAAAATACTTATATGTGTATTCAAGGGATTTTTCGGTAATATTAAGTAACTTTGAAATTTCTTTTTTCCATTGATCCCGTTTTTTTATATGAATTAAGAAAAATAGGTCACATCTTTATAAAATTGTCTTTAAAAAAATACATGAATTCATTTACCGGAGAACACAAAAGATTTAAGTACCTTCTAAACGAATGAGATTTCATTGGGAAAGTGGACACTTAAAAACGATGCGGTACTTGATTTGTGAGTGCTTTTGCACTCGAGTAGGTGACCAGTCCCAAAATGATTTTAATAAATTAAGGGTAACTATTCAGTATGCCAAAATCAGTTGATTGATACCGATTTTGATGAAACCGATATGTCTGATTACTAACCAATGAAAATTGAAAAAACGCAATCAATAGCCAACAATCAAATAAAATCAATTCTCAGAAATTTGCTTATTGAATCTTAATACAGATGGCTATTGATGTTGTTTTTCCCAGGCTGAATAGTTACAATTAAGGAGGAAATTAAAGTGTCTGACACAGTAGACATCTACGACGACAGAGGAAAACTGCTCGAGAGCAATGTCGATATCAAGAACCTTGCTCCAACAAGAAACGCAGCAATTAAAAAAATCATATTGGACACCAAGAGGTCCGTTGCAGTCAACCTCGCAGGTATTCAGGGCGCACTTGCCAGCGGCAAGATGGGCGGCAAAGGCCGTCAGATCTTAGGCCGTGGGCTTAACTACGATATCGTAGGCAACGTTGATGCAATTGCAGAAAATGTGAAGAAGCTCGTTCAGGTCGATGAAGGCGACGATGCAGATGTAAAGATCCTTAAGGGTGGAAAGAGCCTGCTCGTCCAGGTCCCAGAGTCCAGGATACTCGCTGGCGCTGACTACATGTCCGCAACCACCGTCGGTGCAGCAGCAGTCACCCAGACCGTTCTGGATATGTTCAAAACCGACATGTACGATGCACCTATCGTAAAGTCCGCTATCTGGGGAAGCTACCCACAGACAATGGACCTCATGGGCGGAAACGTTGCAGGTATTCTGAACATTCCACAGAACAACGAAGGTCTTGGCTTCTCCCTCAGAAACATCATGGCCAACCACGTTGCAGCAATCACCAACCGCGGTGCAATGAACGCAGCAGCTCTCTCCTCAATTTATGAACAGTCCGGTATCTTTGAGATGGGCGGCGCAGTTGGTATGTTCGAGAGGCATCAGCTCCTCGGTCTTGCTTGCCAGGGTCTCAACGCCAACAATGTCGTATACGACACCGTAAAGGAAAACGGCAAAGACGGTACAATCGGAACTGTTCTCCAGTCTATTGTCGGCAGGGCAATTGAAGACGGTGTAATCTCCGTTGACAAGACCGCACCATCCGGATACAAATTCTACAAGGCAAATGACGTCCCACTGTGGAACGCCTATGCAGCAGCAGGTACCCTTGCAGCCACTCTCGTGAACTGTGGTGCAGGCCGTGCAGCCCAGAACGTCTCCTCAACACTTCTGTACTTCAACGACATGCTTGAGAAGGAAACCGGTCTCCCAGGATGCGACTATGGTAAAGTACAGGGTGTCGCAGTAGGATTCTCCTTCTTCAGCCACTCAATCTATGGTGGCGGTGGACCCGGTGTCTTCAATGGTAACCACGTTGTTACCAGGCACTCAAGAGGCTTCGCAATACCCTGCGTATGCGCAGCAGTAGCCCTTGATGCAGGTACCCAGATGTTCACAATCGAAGCAACATCCGGCCTCATTGGCGACGTGTTCGGTGGAATATCAGAATTCCGCGAGCCAATTAAGGCAGTTGCAGGAGCGCTCTAAACAAATTAATTAAAAAAGGTCTAAAGATGTCAGACTCTGCTTCAAACACGGAAGATCTTATCCAAATCGAAATCTTTCCCAGTAGAATCCTGTCTCCTGAAACCGCTCAGAAGCTTATTACTGAGCTCTATCGGATTGACGGGATAATCCGCGTTATGGTCCAGGGCTCGAGACTCCCCGAAAGGGTGTCTGCAGGCCCGGGGACCGGGGAAAAGGTGGAACACCCCCTAAGGAAACCTATTCAGATCGGAGATCAGGTTATTGAACTTAAGATCAGTGTAGGTAGGATCAGGCTTGAAATCTCAAATGCCGAAACTAAAGAAGAGGTCAGGTCAGTATGCGATAAAGTGCTCCCGTTCGCTTTTGAATTCAGGGAAGGACACTTTTTCAGGAGAACGCCTACTGTGACTGACTATGCTAAATTTGGTCCTAATTCAGACCCTTGCTTGCTTGGTATGGTTGATGCTAAAGCAAAAATCGACCAGCTCGTCTTCATCGAGAAACAAGAGAAGAAGCAAGAGAAAGACGATGGCAAAGATCAAGATGAGTGAATAGATATGATGATCGATCGGGAAACCCAGGTAGTTGACTGCCGATGCGGCGGAGGACTTGGCAAAGGAGGAGGGCTTGCTCAAAGAGGCACTCTTTCGGAAGCCGGTCGTGCCGATGTGGTAGCTATTGCTATGAGCCCCGGCCAGAGGCATATCACAAAACCAGTATGCGAGATTACATACGGAATGAGGAAGGAAAACATTCAGGTGAGTGTACTTGTACTTTACTCAGGTTCAGGGATTCCCGAATCAGGCATGAGGACAGGGTCATTTGTACTGAGTCCGGTAGAAGTCGCACAGATTGAAATGCACAAGCTGGCTGTTATTCACCTCGGAAATATTAAGGACCATGTAATTAGAAAAACCAGGGAGATCCTGAGCCAGGCTGATATCCCGGCAATTGTTGTCAGCCAGATTCCGGTGGATTTTGAGGATTTTGCAGAAGCAGGGATAAAGACGAGATTAGTGATGCCAAAGGATGAAAATATTCGTACCAAGGGAATTGTAATGGATATGGTAAGTGGAGTTACACGTGGTGACTTCTGTCCTAGGGATAAACTAAATTCAATAGTAAAATACGTCAAGACAACATTAGACCAGTTAGAAAATCATAAAGGAGTTGCATGAGATGGCATACGAACCACAGTTTTATCCAGGCGCTACATCAGTTGGCGCTAACCGAAGAAAACACATGTCCGGGAAACTTGAGAAGCTCAGGGAGATTTCAGACGAAGACTTAACTGCAATCCTCGGACACCGTGCACCAGGGAGCGACTACCCAAGTACCCACCCACCACTCGCAGAGATGGGAGAGCCCGCATGCTCGGTCCGCGAGCTTGTAGCAGCAACACCCGGCGCAGCAGCAGGAGACAGAGTCAGATACGTCCAGTTTTCTGATTCCATGTACAACGCTCCGGCTACCCCATACTTCAGATCATACTTCGCAGCAATCAACTTCAGAGGTGTAGACCCAGGTACCCTTTCCGGTCGTCAGATTGTTGAAGCCCGTGAAAGAGACATGGAACAGTGCGCAAAAGTTCAGATGGAAACCGAAATGAGCTGCCCAGCCCTTTCCGGTATGCGTGGCGCAACTGTGCACGGTCACTCTGTCCGTCTTCAGGAAGACGGCGTAATGTTCGACATGCTTGACAGGAGGAGACTCGAAAACGGCACCATCATCATGGACAAGGACCAGGTTGCAATTCCACTCGACAGGAAAGTAGACCTCGGCAAGCCAATGTCTGATGAAGAAGCCGCAAAGAGAACCACCATTTACCGTGTGGACAATGTAGCCTTCAGGGACGATACAGAAGTCATTGAATGGATACACAGAGTATTTGATCAGAGGACCAGCTTCGGATTCCAGCCGAAATGAGGTGACCACAATGTCAGCAGATATTTTCTCAAAATTCAAAAAGTCAATGGAAGTCAAGTTCACACAGGAATTCGGTTCAAACCAGCAGTCCACAACGGACATCACTGGCAAGACCGAGAAGTTCCTGAGGCTTGGACCTGCACAGGACGCAAGAAAGGCCGAAATGATTAAGGCCGGAAAAGAAATCGCAGAGAAGAGAGGCCTTGTAGGCTACAACCCGATGATGCACACCGGTGCACCCCTCGGTCAGCGTGCAATCACTCCTTACACCATCTCTGGCACTGACATTGTCTGTGAGCCAGATGACCTGCACTACGTCAACAACTCTGCAATGCAGCAGATGTGGGATGACATCAGGAGAACCTGTATTGTCGGTCTTGACATGGCTCACGAGACACTCGAGAAGAGGCTGGGTAAGGAAGTTACTCCTGAAACCATCAACCACTATCTTGAGACCCTCAACCACGCCATGCCCGGTGCAGCAGTGGTTCAGGAAATGATGATCGAAACCCACCCTGCCCTTGTTGACGACTGCTATGTAAAGGTCTTCACCGGTGACGACGAGCTTGCAGATGAAATCGACAAGCAGTACGTAATCAACATCAACAAGATGTTCAATGAAGAGCAGGCTGCCCAGCTTAAGGCCTCCATCGGCAAGACCACCTGGCAGGCAATCCACATCCCAACAATTGTCTCCAGGACAACTGATGGTGCCCAGACCTCCAGGTGGGCTGCAATGCAGATCGGTATGTCTTTCATCTCCGCATACAACATGTGTGCTGGTGAAGCAGCCGTCGCTGACCTGTCCTTCGCTGCAAAGCACGCATCTCTGGTTTCCATGGGTGAAATGCTCCCTGCAAGGCGTGCACGTGGTCCTAACGAGCCCGGTGGACTTTCCTTCGGTCACATGGCAGATATCATCCAGACCAGCCGTGTAAAAGCAGAAGATCCCGCAAAGGTTTCCCTTGAGGTAGTCGGTGCTGGATGTATGCTCTACGACCAGATCTGGCTCGGATCCTACATGTCCGGTGGTGTCGGTTTCACTCAGTATGCAACAGCTGCATACACCGATGATGTCCTCGACAACAACACATACTATGACGTTGACTACATCAACGACAAGTACAATGGTGCAGCAGAAGTGGGCCAGCCGACCGTAAAGGCCAGCCTCGATGTCGTAAAGGACATCGCAACCGAGTCCACAATCTACGGTATCGAGACCTACGAGAAGTTCCCAACCGCCCTTGAAGACCACTTCGGTGGTTCACAGAGAGCAACCGTGCTCGCAGCTGCATCCGGTGTTGCATGTGCTCTTGCAACCGGAAACGGAAACGCCGGTCTCTCAGGCTGGTACCTCTCCATGTATGTCCACAAGGAAGCATGGGGCCGTCTCGGCTTCTTCGGATTCGACCTGCAGGACCAGTGCGGTGCAACCAACATCTGTACCTACCAGGGTGACGAAGGTCTCGCAGGCGAACTGCGTGGTCCAAACTACCCCAACTATGCAATGAACGTCGGTCACCAGGGTGGCTACGGTGGTATCGCTTCCGCAGCTCACTCGACCCGCGGAGACGCATTCGCTGTCAACCCGCTGATCAAGGTCTGCTTCGCCGACGATCTCCTGCCCTTCGACTTTACCGCACCCAGGAGAGAATTTGGCCGCGGTGCCATCAGAGAGTTTGTGCCTGCTGGTGAGAGATCCCTCATCATCCCGGCAAAGTAAACTCAATAAATTAAACACTTTAAAACAGAGTAGGCCTTCGGGCCTGCTTTTTTCTCTTTTTCCCGAATTGCACTTCGCCCGAATTGCGCTTTGGGATCTCAGGAAATCGGAGATTTTCTGGGAGTTGCACTGCAAGTGCAACAGTATACGGTTCTTTTCGCTACACTCAAGAGGGCGATTTTACGGGAAGTTGCTTCTTTTCGTTCATTCAAAAAATGTAGATGTGTTGACAGTATTCTTTCCATTCCAAATTCATATAATCCTCCTTCAAATCACGACAACTTTTTTGCCTAACTTGTTTGCAGCTTCCACAAATTCTATTGTGTCCACACCAGGAAATGTATCTATAATACAAATATCAAATTTTTCATCTAAACAATTCGCTAATTCTCTGATATCCATACTATAAACTTCAAATTTGTCTCCAGATGCTATTAATTCTTCTTCACTGCCTGAAAATTTGACTGGAAATCCATTTGCTTCCAAATTAATCAAAGTAGTCTCTATTGCAGGATTCCATATATCATTAAAAACAACTTTCTGCACTCCGGCTTTAAGGCATGCGATTCCTAAAGTCCCGGGACCACAAGTACAATCAAGAACAGTAGGTCTATCATAATCTTTCAAAGCTTTTTCAAGTATCTCTATTTTCGGTGAGTTTACCTGTGGAAACTCTATATGAATTTCACGCTGATATTTGTATATTCCTAAAGCCCCATAAGGAGTCTGTATAATATCACATCTCAAATCGCATCCAGCAAGAAGTTCATATACATGAGAATCAGAATCAGAGTCTTTTATACCCACAGTTTTTCTTATATCTCCCTTTAAAACCCCTTTAACTTCCCCTACTTCTTTTACAATTTTTTCAGCGCATCTTTTATCCATTTCTTTAGATAATATTACCAAAGAATCCTCAGGCAAATAGGGAACAGAATTAGTCGGATAGCCAGGAGTCACAAGAGGAACACATGCATTCCTTAAATTAGCTTTTTTTTCTTTTATTCCTTCATCGATCATTACTTTTAGTACGTGAGACATTACAATATCAAGTTGCCTCTTCCTGCATTTACAACTTCCAAAATGGGAATCTATTTCATCTAAGTTAATCTGTTCTGCCAGGGGAGAGAATTTCCTTATTTTTTCTGTTTTGCAATCGTTGCATGGTTTGTAGAATAATTCAATGTCTTTTAATGCTTCCGAAATAGGCCTTATACACGACGTATCTCCACACCTACACCTTATTTCCATATGGTTAAATATGGATATTTTGTATAAAAGTTATGCCATTCTTATTATTCCTGAATTTTGGTTCAGATTCATTTACAAGGTAAATGATTTCTTTGACCGATTGGAGGTTAATTCAAAAAAGAAAATACTGAAAGTCTGAGGATTTCTCTCATGATCAGTTATTAAAGTTAAATAAAATCTGTTTAATCCGCATCTAATCTGCATCTAATCTATGTCTAATCTGCATTTAGAAATCTAGATTGTATTTTCAACTTATTCTTCTTCAGTCTGGTCAATTTTTACTCCAAGCCTGGACATATCTTTAAAGAAGTCCGGGTAAGAGATCGCTACGGACTCGGTTGTGTCAATTGTTGTATTTCCTGCTACCATCCCTGCAAGTGCAAGAGACATAACAATCCTGTGGTCATCCCAGCCGTGGACTGCTGCCCCTTTTAGTTCTCCCCCGGTGATGGTCAGGCTGTCTTTTTCTTCCTTAAGCCGGACTCCAAGTTTCGGGAGTTCAATTGCAAGGGCGCGAAGCCTATCGGTTTCCTTGTAGCGGACATGCTCGGCATTTTCTATCCTGCTCACCCCTTCGGCAACCGAAGCCAGGACAGCAACAGTCGGGACAAGGTCAGGGGTTGCTCCGGCATCAAAGGTAATGGCTTTTAATTTTCGTCCTCCCCTGACGGTCACAGTACCGGCTTCTCTGTCCCATTCGATGTCTGCTCCCATCTGTTTAAGGGTTTCAATAATTACTCTGTCTCCCTGTTTTGAGGGGAAGAGGTTTTTAACCGTAATTTCGGACCCCTCGGTCATGGCTGCAGCTGCAAGCAGGTAGGAAGCAGAGGAAAAATCACCTGGGATGGTATATTCTTTGAGATTATATTTCTGTTTTCCAGGGATGATGAATCTGATACCGTTATTATCATCTGTATGGATTTTGACTCCTGCCAGTTCGAGCATTTCCAGGGTCACGTCAACATAGGGCTTTGATTTTAGCTCTCCGACGATTGAGAGGGTGGTGCTGTTTTTAGCCAGGGGGCAGGCTATAAGGAGGGCAGAGATAAATTGGGAGCTGATAGAACCGTCAATTTTCACAATAGCCCCCCCAAGCCCCCCTTTAACCACAATTGGAGCTCTTTCGTTTCCGCGAGTCGAGAAAGCTTTTACTCCCAGCCTGTTAAGGACCTCAAGGAGAGGACCATTAGGCCTTGTACGAAGGGAAGCATCTCCAGTAATTACGGTGATCCCTTCAGTGAGGGCTGCAATTGCCGTCATGAAGCGGAGGGTTGTCCCGGAGTTTGCGGCATCAATTACATCGTCCGGAACCCTGGGCTTTCCATTCACTCCCTGGATGAAGAGGTCATCTCCCTTCTGTTCTATGGACGCTCCGAACATCCTGGAGGCATGAATGGTAGCGAGAGTGTCAGTGGAAAGCAGGGGGCGGTGGATAACTGCTCCTTTAGATAGGGCTGCCAGGGTTATGGCTCTGTGAGTATAACTCTTTGAAGGGGGTGCAAAGACTTCCCCTTTAATTGATGATTTATTGATCGAAACACGCATTTACAACAGGACTCCGGGTTTTTCTACTGTTTATTTTATACTGTTTTTTCTGACATTTAAATGGAATATTTATAGGAAGAAGCGTAAAACCCATGAAATCTTAATTTCATGGGATATAAACATCAACTTCCTCAACATTATTTTTGATCTGCGTTGCCTTCATATGTGCCATCGTCTAATATTTTATTAGATAAAGATATGTGAAAATCAAGCAACCTTTTTCCAAAAGTTTACCATCAGGTTCGATAGGTCTTGAATAAATCCACTGTACCAGGTTCGTATTCATGTAAAGCTGAAACGGATGAATGGACAGAACTCAGTAGGGATGTTATAGCCCGAATTAACGCTCATGGAGATGCCGATGGTCTTCTATGAAGTGAGAATCCGCTAAGTCTTTAGCTTAGGGGTAGTTCACTCTGATATCCTCGTAATACTTACTCTTATAAAGTTTTTCTATCTCAATTCGTATAATTTGAGATTCAGTACACGCCTTTCACAATATTTTCTACCATGTCCCAATCGTGGTCGTAGACATGGGCTGAAATACTGACCGTGGTGATTGTTCCCGGCTCCACTCCTACTCTTCCGGCAACGTATTCAAGGAGTTTCGAGAGCCCGTAAAGGTTTGCAGGGTAGGCTCCTCCGAAGTCGTGGCTCCTGAAGAGGGTTGTGAGGTGGACTTTTCCGTCCCTGATCTTGAAATCGTCAAGGATCATGCAGGGGACTTCATTGACTTTCGTGTCCACGGGCGGAATCCAGGTGACAGCTGTAGCCCGACGGGAAGTGGGGCTTTCCTGAAGTTTCTCGATTACGTATTCGATCTGGTCTACTTCTTCATTCCAGTTTCTGAGGCGCTGCCCGTAGGTGTACTCAAAGTCCTGTGCATTTTCGCCCGAGATTAGCTGTTTTGCATACTCTTCGAGCCTTTCTTCGTTCCAGGCGGTATCTTTGGGAATTCTGTCCTTATAGGGGTTTTTGATTACCACCATCAAGTCCATGAATTCCCTTATCTGGCTTCCCCTTTCGTCGGTAATTACCTGCCCGTGGTTCCAGATGATGTTAAGCCCGCGGTACCATGCATCAGAGATGTTTTTTGCTCTGATGATCCTGCCAATCTCAAACTTGTCTTCCATAGAAAATCCCCCAATCAGGTTAAGATAGGGTATTGATAATCATCATAATAATTTATTATTGACTATTCGTCCTTTCCACTTTATCTATCACTTTCTTTTATAAGTGCTTTTTCTCCTGCGAAGTCTTAATATTCTTTGTGCAATCTGATAACATATGGCATGCATAATTTAAAAAAATACCGAACAAGCTTTCAGAGAGAATATGAGGCAGAAAACGAGATTAAGAAATAAGATCTGAAAAATGAATAAATTATTCAAGAGGTCAAGAAAAAACAAAAAGCAAAAAGTAAAAAAGAGATTTTGAGGGTTTTAGAATCTCATTGCCCTCAGGCGCTTTACACGCTCATCGGTTACCGGGTGGGTTCTGAAGAGAGACTGGAGCACTCCACCCTTGAGGGGGTTTACAATAAACATATGTGCGGTAGTCTCTTTTGCCTGTACGTCCCTGATGCTCGGCTGGAAGTGAGAGTTTCCGTATTCCAGTTTTTCCAGGGCATTTGCAAGTGCCCAGGGTTTTTTGCACATCCTGGCGCCCTCGTAATCTGCAGCAAACTCCCTTGAACGGGAGATTGCAAGCTGGATCAGGGTTGCAGCCAGTGGGGCAAGCACAGCCATTACGATAAAGCCTACTATTCCACCGTTGTCGTCATCCCTGCCGCCAAAGCCGCCAAAGATTGCAGCCCAGCGGGCCCAAGTAGCCAGCATTGTGATGACACCGGCAATTGTTGCAGCCACTGCACTGATAAGGGTATCGCGATTTTTGACGTGAGCCAGCTCATGGGCCAGCACCCCTTCGATCTCTTCATTCGAGAGCAGGTTGAGAATTCCGGTCGTAACAGCCACCGCTGCATGCTTTGGGTTCCTGCCTGTTGCAAACGCATTCGGCATCCCGGACTCAACGATATAAACCTTAGGTTTCGGAAGTCCTCCCTTCATTGCAAGGTCGCTCACGATCTTGTGCAGGTTTGGAGACTCCGCCGGAGTAACCTCCCTTGCCCTGTACATTTTCAGCACGATCGTATCGCTGTACCAGTAACTCCCAAAGTTTATGACGACCGCAAACAAGAATGCGATGATCATCCCGCCCGTCCCACCGAAGTAGTTTCCGATAAGGACCAGAAGCCCTGTAAGGGAAGCAAGCAGAATTGTGGTTTTAAACATGTTCTTCATGACTTCTCACACGACATCCTCCCAGGCTAACGTCTGGGTTTTCAGTCTTTTGATTTATCTGTCTTTGTTTCTTTCTATAAGTTAGATCAGGTAGAACCAATAGTATATACTCTGATTGCATATATATATTTTTTATCTTCCATATGGCAGATTTTCCGTTTTGTATCATTTACCATTTCTATTTTATCTAAAAAAGCCCTTAAATTCTATAAAGTGGAAAATTTATTTCCTAGATTGGAAGTTCAATTTTTATATAAAAAGTATTATCCTGCCTTCTGCTGCAATCCCCATATTTTAAATTCGCAGCAGCCTTTTAAATATCTGTTTGGGGATATTTATAATTGGCATGTTTTTGGATGCGATTTTAGTTTGATTTCAAACTAATGAGTGAGTTTCGTGTATATATATTTATTGAAATAAATTTTACTAAATTAGTTTCAATGAAAATGAATGAAGCTTAGATTTTGCCATTACTGCAGTTGCTTGTACTGTAGTTGCCATTAATAAAGATCTTTGATTCTTTATTACAGTTTCAATAAGTTACATGTTTATGCTTAACTTCCAAACGAATCAGAAGTATGATGCTTCTTGTGAGACGAATGCCCAATATTCAGATCACTCCATCTTCAAAATAATCCGTATCCATTTTTTTAACATCATAAGACTTTACTTTCGAAACTCCTACTCCATATTCAATCATCAGCCTTGCAAGCATTTCTCCCTCAATCAATACAATATTCCCTGTAAAGTCGGCATATTCAATAGCCTCTTTTGAAAAACTTGAAGTCGTTATAAAAACTCCTTTTTTCGCCTTTTTCCCGATCAGGGCTCCGGCAAATTTCTGGATTTCAGGTCTTGCGACTGTTCCTTCCCATCTTTTTGCCTGTATGTAGATGACATCAAGCCCAAGTCTATCTTCTTTTATGATGCCGTCGATTCCACCATCATGACTTTTGCCAACCGCTTTCCCGGCATCAGCTCTTGAACCACCGTATCCCATTTTTGTTAGGACATCAACGACCAGTGATTCAAAGAATCTGGCTGAGCATTTTTTTATGATCGAGAGAATTTCGGAAACGAGTTCGTTGTGAAGTTTCTGGTATGCGATTTCGAGGGACTCTTCAGGATCAAGATCTTTTTTTCGTTCTATTTCAGGAACATCTGGCTTATCGATCACAGGCTGTTTATCTTTGTTGTAAAATCCGTTAAACTCTTCGTATCGCTTCAAAAAATTGACATCAATGGAAGGAGGTTTCTCTCTCAGAACATCCAATCCTCTCCGGGTAATAGAAAAATATCCCTTTTTTCCGGAATTCAATAGTCCAGCTTTTTTCAGATAAGTGTAGCCCATCCTACTCTGTTCTTAAAAATAACCTGCTGGCCGCTTGGCAGAAGCTCATTTCTTTCCTCTTCACTTAGCCTGAATTCTTCGGCTAGCTTTTCTACCGCATCGCGGATTCTATGCTCTTTTCCGTCTCCTGCATATTTTAGCAAAGGAAGCATTACGGATTGATAATCTGGAATTACCATTAGATCACTCAAAAGGCTATATTATTTCATTAAAAACTTTGAGTGTCTGTCTTGTTATAGTTTGTTATTTTGTTATGTGTATCTCAATTTCGTACTCCACCCTCACTAGTCCGCTCTCATACCTCTCCGTATTAATCAACTTGAGCCCGATTTCCTTTTGAATCTGGTCAAACAGTGGAATCCCACTTCCAAGAATAACCGGAACAAAGAAAACAATCAAATCCTGCACAAGGTCTTCTTCGAGAAACACCTTGATAAGCTGTGAACCGCCCACAAGCCAGATATCTTCCTCAGTATTTTCCTTTAGCTGGCGCGCAAACTCCCCGATGTCTCCGGAAATAAATTCTACGTTTTTTTCGCGGCGCAGGAGCTCTTCTTGTCTTGTAAAAACATACGCTTTCTTCTCTCCGTAAGGCCAGTCTCCGAAGCCCAATACCTGTTCGTAGGTTTTTCTGCCCATAAGGACCGTGCCGATCGAGGAGTAAAATTCGGAATAGCCGTAGTCGGTTCCAGGGTTTTTTTCGTATTCTGTTAGCCAGTCTATGCTGCCGTTTTCCCGGGCTATGAAGCCGTCGAGGCTGCAGGCTATGTAAAGCTTTATTCTGGGCTTGTTTCCTTTCATTTTCTTGCCCCTCATTTAGTGATATATTATGGTTTTATGTTGATTTCTCTTATTATTTATTGTTCCATTTCTGTTGTTGTACGGCTCAGACCGTTCGCTTGCGAACGGGAAAAGACAGACGGGAATAAGCTATTCCCGCAGTATGGGTGAAGTTTTTGGTCTGTTTTTTGCTTGCTTTTTACCGGATTAAGCCGGGAAATACAGGATCTTTCTCATGGTGGTCTTTTATGAAAGACCAGAATATGGCAAAATTAGTATTCTATATAAGACTAAATTTTAAGTAAAATGGTCTCCTATAGAAGACCATGGAAAAAAAGGAGCTTTTCAAATACCTCATAAAGGAGTTCCACGAAAGAAAGCTCCCTGAAATTTATCCCCGTGCCCTTGAAATTCCGGAAACCCGGATGATTGTAAGTCTGATAGGGGCAAGGCGGATAGGAAAGACTTCTTACTTTTTCCAGATGGTAGGGGAACTGGAAAAGAAGGTGGGGAGAGGACGGATTCTTTACATCAACTTCGAGGACGAGAGGATTCTGCCGCTGGATGTTAAGGACTTGAACTCAATCCTTGAAGCCTATTATGAACTCTACCCTGAAAATGTGGATCGGGAGCTATATCTCTTTTTTGATGAGGTGCAGAATGTTCCGGGCTGGGAAGTCTATGTGCGCAGGCTCTATGATAGGGGGGATTTGAAGCTCTTTTTGACGGGATCGAGTTCGAAGATGCTCTCTAAGGAGCTTGCAACAAGCCTCAGAGGCCGGACTCTTTCTTTTTACCTCTATCCCCTGGATTTCCGGGAGTATCTTGCTTTCCGGGGAGTTGAGCCTGTTCGGGATTTTGAGTACTCTAAGCAGCGTTTTGAACTCAAGAAGCTTTTTGAGGAATATCTCTATGAAGGGGGCTTTCCCGAAGTCGTGCTCGAAGCCCCGGAACTCCGGAAGAAGATTCTTCAGGATTACTTTGAAATGATGATCTATAGGGATCTTGTGGAACGCTTCTCTATCCGGAACACCACCCTGCTCAAAGCTCTCACAAAATACTTGGTTACAAACATCGGGAATCCTTTCAGTGTAACTTCCTATTACAAAGCGATAAAGCAGGATCAGGAAGTCTCAAAAGGCACAATTCTGGGATACCTTTCCCACCTTGAAGATATCTCTCTGGTTTATTTTCTGCCCCTCTTCAGCTACTCGTTAAAGGCACAGGCAATAAATCCGAAAAAGGTTTACTGTCTCGATAATGGACTTCGAAACGCCGTGTCTTTTACCTTTTCAAAGGACGAAGGCAGGCTTGCCGAAAACCTGGTTTTCCTTGAGCTCATGCGCCGGGAAAAAGAGGTATATTACTGGAAAAACGGGGGTGAGGTAGATTTTGTGGTGAAGGGAGATGACGATTCGTTGACTGTAATCAATGTCACGTACAGCGACAGTATTGCTGAAAGAGAGGTCAGTGCCCTCAAGAAGTTCTCTGTGAAGGAGGAATTTGCTTCCCGTATAAAAGAATTCATCCTGCTGACAAAAGATACTGACAAAACCGAAAACGGGATCACATACATTCCGCTCTGGAAGTGGATGCTGGAAAAGTAAACAAATAGGCATTTGGGAGGCAATCATAACCTTTTTACCTTTCCTTCACAAAAACTCCTCCATGTCTCCTATGAATTCCGGCATCCCCCTCAAAATAAATCATTCTACAAGAGACCGTCTCTACTGGAACTTCTTCAACATGATCCCTTTCTTAATAGGTTCCATAGCAATTGCCAGGGATTCGCTCAAATGGGTTGCAGTTTACATCGGAATAGCTCTCTTTTTCTTCCTGGTAATCGAATTTCGCTTTGCCTGTACCCACTGTCGTTACTACATAAGAAGCAAGGGCTACGTAAAGTGCATGATGCTTTCGGGAGTGCCAAAGATTTTCAAAGCCTGTCCCGGACCTCACAGCCCTTTTGAAAAGGCTATGACCGTGCTCGGAGCCCTTCCCATGTTTTTCTTTCCGGTTTACTGGCTGGTCAGGGATCCTCTGCTGCTGGGGGGATATGTTTTTTCCTGGGCGCTGTTCTTTTTGACAGCAAGAAGGTATGAGTGCATTCGCTGCATTAACTTTGAATGCCCTATGAATCGGGTGCCTTCCGGTGTCAAAAAAGAGTTTGAGAACGGGGATAGGCTTTCCGCGAACTTTGAGCCTTCCGGAAAAGGGATTCGAGAGCCAGGTTCAGACCGATGTACTTCCCTACGAACAAAACATGAATTTAAGGACTTTCTCTACTGGAACTTTGTGACCTTTGTTCTTCTCTTTTCGGCGGGGCTTGCAATCGGTATCAGTTCAACAGGGTGGCTTCTTGCCTATATTTTCATAGTTTTTTTCCACTTTAATATTCTGGAACAGCGTTTTTTCTGTACTCATTGTCCTTACTATGGAGGGGAAGGAAAACGGTTGATGTGCATGATGAATTGGGGCTGGCCTAAGCATTTCAGGCACAGGCCGTACCCTCCGGGAAAATTCGAGCTTGTTATCACCACGCTGGGGTTCATAATCGTGATTCTCTTTCCGTTTCCCTGGCTTTTGAAAGAGCCGTTTCTGCTGGGGGCTTACTCCATTTCGATTTTGCTTTTCTTGCTGACAATATGGCGGTATGAGTGCTCTCGCTGTATTTATTTTGGATGCCCTTTTAACAGGGTTCCGGTTGACGTGAGGAAAGAATTTGAACAGGAAAACGCGAGTTGAATGGGGCCGGGACGATTTAAAGGACTGGTAATATACGGTGCAGTACCGTGTTTTTCTTTTTTCTTTTTTCATATCTCTTTTTCATCATTGAACTGGTTTTTTCCTGTCACTCTTGAACTGGTTTTTTCCTGTCACTCAGGTTAAAGTCCCGTAAATTCGATAGCAAGCAGTCCAAATGATTTTTCTTTTTTCCAGGTTGTGTTGTGTTATCCTAAAAATTCTAATTGTTCTCGAATAGATATTTATTTATCATATGACTAGGAAATAGGTTACCGTCTTCCTTATGTGCTGTGCTGAGAATACTTCATAAAATGATAATGAGGTTATTTTCTGAAAACCTTCAGTAAGCCGTAAAAACGTAGAAGTTCTCCAAAAAACAGATTCATTAGCGTTTTCCAATCCCAGTAAATGTATATCTATTTAACAATTGAATATATTTTTATACCATTATGTTTATCCGAACATAACGATTAAACTATAATAAGTCTGTAGGGATTTCTATGCGTGGAAAAATAGGTACGATATTGATACTCTCTCTGCTGGTTCTGGTTGTTGCATCCTGTGGATGTGCAGAAAATACGAATCAACAGGCTGTGCAAAATTCAAGCACTATGCTTCAGAACTCAAACATTGTGCAGATGCCCGATATGTTGGGCAGGCAGCTAACAGTACCGGCGAAAATCTCCTCGGTAGTTGCCACTTCTCCGCCTGCCACTATCCTCGTGTATATGCTTGCGCCGGACAAACTTGCAGGCTGGAATTTCAAAAACAATTTTACCCAACTTTTTATGGATGAAAATTACACAAATCTGTCCGTAATAGGGGGCTGGTTCGGGACCCAGACCGGGAACTATGAAACTATAATCAGCGTGGACCCTGATATTGTAATTGAAGGATACACCACGGACGGACAGATCAATGAAGCCATAGAACGCAGACAAGAAAGTTTCGGCAGCATTCCGGTGGTTGGTATTAATGGCTCTATCATCTTCGTGACACAATCCGATCCTACCATCGAATATGTGGGTAAGTTGCTTGACTGCGAAGCCCAGGCGGAAAAACTGATCGAGTTCCGGAGTTCAATTCTCAACGAGCTCAATAGCACTGTAAAAGATATTCCCGATGATGAAAAAGTACGGGTTTACTATGCTGAGGGGCCGAAAGGTCTGATGACCGATCCCTCAGGTTCTCAGCACTCCCAGGTTATTGATATTTGTGGGGGTATCAATGTTGCCGACTGTCCGTTAACTCCGGGAAGCGGTATGACCCAGGTCTCAATAGAACAGGTCATGGACTGGAACCCCGAGGTAATTCTCACTTCCAATCCGCAGTTTTACGCATCCGTATATTCTGATTCTCTATGGGAAAGCGTGGATGCTGTACGGAACAAAAGGGTATACCTTGCCCCTCAGAATCCTTTCTGCTGGATCGATAGGCCTCAGGGTCCTCACCTCATAATAGGGACTGCCTGGACTGCAAAAATGCTGTATCCTGACCTTTTTGCAGATATGGATCTCTCCGGGCTGACCCGTGAGTTCTACTCGGAATTCTTCCACTACGAGCTTACGGATGAACAACTGAATACGCTCCTGAATCCTGCAGCAGAGGCCTGAAAGTGGACGAAAATGGCAAATCTCCGGTTTTTCCCTATATTGCCGAGCACATCTTTGCTCCCATTTACCCTGTAATAGCGGCTCACATCATTGGTCAAAGCGGGATAAATCAGGGCATGTGCCTGGATCTGGGATGTGGCATTGCCTCCTTGGGAATCGCTGTTGCGGAACTCACGGATATGCAGGTCTATGGGGTTGATTTTTCAACGGAAATGTGCAGGCTTTCAAAGGACAAAGCTCACCGTCACTTCCTTTCAGATAAAGTTGTTCCTTTACAGGCAGATGTCCATCTGCTTCCCTTCAGGGATAACTCCGCATCCCTCATAGTAAGCCGCGGCTCCGTATTTTTCTGGAAAGACCTGCCTGTGGCTTTTAGGGAAATTTCCCGTGTCCTTGCTCCGGGAGGACAGGCATGGATAGGGGGCGGGTTCGGCACAAAGGAATTGAAATTGAAGATCTCTGAAAAAATGGTAGAAATAGACCCGGACTGGCATACCGCTTCAAAAAAGCGCCTTAGCCCGGCAATGATTCGGACCATACGGGAAACCGGGGAACGGACTGAAATCCCCTGCCGGGTGGTTAAGGACGATTCCGGCTTCTGGGTGGTTCTGAACAAGGGAAAGTAATGGAGATTAGGAAAGGAGGTTAAAAAATGCAGTGCAATGTGTGTGAGTTCGGGTGCGAAATCGATGAATACAGCCGGGGTAGGTGTGGGACTTATGTCTGTGCCGGCGATACCATAGTCCAGGACCCTGGGATGGGATACCTTGGAGCATATCCTGTTTCCATAGAAACGATTCCTTTGCTTCATTATTATCCCTCAGGTAAGTTCCTTCAGGTATTCGGCACGGGCTGCAATTTCCAGTGTTCAGGGTGTGTGGCTCGCTTGTTGGCATCGGACAAACCTCTTTCCCGTTCCACCTTAATTCCCTCTCAGGTCGTGGAAAGAGCCCTGCAGCAGGATTGTCTTGGCGTGGTTTCCACACTGAATGAGCCTGCTGCAAATTATTACCTGTTCAGGGACCTAGCAGTGCAGGCAAAAGAACAGGGTTTGCTCGCAGGCTGTTCCACAAACTGCTATTTCACAGAAGAGACTTTGAACAAGCTCGGGCAGCTTGTGGATTTCATGAATGTCGGAATCAAAGGTTATTCTGACAAAAGTTACATAAGCTGCGGAGTCCCTTCATCAGCTCCCGTTTTCCGCAATATTTCCCGGCTTTTTGACATGGGAGTGCATGTTGAAACTTCGGTTGTTTATTCATGGGGAAATGAAACCGACGTGATAAAGGTTGCAGAAATGGTGTCCGACATCTCCCCCACCATTCCGGTTCAGGTCATGAGATTCATTCCCTTCGGGGATGCTCCTATTGAGCTTGAACCCTCTGTAGGAGAGGCGGAGAGCCTGTGCGCTGATTTGCGTAAGTATGTGGATTATGTTTATCTCTTCAATTCTCCGGGTACGGAACTATTGAATACTTACTGTCCGGAATGCGGCAGTCTCCTGACAGAACGGGAGTTTTACGGGCCCATGGGTTCGAGACCAGTAAGGCCCTGGGTAACTTATGCCTGTGATTGTGGGAAGACTGTGTCTGTTAAAGGGACAACTACCGTTGAACGTTTCAATGAGGAAGGCTTCATGGGCGGATACCGGATAAGCCGGGCTTTCGGGATGGTCCATGGAGTACTTACATGTCTGGGAATACTGGACGATTCCAGGTTAATAGATGTCTGGAGAGAAATCTCCGATTCCGGGACCCTTATGCAGGTACACCATATGATCCAGCAGCCTTACGCTTATCTTGATTTTGTCAGGCTAATCGCGGAAAAGGCTAATATGCCGGAAAAAGGAGAAGAGCTTATTTCCTTTATCCGTACACGCCTGGAGCTTGTCAAGGCTCTCGCAGCAAAAAACAGCAATCATAAGGTGTATTACTGCATGGGCTCTCCTCTCTTTGCCCTGAACGCCGGGAGAATGGAAAACAACCTTGTGACATTTTCCGGGGATGTGAGCATCAATAAGCAGCTCCGAAAGGAAGGCAAACCGGGTGTAAATGTTTCTCCTTTCTTTATCAATGAACATAATCCTGACACAATTTTCATCTCCGGTTTCCTTTCCCGCCCTCTAGATGAATTCTATGCCCTCTGCCGGGAATACGGTATACATGCGGATGCTGTAAAACAGCAGCGGATTTATGCAGTCCCACCCTCCTGGGATTTCGGAAGCCCTCGCTGGATACTGGGGCTCATGTACATAGCAGACAAATTGAATCCCGGAAACTCAGGAATCGACCTGAGGAAAGAAGCAGACGAGTTCTACCTGCAGTTTTACGGCATGCCGTTTGAGGAGGCCACGCCTAACAGGTCTTTTCACAGGCCCACTTCCGGGATCTGGCCCAGACATTTTTTGAGGTGCACCCATGCCTGAATGCAAGAATTCCCGCACTGCTCTGGTGTACATGCTTCCCCTCGCCTTACTCATAGGCTCTCTTTTTGTAGGGAGATATCAGATTTCGGTCTTGTCGGTTGTGGATGAGAGTATGAAAGCTTTTTCATCTCTCTTTTTTGGCACCCCTGCTTCGGTTTCTACTCAACACACGGTCCTGTTCAATGTAAGGCTGCCCAGGATACTTGCAGCTTTGCTGGTAGGAACTGCACTTTCCACAGCCGGGGCCTCTTTTCAGGGGATTTTCAGGAATCCCCTTGTCTCTCCCTATATCCTGGGAGTGGGTGCAGGTGCGGGTTTCGGAGCATGCCTGGCAATACTTCTGTGGGATAATTACCTGCTTATACAGTTGATGGCTTTTGCTTTCGGATTGCTGGTGATGTTTCTCGCCATAAGTATGGGGAAAGCCAGTAAAGGTTCGGGAACTCTGGTCTTCGTGCTTTCAGGAATAATCGTGAGCTCTATTTTCACGGCGCTTACCTCACTGGTAAAATACGTTGCAGACCCTTATGATGAACTTCCCACGATAGTATTCTGGCTTATGGGAAGCCTTGCTAATGTCAGGTACGGGGATCTGCTCTACATAATTATGCCCATGTTTGTTGGAGCTCTGGTGCTGTTTCTTCTCAGGTGGAGGATCAATATCCTGGCTCTCGGAGACGAGGAAGCTAAAGCCCTGGGGATGAACGTGGAAAAAATGCGTTTGGTTATCATTGTTTGTGCAACCCTTTTAACTTCAGCAGCAGTCAGCATCAGCGGTGTTATTGGCTGGGTCGGGCTGGTCGTGCCTCATATTTCAAGGATGATAGTTGGTCCCAACTACAGCCGCCTGCTGCCCATGAGCGCGGTCATCGGGGCTTCGTTTATGCTACTTGTGGATGATCTGTCAAGGACGATTGTCGCTACGGAGATTCCCCTGGGAATCCTTACTTCCCTGGTAGGCGCTCCTTTGTTTGCATATCTTATCCGGAGGGGGCGCATGGGATGGAATTGATGCTGGAAGTGAACTCCCTTGCTTTTTCCTATGGAAACGGGCCGGTCTTTGAGAACGTCTCTTTCTCGTTAAAAAAGGGGGAGGTTATGTGCATCCTGGGCCCGAACGGGGCGGGAAAATCCACATTGATCAAGTGCATTGCAGGGATTCTCAAGCCGACTGCCGGAGCTGTCCGAATTCTGGGTAAAGATACGGCTTTTCTCGGGGTAAAGGACATTGCCCGGCATATAGGTTATGTGCCCCAGCAGAATGAGGTGGTGTTTCCTTTTACCGTGCTGGATTTTGTGGTAATGGGCCGGGCTCCTCATCTTTCCGTGTTTGCATCCCCCTGTGCTGAAGATATGGAGCTTGCAAGGGAGTCGCTTGCAGTGGTAGGGCTTTCGGAGCTTGCGGAAAGGCAGGTTGCCAGTCTCAGTGGCGGGCAGGGTCAAATGGTTCTGATAGCCCGGGCTCTTGTCCAGAAGCCTTCTCTGCTTTTACTGGACGAGCCGACTTCCCACCTTGATTTTGGTAACCAGGTCCTTGTGCTGGAAACGGTGCAGCGGCTTGCTGCCCTGGGGATGTCTATTGTGATGAACACCCACATGCCGGACCATGCTTTCCTGGTGGGCAGCAGAGCTGTGGCCCTTTCCGGGGGCAGGCTGGTTGCGCTGGGAGAAGTAGAAAAGGTCGTAACCGGCAAGATGATGTCCTCGGTCTATGGGGTAAAGGTAGCTGTCCGGGAAATTGAAGATATGAAGAGAAAAGTGTGTCTACCCTTACGGGGGAATAATACACTGAACAAACTAAATCAAGACATTGTGAATAAATCAATACAATGAACAAATTTTTGAATAACAGAAAGGGGTACAATCTCCTGAATTTTGCTTTCATGATAAAGGTCTGAACATAGAAAAACAAAAATTAGACTTTAGTGGAGAATTTTTATGAACTTAAAGAGATTTAACGCTGTAGCTCTGGCTATCTTTGTGATAACTTTAATCCTTGCGTTGGCAGGAACGTGTACTGCTGCGTCGGTTGAAATCAGGGGCATTCCTCTTGATACCGGGAGTACGGATTCTCAGAATATCTCGTGGGATTTCAGAACCTTCCCGGCTTTTGTCTTCAATGCAAATAAGTACAGTAATTGCGTTAGTGGGCCCGGAGAGCACCTTTATTTTGAGGACAAAGGAAACAGCTCTGCCCTAGGTAAAGATAATCCTGCAGCCAGCAAAATTGATTAGAGTGAACTCTTTTATACTACCAAACAGTTCCCTTCGAAGTATAAGGTGTTTTCCGAAGAAGAAAATGTAACAAAGGTGTCATTCTTTACATGATATATTTGTTTGGTAAACTCTACAGTACTATTGACAATGATGCAACGCATCTTGCTAAGATGCTGTACCAGCAGGATTAGAGCGACAAAAAACTCTCAAAGCGGGAGAGACCTGGGATATTGCAAGTGGGTACAGCCTTACTCTGAACGGAATTAATTTGATGGCAACAAATGCTATTTTTTGCTTTACAATAATGATATGGAACTGGATACTGCGGTAATTTCCATGGACGGCACCGTAGATTACAGGATATTTACTGCAGATGATGAATTCGGAGACAATACTTCACATATTTATATGAAGAAGCGTAAAACCCCTGAGTCTTTAGCTCAGGGGATATAAGCGTCAACTTCACCCCTGATTCCGTATGTAATATTCTGCCGCCTCTTTACTAACATTTCCGATAGTAGACGCAAAATAACCATCACTCCATAACGTATTCTCACCCCAATAATACTTTTTCATATATTCTTTTTGAGTTTTCCATAACCTGTTAGTATATTCTTGTTTCAATTTTCTGACAATTGACAAAACGCTAACTTTCGGCTCACTCTTGATCAAGAAATGAATATGGTCTTTGTCAGTTTCCATTTCAAGGATTTCAAAGTTAGACTCTTTTGAAATGTCAATCATAATCTGTTTGAGTTCTTCGCTAATTGGTTCAAGTATGACTTTTCGGTATTTGCAAACAAAAATAACATGATACATTAACAAAAATTTGCTATGATTCCGTGTTTCATACTTCGTATTTACCAAGAAGTATATATGTTGTTAAAGCATATAATACCTTTGTATGATGCAAGCGTTCAAATTTAGACTCTATCCTACAACTACACAAGCTATTCAATTGAATCAGCATATAGGTAGCTGTAGATTTGTCTATAATTGGGCACTTGACCAGAAAATTAAAACTTATGAGCAGACAGGGGAATCAATTTCCAGATTTGACTTAAACAAATTAATTCCTACTCTAAAGGCTTCTTATGAGTGGTTAGGAGAAGTTAACTCTCAATCATTACAGGGGATGACTAAGCAGGTTGAATCCGCTTTCACTAGATTCTTTAGAGAGAAAACAGGGTTTCCAAAGTTCAAATCAAAAAAAGAATCCGATACAGTCTTTCCCTGTACCTCAACACTACACTGTAAACTTTGAAACTAATACTATCAAGCTTCCAAAAATAGAACCAATTAAAGCAGTTCTTCACAGGAAGTTTGAAGGAGAGCCTAAAACGGCTACGGTATCAAGGACATGTAAAGGACATTACTATATCAGTATCCTTGTTGAAGATGGAAAAGAACTTCCAGTAAAGGAAGCTTTCACAGAATCAACAACAGTAGGAATTGATGTAGGTATCAAAGACTTTGCTGTCCTTTCAACAGGAGAAAAGGTTGAGAATCCAAAGTACTTGAAAAACTCTCTTAAAAGGCTCAAAGTATTACAGAAAAGAGTCTCAAGGAAACAGAAAGGCTCTAAGAACAGGGCAAAAGCTAAACGAAGACTTGCTGTACTCCATGACAAAATAACAAATCAGAGAAATGACTTCCAGAACAAACTCTCTTTTAGACTTGTTAGCGAAAACCAAGCTGTAGCTCTGGAAACTCTAAATGTTAAAGGCATGGTTAAGAATCATCACTTAGCACAGGCTATAAGTGATTCTGCGTGGAGTAGTTTTGTAATAAAGTTGGAATATAAGGCTCAATGGTTTGGAAAAACCGTCCTGAGAATAGGACAATTTGAACCCTCTTCTAAGCTATGTAGTGTGTGTGGATACCACAATAAAGAGCTTCAGCTAAAAGACAGAGAATGGATTTGTCCAGACTGTAAAACCAAACACGATAGAGACATTAATGCCGCTATCAATATCAAAAAATTCGCTCTCATAGATCAGAATCTAATTGGATTATGACACCGTAGGGACTACGGGGATGAGCTTGGGGACTTGCCCTCAATAGAGGGAGGAATGAACCAAGAAGCCACTCAGTCTTTAGCTGAGTGGTAGTTCACTTTGTTATCTTTGAGGACTCTGTTTTTGCAAGTGAAGATACCGATTTTGCAGTGTTCAAATACACCTGGCTGATAGATAAGGATAAACTTCTTTTCATCGAATCGGGGGACGAATTTGGTAATTTCGAAGTAGACCAGGCTTTTGAAAACCTGATAGTAGTGTCAAATACCGACGCAATAACAATTAATGTCGATGCTGACAGGAAGACCAATATTACGGAAGAGTGGTATTTCAGGACCTCTGATGTGGGAAAAGGAAGCAATGGGGGATACGTGATCTACCCGGCAAAAACAGTCATTCTCGCAGAACAAAGTCCTGCAACTGCAGGAACCGAAACTGCGGGAACTGATACTTTTGAATAGGTTTTTGAATAGGTTTTTGAATAGGTTTTTGAATAGATTTTTGAATAGATTTTTTGATCGGCTTTTGTCAGATCTGGCCATCGGTCCGTTCTATGCAAAAATTATTTATATTAAAACACGGCAATACCATTCCGTTTACTGTGTGATGAACAGGAAACTGCAACACCAGAAAAGGAGATCCAGAATATGAAAGAAAAAGTGCAGAAACAGGCTCAAAAATCCGTTTTTCATGGGTTTTTGTTCGGTAACGGCATGTTTATTACTCCCGTGGAAATGAGAATTATGGAAAGTCTCGGGGTAGTCCCGGCAACAAGAGCATGAACTCGAAAAATGAATCGGGAAAGAGCACATTGTAAAAGGGTCAGATAACTCATCAAAAAACAATCTTTTCACAACTTCCTAAATCTCAAGTTACCTATTAACTAACCTCTAGAAATCCAACAAACCAACCTCCAAAACACTAAATAGATTTTCTCATTACCAGTTATTCACTTCATGCCTTAATTTTATCTAGCCATTCTTATCTGGCTATTCTTTTTATCTGACTATTTTAAGCTCAATAAGATGGCAATGGACGTTGAATCTATAAAAAAGAAGCCGATGAAAATTTATCGAAAATTATTCTGTTGACCCATTAAGCTTTGTGCTTCTCCTGAGTTCAGATTCTCTCATTTCTTTCTTTTACTTTTTTTATTGTTTTTTGGCAGTATAAATAAACAGGTACACGCCTAGTAAACAGGTACACGCCTAGTAAACAGGTACACGCCTAGTAAACAGGTACACGCCTAGTAAACAGGTACACGCCTAGTAAACAGGTACACGTCTGCACCTGAATTAACTGCTGTCCTTTTTAAAGGAATATGTCTTTTTGCCCTTTTTTTTCAGCTTAAAAAGTTTTTTCCGGGTTACCCTTTCCATGATTTCTTCCTCTTTCATGTGATGGTCGCTAAAAGAAAGTGTCCCTTCGGGCTTCAGGACGCGGTGCAATTCTTTCATAACAATTTCTGGCTTGTTCAGGGTATGATAGGTATCATAGAAAAGGACTATATCCAGGCTCTCGCCGGGCAAGCCGGTATCGTAATCGGAAAGTATAGTCTCTATGTTTTTCAGCTGTTTTATCGAAGTCAGGTGCCGGACCATCTCAACAGCAACCGGATTGATATCCAGGGCATAGACTTTTCCTGAAGGTCCCACCATTTCGGAAGCGTCACGGATATAGGAACCTGACCCGCAGCCATAATCCAGAATTTTGAAACCGGGCTTTATCCCTGCCTCTTCCAGGATTTTTCTGCGGGGGAAAAAAAAGTCCCGGAACTTGAAAATAAGGGTCCTTGCGTGAAATCGAAAATCAGAAGCTGGTTCTTCCGTGGTGTTTTCCTCCTTATGGTCAGTCCTTGATTCAGTAATGTTTCAGGTTTTTTTTTGCAGACGGTTTTTTTCTTCAAGCCTATTTTGAGATTGACATGCTTTATATTTTTCCTACGGAAAGTTCTCATGATTTTTTTGTTCTATCAGATTTTTGTTCTATCAGATTTTTGTTCTATCAGATTTTTGTTCTATCAAATATTTGGATATATATATAATCAAAGTACAGCTTGATAATCAAAGTACAGCTCATTGGTCATCGGTTAAGGAATTTTCTTGCCCGAAAGCTATCTATTTTGTACCATAAATCGATCTCAAACTTTGCCCTCTTTACCTAAAATCGATACTTTACTCCAGCCTATATTATATTAAAATTTTAGATAACTGTTGTAGAAATAGGTGCAATTTATCATGATTCCTCACTTTACCGAAGACACATGAAGTACAGCTTGATAATCAAGGTGCTGCCTGAAGTAGCTATCTGGAGTTCAGTCTCCAGCTGTATAACTTTTATATTGAAGTGCAAAAACCTTAATCTAAAATCAGGAAATAGAATGTCTTAATAAAGTATCTAAATGAAGTAATTACACCTTATAATTGGCAGGAATGAAAGACAACCATGAAAGCCGCTTGTATCCAGATGAATATCTCGCTTTGTTCGAAACAGGAAAACCTTGAGCGTGCCCTCTCTCTGGCAGAAGAAGCAGTTTCAAAAGAAGCCGATCTGCTTGTCTTTCCGGAAGTTTTCTCAACCGGCTTTTGTTATGACCATATAGAAGAATTGGCTGAAACCGCCTCTGGTCCCACGCTTGAAGCTCTCCTCGACTTTTCCAGAGAACATGGCTGTATTCTTTCAGGCTCAATGATCGAAAAGAAAGAAAGGAAAGAAAGTGATGCAATATGTCTAGAAAAGAAAACTCCTTCTCAGTTCAATCTTGGTTTTTGCATCGAATCCGGAAAGCTAACTGGTATCCGTCGAAAAGTCCAGCTTTACGGCATGGAAAAGGAATATTTTGCTCCTGGGGACAGCATAGCTCCTATCAGGCTGCAGAAGTACGGGCTCTCCATAGGACTTTTAGTTTGCAATGAACTCCGATATCCGGAAGTTGCCCGAAAATTAGCCCTTGAGGGAGCAGATTTGCTGGTTTCAGTTGCCGATATCCCGGATTTTTATATATATCCTTGGCGAATTATGTCCCTTTCCCGTGCACTTGAAAACCAGCTGCCGCATATCGCCTGCACCAGGGTGGGGAAAGACAGGTATTCGACTTATCCTGGCGGCTCTTTTATTGTTGACGGCTGGGGGCGCATTCTGGCAGAGGCTGGTATGGAAGAGTGTGTTCTTCTTGGAGAAATTGATCTGGAAGAGGCAAAAGAAATCAGGCAAACTGGTTCTATTCTCGAAGATCGAAGGCCTGATCTGTATTAAATAATATTTTCTTATAGGGTAGTGGGCGAGACTGCGCCGAGGTGCAGGGTAGAAAGCTCCAATTCTTTATTCAGCAATCCCTGCCAGAAACCCAATAAAAAAGTAGTTAAAAAGGTAAACCCTGCCGGGTTACCCTTTAAGTTCCTTTTCAATCAGTTCGCGAGCAGTTTTCGCATCTGCCGTGCCTTTTGTCTTTTTCATTACCTGTCCTACAAGGAAGTTCAGGGACTTTTCTGCTCCTCCAAGGTAGTCCTGCACTGCTGCAGCGTTTTCGGCAATTGTTTCGGCAACAGCCCTGGTGACCATGTCATCTTCCGCTTTGAAAAGACCTTTTTCTTCGATGATCTGAGAGGGAGTTTTTTCCTCTGTCCCGTCCAGAATTGTGCGGATGACTTCAACTGCCGCCCGGTCACTTACCTTGCCTTCGGCAAAGAGGGTGACCAGTTCTACCATATCCAGGACCTTGAAGGAATTCTCGATCCCCGGGTCTTTTGCGTGGATGAAGCCGATTGTCTTGCCGTCGTAAGAAGAGATTGCAAGGTCGCGGTAGTTCAGTTCTCCCAGGAAAACGTCGGCTGTCCAGGTAGCGGCAGTCTTCGGGTCAACACCTGTTGCACAGACACTTTCATAGAAGTCGGCAAGCATGATCTTGGAAGTAAGGGACCTTGCATGCATATCAGTGATGCCGTACTGTTCCATGAAGCGTGCACGTTTGGCGTCAGGAAGTTCAGGCAGAGTCTCTTTAATTGCAGGAATCCAGCCAGTAACGCGCATGGGCATAAGGTCAGGTTCACGGAAGTAGCGGTAATCTTCTGCCTCTTCTTTTGTCCTCATCGAGATTGTTACTCCTCTGCCCTCATCAAAATGGCGGGTTTCCAGCATGATTTTACCACCACGGCGGATCACGTTCTTCTGGCGCATAATCTCGTAGAGAAGAGCCCTTTCCACTCCTTTGTGGGAGGAGATGTTCTTTATCTCAACACGGGTGCCCCAGTAGACTGAAACGTTTGCATCGACACGCATAGCCCCTTCGAGATTTCCGTCAAAGACATCCAGGTATTCGAGGATGTTTCTGAACTTGTCAAGGAATCTTCTGGCCTCCTTGGGGCTCCTCATATCTGGCTCGGTAACGGTTTCAATCAGGGGCATGCCTGACCTATTGTAGTCTATAAGGACACCTTTGGACTTCTCGATGCTCCCTATATGTACAAGCTTTCCGGGGTCTTCTTCCATGTGAGCCCTTGTAATTCCGACTACATGTTCCCCGTCCTCTCCTTCGATCACAACCTTTCCCTTACTAACAATGGGAAAATCGTATTGAGTTACCTGGAAACCTTTGGGAAGGTCAGGGTAGAAGTAGTTCTTCCTGTGAAACTGGGTCTCTTCTGCAATTTCTCCTTCAAGAGCAAGTCCCACCTTAATTGCTGCTTCCACGGCTTTTTTGTTCAGTACCGGAAGTGTACCTGGAAGGCCAAGACAGACCGGACAGGTGTGGGTGTTGGGAGCTGCATTGTGGTAATCGGTAGAGCAGCCGCAGAACATTTTGGTCTTAAGTTTGTTGAGCTGGATGTGGATTTCAAGCCCGATCCTTATGCCGTCAGGGTTTTCATAGACCATTTACGCCACCTCCGGAGGTCTCTTTGTGTGGTAATCAGTATTCTGCTCAAAAGTATAAGCTGCACGCAGAACCGCGGGCTCATCAAAAGGCTTGCCCATTATCTGAAGCCCGATAGGCAGTCCATCAGTAAAGCCGCATGGTATGGAAATTGAAGGCACGCCTGCAAGGTTGATCGGACAGGTGTTTACGTCCGAGAGGTAGAGAGTCAGTGGATCTTCAATCTTTTCCCCAATCTTGAAAGCAGGGTTGGGCATGGTCGGAGCCATAAGCAGGTCAACTGCTGAAAGAGCCTTATCAAAGTCCTGTTTCACAAGTGTCCTTACCTTCAGGGCTTTGAGGTAGTACTTGTCATGATAACCTGCAGAAAGCGCATAGGTCCCCAGGAGAATTCTTCTCTTGACTTCGGTTCCAAAACCCTCGGCTCTGGTCTTTGAGACCATTGTGTGCCAGTTTTCGGCGCTTTCCCTGAACCCATAACGTGTTCCGTCGAAGCGGGCAAGGTTTGAGGAGGCTTCACTCATTGCAATGATATAGTACGAAGCAAGGGCGTATTTTATGTTGGGCATCGAGACCTCTTCCCAGGTCGCTCCGAGGCTCTCATATTTGTGTATAGCGTTCCATACGGCTTTTTCTACGTCCGGATGGATTCCTTCTCCAAAAAATTCCTTTGGAATACCTATTTTCAGCCCCTTCACATCGTTAACAAGAGCTTTCTGGTACCCAGTTTTACTATCAATGGAGGTGGAATCTCTTCGGTCGTAACCGGCTATAACATCCATCAGGACTGCTATATCTTCCACATTGTTTGCTAGAGGTCCTACCTGTTCAAGGGAGTTTGCATAAGCCACAACTCCGTACCTTGAAACTGCCCCATATGTTGGTTTAAGCCCTACAACACCACAGAAAGCTGCAGGACAGCGTACGGATCCTCCAGTGTCAGATCCCAGGGCAAAAGGGGCTTCTCCTGCCGCAACAACCGCTGCGCTGCCACCGGAAGATCCTCCAGGTACTCTTTCGAGGTCCCAGGGGTTTGCAGTCGGCCCGAAATGGCTGGTTTCCGTGGATGAGCCCATTGCAAACTCATCCATATTGGTTTTTCCAAGGACTATGGCTCCGGCAGCAAGAAGTTTTTCGATTACGTGAGCATTGAAAGGAGGAACGTAGCCTTCAAGAATTTTCGAGCCGCAGCTGTTTGTCAGCCCGACCACGGAAATGTTATCCTTGATTGCGATTGGAACTCCTGCAAGGGGACCCTCATGCCCTTCAACATCGATCTTTTTTGCCTGCTCAAGGGCTTTATCGGAAACTGTTACATAACCATTGATTTTGCTCTTTCCGATAGCTTCGAGGTATCTGGCTGTTACTTCTTCGACTGAGCTTTCTTTGATCTTCTCTTTAACCTGTGCAACACTCATCCATTTTGCCATCAAAACATCTCCTCAGCCGATCTTCGGGACCCTGAAAGCCCCGTCCTGTTTGTGTTCGGTGTTTGCAAGAACGGTTTCTTGCGGGAGGCATTCTTCAACCACATCTTCCCTGAATACATTATAGATCTCAGCAACATGGTATGTGGGAGCAACATCTTCGGTCGGCACCTCATCGAGCTGCCCGAAGTACTCCAAAACTGAATTAAGTTTTTCCATATATTCGACTGTTTCCTGCTCATTGATCTCAATGCGGGCAAGCCAGCCGATGTGTTCTACATCCTCTTTTGTGATCATTAAAATTCCTCAAAAATAGAATAATCCTGAATAAAATGTCGTTAATTATGCATACTAGAAACAGTTTATGAAATAAATATATTCTTCCTATCTCATCTTGGGGGGTATGCTGGGAAGTATTTTTTAATATAATTTGGTGTAAATATTCTCTTTTTTCAGATCGAATTGAAATACTGATAATCATTCAGTTACCATTACTCCTTATTTATTCTTCTGCTACACTCAATGCTAATTATTTTCATACTGGCTAGAAATACGCCTGGAAATACACCTGGAAATACGCCTGGAAATACGCCTGGAAATACGCCTGGAAATACGCCTGGAAATATGCCTGGAAATATGCCTGGAAATATGCCTGGAAATATGCCTGTGGCAATATTCTGCAAATTCATATCTGCAAATTTATTGATTCTTCCATCTACGTAGATCAGCTTTAGAAAATCTCATGAAATTCCCCTGAAATCCCAAAGATTCCAAATATTCGGGAACAAGGTGAATAAGTGATAATAAATAGAGTAGCAGTGGATCAATTTAGTGAGACTCTTCAAAAAGCAAAGAACGATCTTCAAAAGCTAACAAAGTGATTGAGTTTGAAGGAAACTGGGAGATTGGCAAAACAGGACCTCAATTTTTCCACAAATATAATATTTGAAAGAGGAAGGGAGTACTTGATCCTATCTGAATGAGGGGGAAGTACTTGATCCTATCTGAATGAGGGGGAAGTACTTGATCCTATCTGAATGAGGAGGAGAGTACTTGATCCAATCGGATGAACCTGTAGCACTCGGAGGCGGTGCAACTGCTCCCAATCCTGTTCAGTATGAAGAAATCGATAATTCACTGAAATCGCAAAGCAGCGTTGTCCATGTTATTACTGTTTGACCACTGCAATTATCCCCTAAACTCTTATCTGTGGCTATATCCAATTTCGGGGCATATATTTTTTCTGCTTAAGATGACTGCCTTTTCATTTTGGATTTTTACACTTTCTGCCTCATATGCAATGCATACATCTGGACCTTTTTCATCTTTGCCAGGTTGAGTACTTTTTCGAGTTCTTCGTCGGTGAGGTGTCGGGCTTCGATGTAACCGTTGTCTACGGCTTCGTTGAAGATCTCGTAACCTATGGCTGAACGGGTGAGGACTGTGGTCCAGCCCTGGGGGCTGCCGACTCCGCCAAAGGAGATGTCCGCATTTTCAGAGGCTAGGTCTGTGCAGAACTGGCAGGATGAACTCCTGTATTCATCGAAATCGCTGAGTTCTAAGACGTGTTCTTTTCCGTTTTTCAGTGTAACTTCGAACTTTCCTTTTCGGATTTTCATGGCCTCTACATTTTCTAGCGTGATCCCATAAATTTCCAGCACTGCCTTGATCCCTTCATAGGCGAAGGTGTCCATGCAGAAGAGTCCCAGTTTCAGAATTTTTGCCCGCATGAAGAGATGTAGTAAGCCGTATGAGCTTTTCTGCATCTTTGTGACGGCGTCGATGTTGCAGCTCGTTCCCACAAAGGCGATACTCTGCTTTCCCTGCTTGATTGCGCTCATCAGGGCTTCAAGAGTCATTGAGTGGGAGTAGATGCTTCCTCCGCTCTCAAGAATCTCCTCCCTGGTTGTTGCTACTTTGGGTATGGGTTTCCAGGGTTCTTCCTTTGAGCGGGCTGTGACGACAGCGCAATCTATCAGTCCCTCGTCCAGTGCATATAGAAGGAAAGAGGTCACAGCTCCGCCGTCCTGCCTCTTTATTTCGGGAATTGCAGACTTTGCGGCGTAGGCATATCGGAAGCTCCCGATTAGCCCTTCTTCTGTGGTGATTGTCCTTGGGCACTGGTAATAGCAGACCCCACAGGCTTTGCAGGGGCCGACCAGTTTTGGCGCACCGTTCTCAATGGTTATGTACTCACAGTTTGCTGCACAGGCTCCGCAGAGGGTGCAAATTCCTGGTTTTATGATGTCTTTTTTCAGTTTTCCAAAGGAAATCTTTTCCTTTTCACTCAGGTTTCGCTTGAGCCGGATGACACTCTTTTCCAGTACATCGAACTTCTGCTTGCATTCGGTACTGCAGAAATAGTAATGTTTTCCCCCGTAATCCGAAAAGTATTCAGTATCGTCAGATATAATTTTCTTGCAAATAGGATCTAGCGGCATTAAAGGTCTCCGATGATTATTATTTCCGAATCTCAGGAAACGCTACATGCGTCATTCCTGAAAGAAAATATATTAATCAGTTCTTCATTATCTAATTATTATATTTCATAAGTGTGTACTAGTCATGCGCGTTATTATAATCATGCTCTTTATAATTTATGCTCTTTATAATTATGTGCTCTAATTTATTCTTATAGGTAAATAATTTAGGCTTGATTGAAAACGTTTCTTTGAAGTGGGAATATTTTGTAGAAATTGCCATTAAGGGATAAATGAAAAGGTACCACATCAAGAGAGATTAATGATAAGGTACATGACAAAAATGATACCCGAAGATAAGTGAATACAATAAAAAATGGATACAAAAACAATTGATAAGGATAGTCGAATAGGGATAAAAATAAATTATAGTTGTGAAAACCAGCGCTGATGGATCAGTTATGATAAGACTTAAATAAACTGGCACTTTGAAGTGTTTTAGCAAAGATTATTATAGACTTTGATTAATACCTTCCTAAAACTTCAGGTAAATTGTGTTCTTGTCATATCTCTTTATCATATCCTGAAGATACATACCTCCTGAATATTCCCATATTCAAAACATCCGGTTTCTAATTGCCGTATCCAATTCATTTATGTTAGACTCGACCAGATTTAAATAGTGTTTAAGTTAGTTTGAGTCAGTTTCGAATCATTTATGTTAGACTCGACCAGATTTAAATAGTGTTTAAGTTAGTTTGAGTCAGTTTCGAATCAGTTTGAATTACCTTTGATTAAACTGTAAAAAGCAATTAATCTCTAAAATGAAATTTATTATTACATTCTATGTACAAGTTCAATTGAATTAGATTTCGGCAGTTCAACTGTACCGGATGCAGATTCAATTGAAACTATGTACAGATCCTCAGGAAGGGATAAAAATGGCTCTGAAACCCAGAATTGCAGAATCTCCTCAGGTTCGTTTGATTGACCTCAAGTCAAAACCATTCTTTATCGTAGCTTCGGTAGAAGTAGGAAATACCACCACCAAATCTATCCTTACAGCCGTCAATATGGAAACTGGAAGGACCCACATCATAAACAAGGTCTTGCGCATGACCCGAGATGTCCGTCCTCCAAAACCCGGAGAAACCGTGTTTGGAAAGACACTTACAGGTGTGGAACTTACGCGCGAAGCCGTTGCAGAACTGGTGAGTAGCACTCTAACCGAAGCCATGGAAAAAGCCAACCTGGACATAAAGACTGACCTTCATTTTGTGGTGCGCTCTACGGGTGTCGTTGCAGGCTTTGACAGTCCGGAGGAAGTGGGTGAATTTGTCAAAGCCCTGGCAGAAGGGTGTCTACTGGGAGGTGTCCCTCCAAAGAACATGACTCCTCCAATGTCCATCTCGAATATTTCTAAAAAACTCCAGAAATACAGTAACCTGGAAAAAGTTGTCTTTGATGGGGCTGTAGCTGGGGTTACGCCTCCGATTGGTTCTACAGGGGTTGAAATTGTTGCAAACGAAATGGAGGGAGAGCTTGCAACAGCAGGAATAAAGGAAGCGGCTAAACTGACTGATGTTGATTTCAGGAACCCCTGCATCTCAATCGACTTCGGGACGACCCTTGACGGAAGGATCACAAGCCAGGACCAGCCATATGCAAAAACAATTGGAAACTTCTGCGGTTATGCAGGTGCAATTCCTGATGCCATTATCCGGGGTTCGAAAATCGTTGATTCTAAGTTAGGAACCGCTTTGGAAGCTTTTGAGAACCAGAAGCCGCCTTCTTTCCTCACTCTGAAGATGAAGGCTAAAGCTATCGAAGATTATGCGAGGCGCATTCATGAGCTCATAATCATTGAAAAAGTTCCAAAGGATAGAATGAGGTACGGCAGTGTTCCTGTAAGGCCGGATGCAGCCGAGGAGATAGGTGTAACGCTTATCGGATGCGATGTAGGAGCAAACGGTTCAGATATGGGAAAGCTGAGTGCAATAGGCCTGGAGATCTGCAAAAGTCATGGTCTTCCGATTGTTTATGCTGTCATTGATGAGGTAATGGCTGGAGTGGTGTGCAGGCTCATAGGGGTCGCAAAAAAAGAAGGGCTCATTTTTGAAGATACAACTTTTGGAATTACAGGCAGGGCCGGGATTACCGGGAACAAGCCTAAATTAATCCTGAGCTGCCTGGAAAAAATGAACCTCGCTCCTAAAATCGATGAGAGAGTGGTCTTTGTGGATGACGGGCTTGCCAGAGGTGCGGCTGTTATGGCGCGCTGCATGAACTCCCTTGGTACACCGCAAAAACCGCTTGGTGGCAGACACGGCGGAAAATGTATTCTTGCGCAGCGGATAAAAATGCAGAAGAGGTAACGAAATGCAAAGTCAACGAAGAAATTTATCGGTAAAATAAAAAATGATTTTTGAGTAAAAAGTAAAGGCGGGAAGAATTACCCTCCTGCCCCTCCTCCTCCTCCAATTTTTTCAAGATCGAAGCTTTGAGCTACTTCTCTATCTTTCCTGAACCTTTCTTCCAGTTCCTCGACAGTATACTCCCTTTCTTCTCTCTTTTCTGTGGGTCTGATATCCGTAAATTCCAGGGTTTCTTCTCTATACCAGAGGTCGGTACTTTCGAGCAGGACCCAGACTTTTCCCTGGTCGTCCTTTTTGATCTCGTTAACCCTGCTAACGGTATCGCTATTTACGTATTTGACCGCATCTCCCACTCTGATGGTCTTTTTGTTGCGCCCTACTGCTATTATTTCTTCAGCATCAGCCATGCTTTCACCTCGAGAGCTTCCAGGACGCTGGCATTTTAGGCCCTGCAAGTCTATTCCTTCTTTAATAGCTTATAATAGGTTATTCCGGTCCTTTAATAAAGTTTATGTGGTCTCACCGTAAATGACTCCAAAAAAAGCCCTGAAATACTTAATTGAGGCTTCAAAATTTGACACATAAAAAAAGAATTTAAAGTTTGCTGATTTCTCAAAATCAGTTACCTTCTTTCGTAAAACCTCATCAGGAGCCCCTGAGTATTTTAGCTCAGGGGTAGTTGACTAGTTCGGGTTTTTTACTGATTGATTTCACTCCTGAGTTCTCCCATGAGAGCCACCCTCTCAGCAAATGCATTGTGCCTGTGTATGCTCTCTTCATTAATCTGTTTGATAGTGATTACCGCATTATCGGGAAGGTTCGGGAACTCTTTTACAACATTGTCTGCCATTGTCCTTACACAATCTTCCACAAACTTCGGGTTCATGTGTGCGGTTTCCACAACAACTTTTTCGTCCGAGCGTTTCAGAACCTCATAGATGCTTGAACTCATAGAGCGTTCTATTATCTTGATTATATTCTCAAGGGAAACGTCAAAGTCGTGAGCTACCTTGATTGAGATAATGCCTCTTCCGCGCTGGTTATGGGTAGCCATTGGCACTTTTTCCAGGAATTTTATAATTGTATCCCTGTCAACCCCAAGATTGGCAAGCTCGTTTGCAGCCTTATCTCTCATTATCTCCTGAGCGCAGGGACAGGCAGTCATTCCAACCACTTCAGCTCCGATGAGTTTTTTCACATCAAAGTAGTTTTTGTCGCCGTCACCTCTTACAGCCGAAGCTTCGGCAAAGATATTCACGACTTCCTGACACTTGATTCCTGTTGAGGGGGAGGCGCGCCTTATCATATATTCGCTTTTCATCCTTACTTCAGCCTGATTTGCATATTCATGGCGGCCAAGCAGGTTATGTGCAATATCGCTGCACAGTTGTTCTATTTCATATACCGGTGTGCTGAGAATCTTTTCCAGTACCTCGTTTCCAGCTTCAAAGTTTCTTGAAAGGTTTGCTCCCTTACGGTCTGAAGGCAGGTCAACAAAGACATCAAAAGTTGAAATCAGCACTATCGGACGTTTGTCCTTTCGTTTGATTTCAACCAGCTTTTTCATGTTTGTTACCCCAACACGGGTGAGGTTGATAGCTATGTTTGGTTTGCTGGCTTGGACGTCCGGGAGGTTGAAAGTACACTGTTCCATGTTTAACCAGATCCGTGAAAAGATGAGTTTGTTTTTGATTTAGAAAATTAATCCTTAACAAATACATAATAAATCTTTAACAAATACATAATTTTATTATATGCATTTGGAAAAATATAGTGACCATAAGAAGTAATAGCATGTAAAGTTTGTGCTTTCCAGGCTTTTTTTCCAAATGTACAATATAATATCTTTTTCAAAAGTATCTAAAAACCCTTTCCTGAATACTATTTCAGGTCATATTTTTAACAATGAGTAAATATTTAAACATTTCCCATTTTGACAACAATCTCTAAAAATTTAGTGTATATACCCTGCACAGATTAAGGGCTATTTTGCATAAACCAATAACTATAGGCAACATTCTGAAGAAAGATTTTATATACTTTAAAAATTAATCAGTGTCTAGCAATACAATTTGCGAGGTGACCTTTATGTCCAACACAAGAAATTTTGTTTTACGAGACGAAGAAGGCAATGAGCATGGTGTTTTCACTGGAAAACAGCCTCGGCAGGCTGCCTTGAAAGCTGCAAACCGGGGTGCCGGTACAAAATCCAAACCGGATGTCATCCGCCTCAGAGAACGCGGGACAAAGAAGGTGCACGTTTTCAAGGCATGGAAGGAACTTGTCGCAGCCCCCAAAAACAGGCCTGACTGGATGCCGGAGAAAATCAGCAAGCCCTTTGTCAAGAAAGAAAAGATCGAAAAAATCGAGTAAACCTGTATTTCTCACATACCCTGAAAACCGGGGTTCTTTCTTTTTCTTTTTGATATCCATATGCAGAATTAGCCTGGGCAGTTCTTTAATTTTATACTATCCGGGCTGGCTTATTTCTATAATTCCTATGTGTTATTCCTATGTGTTATTCCTATGTGTTTGTAAATTTTTAATGAAATTTGGATATATTTTCTTTTTTTACAGAATTTCTCTGAGCTATAACCTGTATGGTTTAACGATAAGTTTAAAAAGAGATTTTCTGATTCCTAAATGATGGAACTCAAAAGAGAGAATGTGCTTATTGAAGCCCTGCCTTATATGCAGGAGTTCTGTGATTCAATCATGGTTATCAAAGTGGGTGGAAACGCAATGATCAGCGTCCAGATCATGGAAGATATCATAAAAGATATTGTCCTCCTGCGTTATGTGGGAATCAAACCTGTTATCGTGCATGGTGGCGGACCTGAAATAACTGAAAAAATGGAACGTATGGGCAAGAAGGCTGAGTTTTTCCAGGGACTTCGCATTACAGATGATGAAACTATGGAAATTGCAAGGATGGTTCTTGTCGGAAATATCAATACTAAAATTGTATCCCTTATCGGAATGTTCGGCGGCAAAGGGGTTGGATTTACAGGCTACGACGGAAGAATGATCCTTGGTCATAAACAGGCTGCAAAACGTGTACTTATCGACGGTGTGGAAACTGAAGTGGATATAGGCTGGGTCGGGGAAAGTGAGGTCATAAACCCGGAAATTCTCCATATAATGCTTGAAAAAGGCTATATTCCTGTAATCTCTCCGATTGCTGTGGATGCAAAAGGCAATGCCCTAAATATCAATGCTGATACGGTTGCAGGAGACATTGCAGCGTCTTTGCATGCTAAAAAATTGATACTTATGACCGATGTTTCAGGTCTCCTGAGAGATATTAAAGATCTGAGCAGCCGCATTTCCCGCGTAAATCTGGATGAAATTGATTCCCTTATTGAGGAAGAAGTTATCAGGGGAGGCATGATCCCCAAAATCAAAGGTGCTGCGGTTGCGGTTAAAAGTGGGGTAGAAAAGGCACATATCATAAATGGGAGCGTTTCCCACTCCATGCTTCTTGAGCTCTTCACAGACGGTGGAGTCGGGACAATGATATACGGATCGGCCCAATCGCCGGAGTAACTACGGGTTACCAGTGGCCTTTAACTCTTGGAGTGTGGGGGCACGAGAAGCTACCTTCTTCGGAGTACATCAGCCCAATGGGTGGGGATAGTTATCTTCTAACAAAAGAAAGACTTCGGGATGAGGGCAGCCATGGATTTACTCCTTATGCTTTCATGGATTTACTTCTCATGCTTTCATGGATTTACTTCTCATGCTTTCATGGATTTACTTCTCATGCTTTCATGGATTTACTTCTCATGCTTTCATGGATTTACTTCTCATGCTTTAATTGAGCATCAAGTCTCAACATCCTGGTAACGGAAGATCAAAATCATGAAAAAAAGAATTGCCTGCGGGTTGAAACAGGCAATTTTTACAGCCCACGAGTTGCTTTAAGTTTTTAAAGCTTGAATATTTAGCTTTAAGTTTTCAGAGCCTGCATACTTCGCTCTTCCTGAGCCAGTCAATGTCGGACTGGTAGAGAAGCCTCAGGTCTTTAAGCCCTAGTTTCAGCATGGCAAGCCGGCTTACTCCGAGCCCCCAGGCAAGGACGGGTTCTTTGATCCCGAAAGGTTCTGTGACTTCTTTTCTGAAAACGCCTGCACCTCCGAGTTCAACCCAGCCGAGGCCGTCTACATAAACCTCAGGTTCCACACTTGGTTCGGTATAGGGGAAATAGCCTGGACGGAAACGGATTTCTTCGAATCCCATCCTGTGGTAGAACTCTGCCAGGAGGCCTAGCAGGTCTGCAAAGGACATGTCTTTGTCCATAACCACGCCTTCAAGCTGCTCGAATTCAGGGGTATGGGTCGGGTCAATCGTCTCCCTGCGGTAAGCCCTGTCAATGCAGAAGGCTTTTACAGGCGGTTCGGGGTTGTCTGCAAGGTACTTTATGGTTACTGAAGTGGTATGGGTTCTGAGTACATTGCGTTCGGCAAGTTCCCTGTCCCATATCCCTCCCCAGCCGCAGGAATCAATGTCTCCTCCGCGCTCGTGCATTGCTGCCACTTTTTCCGGATATTCAGCCGGGAGCTGGCAGGTACTGCCAAGGTGGAAGGTATCCTGCATGTCCCTTGCAGGGTGGTCCTGGGGCTGGAAGAGGGCATCGAAGTTCCAGAAAGAGCTCTGGATGATACCGCCTTTGATCTCTGTAAAGCCCATTTCCAGGAAGATCTGGCGCATTTGTTCAATCAGGCGCCTGTAAGGGTGGATTTTGGCTCCGTAGAGGGGTTTTGGAGTGATGTCAAGCCTATAAGGCCTGAACTTTTTACCTTTCCAGGTGCCACTCTTCAGCAGGTCGGATGTGATCTGGGCAATTTCTTCTTCAAGGATAATGCCTTGAGCTGCAAGAACACTTCCTTCACCTGTTATGGAAATAGTCCTGAACTTCTCTTCGTGTTTTATGACAAGTTTGCGCTTGAGCAGGTCTTTTATAGTCCTTTCATCGGCTGCAAGCTCTTCGAGAGTCTTTGCCTTGCCTGCGAAAGTTGCAAGGGCTTCTTCATCTTTGCCTGAAGGAGCTTTTCCCGAAGGTACCATAACTCCGTTTTCAACCTTCGCCCATCCTTTTTTCACGAGCCAGCCGGTTGCAATTCCTACGATCTGAGGGGAAAAACGGCTCCTCAGTTCTTCAAGAGAGGTAGGAGCTTTCAGGGCGTCAATTATCTGGCGCTCCGGAAGTCCGGTTTTCGTATATTCTTCTCCTTCTTTTGTAAGGGAGTAACGTTCGAGCACTTTTTCGGAAACGGAAGCAAGTTTTTTTTCCTGGAGCATGAAGGCTGCCTGCATTGCCGCATCCACCTGCAGCCCCGACTTCTCTTCCAGTTTATCGGGGGCGGTCGACCCCAGTTCCTCAAGGGTGAGTAAGACCTTTTTCTCGTTGATTGTGAGGTTATCCTGAGCACTCATATTGTAATCACGTCCTGATCTTCCTGAAATGATTAAAAAGTTGATCTGTTATAATAATTTGATTTGTTATCGGAATTTGGTAAGGCTCTAATAATTTAATTTTTGTAGATCTCTGAATAATTTAATTTTTGTAGATCTCTGAATAATTTAATTTTTGTAGATTATTCTGTACTCATCAAGCTGTTCCCGCGCAAGTTCCCGCTTTTCCTGATGGTCTTTAAGGAATTCTTTCATTTTTTCGGCTGCAAGCTGTTTACACGAGCCACACATCCTTGTGCCTGAGATACATTCCTGTTTGATTTCCAGCAGTTCGTTGTCGTCATCAAGCAGGTGGAAAAGCATCAGTTCGAAGACAGAGCACTCTTCGGGCTTTCCCCCAAGCTTTTTCTGTTCTTCCAGGGTTACACAGCCTCCGGTCTTTGCCTTCTTTACCTTTTTTTCTCCTTCTTTGGGGTCGTCCGTAAGGGCAATCTGGCTTTCAGGGATGCTGCTGGACATCTTCCCGCCCTGCAGCCCGCTCATGAATCTGTGGTAGGTGGATGCAGGAGGAATGAAAGCGTAGCCTCCGAACTCGACCGCTACCTCCCTGACAAGCTTTTCAAGCCCTGCAAGATCAGGATACTCTAGCACGTCAATGTGCTCTTCATAGAGTTTTACTTTCCCGGGAATGCGTTTCTTGAGCTCCTGAAGAGCATCTTTCTGGGCGGTTTTTCCCCGGACGCTCAGGTATTTCCTGCCTGTCTTTACGTCTTCCCGCCCCTCTACTCTGAACATGTTCATCTTGCCTGCAAGCCCCCTTGTAAGGCGGAGGTGAGGGTCCTGGTCCGGACCTACAGGAATTACAACTGGTTTTGGCCCCCCGAATTCTTCAAGCTGGGGCTGGAGGATGTCTGCGGCCTGGGTTGCCACGCTGAGCATGTGGGAAAGGCCTGTCTCTCCTGAAAAACCGTAGATGGCGCTCAGTTCCGAGAAATTTACTTTAACTCCGAGTTCAAATGCCAGGTCTTTGACGCTTCCGCAGCCTGACTGGAAATAAATAAGGCCGTCAGGTTTGAATCCAAGGGCGATCAGGCTTAATATGTATTCTTCTACCCCGATTTCTTTACATTTCTGCCAGGAAAACCCACGCACTGAAAAAGCTTCCCTGTCTGCAATCCCTACAAAGGCCGAAGCTCCCATTTCCTGGTGCCAGACGATCTGGTCCATGACCATCTTGTGCCCAAGGTGAACCTTTCCGGAGGGCATAAAGCCGTCCATTACTGAAAAAGGGGCACCTGTCCGCATGGCCTCTGCAATCTGTTCGTAATCACGGTGCCCGAAGATAACTTTTCTCCGCATGTACATATGCGGGGACGGGATTTCCGGAAGTACGTTTTCAAAAGGAGAAATCCCAAACTCTTCGAATAACTTGTAATAGTCAGTGATATTGCTTGAACTCCAGGGGTCAAGTTTAGTATTCATAAAGTCCCTCAGGGGCTGCCTTTTCCGGAATGTTGCCGCAGGCAGCTTTTTCTTGCTACATAAATAAGGGTAACGTTAATATGGGTATAAATCCCGTTCCGGCTAAATTGCTCTTTAAAAATACCTGCTCATATGTAAATGTTTATCTTCTGGCATTCAGTTCCAGAAATTAACATTACTTTATATTTCCTTTCTTAAGGTCATTTGGAGGTAACTCTCCTATCAAAAACGAAGCCTTAATGTATAAAGATATTTGGAAAGTTATTCGTGCTTTTTCCTTCAATTGCTATGTTTTTTGAACACATAAGTCCAAAACAATTATCTTTTTCCTGATATGGATAATTTTCCTGATATGGACTACCAAATAGTGAAATTATTTTCAATGGGGACATTATCGATGGAGATTTTTTTCCAAGTACCAGATTCAAACTTCTCTAAGTACAGACTCTAACCTCCAGAAATATATATTCAAAAGCTCAATTGTAATTAGATGGATAAGAGCTTATTTTTAGCAGATATAATAAATATTTTATCCGGATTGAAAGAGGTAGATGCAGCCTACATCTTCGGTTCATTTCTTGAAAGGAAATATTTCAATGATATTGATGTAGCTTTGCTCCTATCCGAAAGTTTAGATCCTTATCAAAGTCTCAGGTTTTGAATGGGTCTCTGAACCTTAATAAGGTTATTTCTCGCAAATCTTTTCAAAAGGATAAGGCAGTTTTGCCTCTTCAGGGATCTTGTCAACGAATTCCATAAACTCAGGGTCGTGCATAGGGCTCAAACTTTTCTGCCTCTGGAAATACGGATAGCTCCTCATCCTTTGCCAGATCTCTTTTAAGGGCACTTCTTTTACATTTCCGAACCTGAAAGGAGGGTAAGGGCTTGGTTTTACGTCGCCATCTGCGGTTACATGCATCCAGCGCCTGCCTGCCATTGCACCCATCATCTGGCCTTCAAAATAAGTGTTTGCAAACATGCGTGGGCCTTTCGGGTCCGAGTTAATCCTCCGGTACATTTCCAGAATTGTTTTCCGGTTACTGTCATTAAGCACAGGTTCACCTCTGGTTTTTGGCATTGCTTCCCAGACTGAAAACTCCTGAACCCCGAGTTCCGATGCAAGAGTATAGAGGGCAGGAAGTTCCTGCATGTTTGAGGGAGAGGCGTGAGTTGTCATTACAACCAGAAGCCCGGCTTCCAGAGCCATTTTTATGGCAGAGACAGCCCGGGCGTACGCTCCTGCGGAGTTTCGGGCAGCATCGTGTTTTTCGGGATTAGTTGAATAAACACCAACCATGAGGGAATGAAGTCCGGCTTCTTTCAGTTTAAGGGCAGTTTCTTTTGAAAAATCCGTGCCCCAGGTGGAACAGTTCACTATAGCACGGCTTTTGTCCACATACTCGATAAGCTCGAAGACATCTTCCCGCAGCAGGGGGTCATTTTCGGTAAAAGTGATTATGAAGGTGCCAAGTTCCAGGGCGTCGTCTATTACTCTTTTAATTGTGCCTGTATCCAGTTCGTCAACGGCTGTTCCCGGCGGGTACCTTGAACTGTTCTGGTGGGTGAGTTCGATGGAGACGGTTTCAGGAACGTATTTTCCCAGGGATATCTGAATTTCTGCAAAAATGAGACGCCTGAAAACGGGGCCTGGTATGGGAGGCAGCCATGCTGAAGGAATAACCCTGTCCTCCTGTACAAGAGCCGGTTTTTCCTCCTGCAGGCGTGAACTAATCTTTTTCAGTATAGGGCTGCAGGCTGCTTTCAGGGGTCCGCTTGCTGTAAGTTTCAGAGCTTTCCCTTCATGCCGCCGAAGGTTCACAGATAGCCCTGGCATGGAGAAAAGTTCTATATTTCTGTTCCTTGCGGGAGGGTCCGACACATTTTTTTTTTCAGAAGTCATTTTTCCTCACGGGTCATTTTCTTACGAGTTCCTAATTTAACTGTCTAATATTTAAATCCGTCTCCGGTTTAAACCACTCATCAAATCACTATTTTTTCCCGGGATAAACGTAGCTGTTCTATTTGAAAAATAACTTTAAACCAGCCTCAGAGGACCGTAAACTCTTTGAAAACAGGCACTGCTTGAATATAATACTGAACACAAAGCTATGTTGGATATCGAACACTAAGTCTCCGTATCAGAATATACTCTGCAGATTTCCTATTGAAAATCAAAACGTCATATAGGAACTCTACATAGGTTGTTCTGTGACGGCTAAAGAAGGACGATTACCATCAGTCAACATTATGAGCTACTAAAAAGAGCAAGAGAATACAATAAAACTGATCATTTCAAGGAAGATATGAAACAAAGAGCTCATATCGAACCAAAGCAAGGAGAAATGAAAAGACATCATGGATTGGAGAGGGTAAAATATTGGGGACTTCCAAAGATGAATATACAAGCAACAATGAGTGAAATTATGGTCAACGTAAAAAGATTTATCGCAATGAATAGTTGTGGCTATCAATTGGCATCATAAAATATGTAAAATGAATGAAAAATTGAAAGAAAAGGATGAAAAGAATGAATTGTTTTGATGAAAATTACTCCAAAAACTGGAGGATATTTATGAAGTGCAAAATTTTGCGCTGAAATTTTTATGTTGGCTGAACATTGCCTACTTTTACGACTCTATCGGATAGGCTCCATACTTGAAAATGTATCATACTTGAAAATGTATCATACTTGAAAATGTATCATTCTTGAAAATGAGGACTTGGGCTGTCCGGACGCGAGGGCTGAATTAATCCTTAGTCAGTCCGGACTGCCTCTTTAATTAGTAAAAAAGCTTGAACCTCATGCCGCCCTTTCTGAGAAGGCGAGGTTTCCGCTGATTTTCTTTATCTTCACTTTTACCACGTCGCCTTTTCCGGCACCGGGAACAAAGACAGTATATTTATCGATTTTTGCTATCCCGTCACCTTTGGACCCAACGGCATCTATCCGGAGTTCGTAGGTTCCTCCTTCCTCGATAGCATCCCTGACAACCACGTTGCTTACCTTTCTCTTTTTGACAGGTCTGTGAGCCCCGCAGGCAGAACATTTCAGGATAAGTACTCTGTCTACCCTGACAAGCTGGGTATCAGGGCGTTCGCATTCCGAACACATAACGTATTCGTCAACATATGCCTGAATATTATCTGTAATCTGAGCTCTCGTAAACCTGCCCTGGAAGACTGCACGTGTGCCTTCTATCTTCCCTGCAGTCCCCAGTTCCCTGGTGAGATATTTCATCAGGTGGTCAGGGTCCCGGTTAAGGGTGTCTGCAATATTTCCAAAGTTATCCAGAATTGTGGTTTTACCTTCGGAAAAGAGTTTGGGATCAGGGATTACGAATCGAGCGTCAGTAGTCTCAGTGTCCGGCATCTTTGCCATTGCACGATCCAAAAGCTCTTCGTAATCATACATTCTTTAGACTCCCTTGTAATCTTTACGGCTTTACCGGTTACTGTACCAGTTCTGCGCCTTCATCGATAACGATTCTGCAGGGGGTGGGCAGTTTCTGTCCAGCGTGCCAGAGAGCTTTCTTTGCAGCCTGGAAGTTCTGCTTCTCAATTGCCACTGTAAAGATCTTCTGCATTGCTTCTACCCTTGCTGCAGTACCGACATTCTTTCCAAAAGCCCTGCGCATCCCACTGGATACACGGTCAGCACCAGCGCCTGTTGCCTGCTTGTTTTCCCTGAGTACTTCATGGGGGTAAACACGGAGCTTCATGTAAAAGCCCATCTTTCCGGCATCTGCACTCAGGTGCCTGTTTGCTGTAATACGGGCTGCTTCGAGAGCAACGTGCCTGATCTGGCATTTTTCTTCTACAAGCAGGGAAATTTTAATTGGGAAGGAGGTATTTGCTTTGTCTCCCATGTCATAGTGAATAACCTGACTTCCGGGAACACCGCCCATGTATTTTTTTCTGGTAAATGAGCGCTGTCTAACGTTTCTGTACATACTTCCTGGCTTTCGTACCATTAGCTTGATTCTCCTGAAAGATAATGATTTTAATAGAAATTTGTTGTAACGGATTTGTTCCCGCATATAAATGTTTGCATCACGTTCGCAAAAAATCGTTTAGCAAACCATTCAGTATGAGATATGTGCATATAGAAATCACTGCATGTATTTACATTTATCTGTAAATCCGCCCTTGTGGGTTCTGGCAGGAAACTTCTGAGTCTCCAGGTTTTCCGATAGGGAATTTCATGCCTGATATTTTACAGCCCCTTAAATATTATATATCCCGGGCTTAGGTGACTTAATCCCTACTACTTAGTTGTTTATAAGTTTTATTGATGGCTTCTGGTGGTTTATAAGTTTTATTGATAGCCTCTTATGGTTTATATTTTATTGATGGTCTCTTGTGGTTTATATCTTATTGACGGCTCTTTGTGGTTTATATTTTATTGACGGCTCCGGGTATGTCTCATAAAATCCTGCAAGAAGCCCAAAGCAGCCTGAAAGCATCATACTCCCGAAGGGTGCAGCAAAATGCAGCTTTTTTGAAATTTCCTGCCTGACCTCTGAGCCCGGGAGCTTTTCAAGCATCTCCCTTTTAGGGCCGGTAATCATTATCGAACATACCTGTTCAATGCCGGAGGCTTCCTTTATATATGCACCATGCCCTCCGTCATTAAAGACTTCCTCAAAGCCAAGGGTCCCCCCGGCAAGCCTGATTATATAATCCTGGAGTTTTTCCGGGTTCATGCTGGAACTGTGGTGCTCAAAAATAGCTGTAATCCTGTTTTCATTTACAAGTGCCCCAAGAGTATGCCCGTTTCCTATATTGACCACGATGGAAGGCTGGACGGCAGCAGGGTCGGTAAGAGCCCCAAATACGGCTGCAGGCCCCGTATCCATGAAAACTGCCCGTGTCTTAAGGACAGTCGTGGATTTAAGAAGCGAATCTGCCTGGGCTTTCATGCGGGTAAAAGCCCGTGGGATTTCTTCGGGGCGGTAAACGAAGTTTTCGAGCTTTCCTCCTTTCTCTATAAGTTCTTTCAGAAGTTCAAACCTGTACACCCTGTTGCTCTTGTCCGGGGCGTTTCCGTGGTCCTGCACTGCCACTGCATAATTTTCCGGCATCCTTACTTCAAAATTTGAAAGTGCGCATGAAACGGCGCAGGGGTCAAAGTCCTGCATAATAACTTCCAGCGCCTCCCCTGAACCTGCAAGTTTCTTTGCCTCTTCCTCCGAGACTATCCTTACTCCAAAAGCCTTCACTTTCTCAAGGTTGTCATGAATGGTCAGAGCAGCTTCTTCAGTGGCATACACAGGAAGCCCTGCTTTCAGGTGAGTGCGGACAGCCCATGCCGAGGGTCCCCCTCCCATTATGGTCCCGGTAAGTACAAGCGCCTTTCCTGCCTTTGTTACTCTCCGCACTCTTTCCGCAGTAACCTGTGTGGGAGCCGGCATGACCATTATCAAGCTGTTTTCAACTTCTTTTGCCGAGTCAAAGAGCAGGAGATCCTGCGTACCTGTACCTATATCTGCCGTAAGTATATGCATACCCTGAGCATTGAGCTGATAAGTTATTAAAATATGGGCAGGCAAGTAACAGTGCAGGATACAGAACAACAGGATACAGGACAACAGGATACAGAACAACAGGAAGAAAAAGCATAATATGAAAATCATAATGTGGAAACTGAACAGGATACAGGGTAAACAGGAAGAAAAGTATTATATGAAAATCATAATGTGGAAACTGAACAGGATACAGGGTAAACAGGAAGAAAAGTATTATATGAAAATCATAAATGTGGATATTGAACCGGATACCCATAACAGGAGAATTATCTGAATATATTGGAGAGTGCCGTTTTCATGAAAGAATCCATTCCTGAAATTCACAAAAAAGACGCCAGAAAATCTTATTCTTTTGCCATAATTACAATTTCGACCTCAAGGTACGAAAAGTATGGGGATGCAGTTTCTCCTGATGGGGCGGAAGACCTTTCTGGAAAAGCTATGAAAGAACTTCTTGAGGCCGCAGGAAACACCGTTTCTTTCTACAGGCTTGTGCCTGACGAAAAGAATGCAATTCATGATGCCGTTTTTGCCGCTCTTGGCAGCTCTGCGGATATTGTTGTAACAAGCGGGGGCACAGGGCTTGCTCCAAAAGACCTCACTATCGAGTCTGTAGCTCCTCTTTTTGAGAAGGAAATCCCTGGCTTCGGGGAACTTTTCAGATATAAAAGCTTTGAAGAGATAGGGACGTCGGTAATCCTTACCCGGGCGTCGGCAGGTGTAATAAAAGGAAAGGCTGTATTCTGCCTGCCGGGGTCCCCGAATGCGGTGAAGCTTGCCCTTTCTAAGATTATCATTCCTGAAGCCGGGCACATTGTCAGGCATGTAAGGGAATAATTCCCTCCTTTTTTCCTGGTTTCTTTTTCCGGGCTGCGCCTTTTTACATTGAAATATATCGATAGTGTTAGAGGTAAAAACGGACTCAGTACCAAAATCCATTGATGAATGTATAATTAATAAATCATTAGATTTTGGACCAGAGTCCAAAAACGTTCTAATCAATTATAATCAATCGATTTGATCGGAAAGCAAATATCAATATCTATCAAAATCTATCAAATTGATAAAAACTGATAGAAACTGATGAATAAAAATGGAAAATCTTGCCCTTCGTCCCCATAAAAGAACCCAAAGCATCTAACACTCCACCCCCACCCGGATCTAACTTGCAAACTTGGAAGAAGCATAATTGGCAGGGAGCCCTTTTGATTTAGGAGAAACTTACGAGAAGCTCTTTAAAAGGTGGTGAACAAGCAAGGTGGAAAAGCAAACAGGTAAAACAATAACAGCAAAAAAGTAATTCCCTTTTACCTTCCCTTATTTATGCAAATAAAGGATGCTGGATATAAACCTTATATTTATTTTTAAGAAAATCGGTTGAAGTTCACACATATAATTTGTTTCAATCATTGGATATCGATAAATCTCTTCAAAACCATTTTCTAATAGATGGTATACAATATAGCATTGCTCTGTACTTCTGCTTGTTATTTTTTTGTATGGATAGCAGGAACAATTGCATTAGCTAGAACTCATAGTTATGAACCGGCTTTATATGGCATAACTACAGCTTTTGCCGTACTATATCCACTTTCGGTTTTTGGATCACTTTATTTTGTTGCCCTCAACCAGAGAAAGTCCGATAAATGGTTTCTGGGACTCCCCCTTCTTATTGTTATTCTCACATTGATCTTAAGCCTGTTTTTTTCAGAAAAACTGTTTGTGCTCCTTCTTGTGCTTGCAGCACCAGCTTCTGCACTATTCATCCTCTCCGTGCCCGAAGAACAGAGAGGATCAGCAAAAAAATACGTTACAGTAGCTAAGGTGGTCAGCATTTATGCGTTTATAACCGGTCTCATTTACTTCATGGAGACTTTTTCACTCATAGATCTTCCACATGGCTTGGTCCACAACATGCTTCTGATATATGTAGGCTTTGGGCTTCCCTTTATAGGGATATGCCTGGTGCTTATGGCAAAGAACGAACGAAAGAGGTCCGATTCCTCTCCCGGTATTTTTGGGGAATTATAGTCGCTTCCTGAACATAAAACCCAAACTCAAAAATTTCAAAACCCATCCTCAATACTTCCTTACCTCTCTGCTCATATCTCTGAAGTATTCGAACAGGTCTTTTCCCCATTCTATTGCTCCGGGTTCGAAGCTTATTATATACTGGCGGTCAAATCTTCCGCTTTCATTAAACAGCCCCATAAGCATTATTTTGTCAGAAGACACAACGACTGCAGGGATTTCAACTTCTTTTTTGTCCAGAATAAAGAGATTTGTGTTCTCCATTCTGAGATACTCCGCTCCTTCTTTTTTGAAATCTTCTGCAAGCCGTGAGTATACAGATTCACTCAGGACAAGGGATATTTCAGTGCCTCTTCTGGCAAGTTCCAGGAAGAAAGCAGGGAATTGGGGATGAAAATAAGAGAAAAACATGAGGATATGATTCGAGTTAGAAGTATGCTTCACGAATTCCGGGTTAAGGTCAAAAGTATGACTCAGGTCCGGTTCTATCAGGTGATAATCCCCAAGTTCGCGGATCCGCTTCATAAGGTAAGGGGGAATAGGTGTGAGTTTCCTGTCTGCCCAGAACTCCTCATTTTTCTCAAAAACCTCAAGGGTATCAAGAAGAGGCTGCATTTTCTCTATAATAATCTCTCCTATCAGGCTGAGGCGATACATTCCTTCTTCATGGATTACAAGGTTTTGTTCTTTCAGCTTCTTTATCTGGGGAAGGAGAGCGGTTCTTGGAACCTGAAGCCTGTCAAGAATCTCCTGGGCATTCTTTGGTCCTTCTTTCAGCAGCAGGAGAAAATCTTTTCTCTTCTCTGAAAACAGGATCAAATCAAGCAAGTTTGGGTTCATTTACGGTCACCTCCCGGAAGTGGAAGAGGGGTTTTATTTTTCGTGTTTGGTTCTTTATAGCGTTAATGAATATCAAGCCGATAATAAAGATGCCGAATTTATTTGAAATTCCTGTTCAGGTTCGATATCTGCCAGCACAAAAAGCCACAATGTAGGTGAAAAAGAAGTAACTGATAAAACTGAAAACCAGATGTTCCTTAAATCAGGTTAACCGGGAAACTTTGATATAGATGCCGGTGAGAATGGATGAAATCATACTCAAGGGTAAACTAGCTTCAAGGTAGAAGGAATTATTTCATCGATGTTGTGCATTTCTTATCACATTGATGATGTGAGCTTTTTATAATTAGCAGGCGAGTTTTATCATTAACGATGTGAGGAAGGGCAATGGAGAAAGAAAAACTATACCAGCTGAAATCCGATGCAAGCAAGATAAGTCCTATTCTTAATATTGGAAAGAATGGGGTCACTGAATCTTTGATCGAAGAACTGAATAATAAGTTGAAAGTTAACAGGCTTGTAAAGGTCCGGGTGCTCAAGAGCGCAGAAGAAGGAAAAGATTTGAAAACTATCGCAGATGAGATCGCCGTATCTACAAGATCCACACTGATTGATGTGCGCGGCAGAACAGTTGTGCTGTACAGGTAATAATTTCAGGGAGAAGGCGTACTTGATTGTCGTTACTTGATTATCGTTACTTGATTATCGTTACTTGATTATCGTTACTTGATTATCGTTACTTGATTATCGTTACTTGATTATCGTTGTTTAAGTCGAAGCTTTTGAGTAACAGCATTATAATTGAGATCTAATCGAGAGTACTTAAGTAGCTGAAGTATGTCCCCTTTAACCTTCTCCCTGCAATATCGTTTTTTTCGGGTTGCTTTACAGGCAAGAAGTTCACCTCTGGAGGAAAATAACACTTTTTTATGTCTCATAATGAAGAACAAAGTTTTTCTGTAGAAGTGCCTCTAATAGTTAAGGTTCGTAAGTGTGGATCTGTTTAAATATGATCTATTATTTCATATTATTATATATTTCATCAGTATTATGTAAATCTCATCATTATTATGTAAGTTATGTAAATTTCATCATTATTATGTAAGTTACTTATATTGAAAAACAATTAGCTGTTAAGTTTATTCGTACACAAGCCTACAGGACCTCACTATTATGAGGTTGACTTCCATACCGCTGTATGTAAACGGATAAACGCATTAAGATCATCAAAGCACAAAAGTGCCTGAAACCCCCATTGAGACGGTTGAGCTGGGATACTTCTGCTTTACTTTTATTTTAAGACACAGTGGGGCAGATCGCACCCCACCATCCGGAGAGATTATTATGCTTGAAGATGAGTATCAACTTGACTTTTTCAAAAACAACGGTTTCGTCCGGAAGCAGTGCCAGAAATGTGGCAAATTCTTCTGGACACGTGACCCTGAAAGAAATACGTGCGGAGACGCGCCCTGTGACCCTTATTCTTTTATAGGGAGCCCTGTCTTTTCCAGGGAATTTAATATTTCAGAGATGCGCGAATACTACCTCTCCTTCTTTGAAGCAAGAGGGCACACAAGGATTGATCGCTATCCTGTGGTCGCCCGCTGGAGAGACGATATTTACCTTACCATCGCTTCAATTGCAGACTTCCAGCCCTTTGTAACTTCAGGGCAGGTTCCACCTCCTGCAAACCCCCTTACCATTTCCCAGCCCTGTATCAGGTTAAACGACCTGGACTCGGTGGGCAGGAGCGGGCGCCACCTGACAACTTTTGAAATGATGGCGCACCACGCTTTTAACAAAAGGGACAATGAAATTTACTGGAAGGAACATACCCTGGAACTCTGTGACGAGCTCCTGAACTCTCTTAAGGTAGACCCCTTCGCCGTAACCTACAAAGAAGAACCCTGGGCAGGCGGAGGCAATGCCGGGCCCTGTGTGGAAGTCATTGTGAATGGCCTCGAGCTTGCAACCCTCGTTTTCATGGATCTGAAGACCGACAAAAAAGGAGATGTCATGATCAAGGGCGAGACCTATTCAAAGATGGATAACTACATCGTGGATACCGGATATGGGCTCGAGCGTTTTGCCTGGGCTTCAAAGGGGTCTCCTACGATTTATGACGCTCTTTTCCCTGGCATAGTAAATGAACTCATGGGGCTTGCAGGGCTGGAACATGAACTGGATAACTCCGAGTATGCAAACATCCTGGCGCAGAACGCCCGGCTTGCAGGGTTTATGGATGTCAGTGAAAAGGCAAACCTGATGGAACTCAGGAAAAAAGTTGCCTCAAGCATTGGGATGACTGTGGACAAACTTTCGGCTATCATGGAACCTGTAGAAAAGGTCTATGCGATCACTGACCACACGCGTTGTCTCACCTTCATGCTCGGGGACGGAATCATTCCCTCCAATGTCAAAGCAGGGTACCTGGCGCGCCTCGTCCTGAGAAGGACGCTGCGCATGATGAAAGACCTTGATATCAGGACTCCACTCTCCGAAATCGTGGACATGCACATAAAGAACATGCCCGAGTATCCCGAGTTCCGTAACAATTTCTCTGTTATTCAGGACATCCTGGAATCCGAAGAGGAAAAGTTCAACGCTACCATGGAGAGGGGGCGCAGGATCATCCAGAAATCGGCATCCCATTTCAAGAAGACCGGAGAAAAAATTCCTCTATCCCAGTTAACCGAACTCTATGATTCACACGGAATCCCTCCCGAGATGGCAAAAGAAGTTGCAGCCGAAATTGGGGTAGGAGTGGAGTTCCCTGACAATTTCTATTCTATCATTGGGGAACTGCACAACAAGGCTGAAGAAAAGGAAGAACAGGTAATTCCTTTTGCAGAAAGGCTCAAACACCTCCCGAAGACCAAACGCCGCTTCTATGATGAGCCCACCCGTCTGGAGTTTGAGGCAGTTGTCCTTGATGTGTTTGATAACCATATTGTGATGGACAACACATTCTTCTATGCGGAAGGTGGAGGGCAGCCTGCAGATATCGGAACCATCACTGTCGGAGATGCTGTGTACAGAGTTGTGGATGTTCAGGTCTATGACGGTGTAATCGTACATACGGTTGACACCCCAGGCAGGGAACTTGAGATCTCAAAAGGCGATATTATCACCGGCAAGGTTGATGAAAAGCGCAGGATGGCTTTTGCAAGGCACCACACAGCAACCCATATTGTAAATGATGCCGCCAGAAAAGTTCTTGGAAAACACATCTGGCAGGCTGGTGCCCAGAAGTTTGAAGATCACTCCAGGCTTGACCTTTCCCATTACAGACATATCTCTCCTCAGGAAGCCAGGCAAATCGAGCTTCTTGCCAACCACACGGTTATGGAAAACAAACGTGTGATTACGGAATGGATGCCGAGGACTGAAGCCGAGCAGGTATACGGTTTCGGGCTCTATCAGGGTGGAGTGCCTCCAGGAGAAAAAATCAGGATTGTAAAGGTCGGAGACGATGTGGAAGCCTGTGGTGGGACTCATTGCCTGAGTACTGGAATCATCGGCCCTATCAAAATCCTGAAGACAGAAAGGATTCAGGACGGTGTGGAGAGGATCGAGTTTGCAGCCGGAGATGCAGCCGTTCGCGCCATGCAAAAAATGGAATCTCTCCTTGTTGATTCCGCAAAGACACTGAGCGTGCCTCAGGAACAGCTTCCGGTAAGTGTGGAACGTTTCTTCGGGGAATGGAAAGACCTGAAGAAAGAAAACGAAAGGCTCAAAGAAGAACTTGCCCGAACCAGGGTTTACAGGATGCTCGGGGATGCTTCTGAGGTTGCAGGCCTCAGGGTTGTTGCCGAGCCGGTTCCCGGAGCAGACTCTCTTGAGCTCCAGAAGATGGCTACGGAACTCCTGAAACACGAAAATGTGGTTGCCCTTCTTGCAAGTGATGTTGAAGGCGTCAAGCTTGTAGCATCTGCCGGAGAAAAAGCCCTAAAATGTGGAATCAATTCTGGTAGCCTTGTCCGTGAGATGTCGAAGATTGTCGGCGGAGGCGGAGGCGGAAAGCCTTCCCTTGCAATGGGCGGTGGAACTGACCCCACAAGAATGCAGGATGCTCTTGCCAGAGGTCTTGAGCTTGTGAAAGATGCCTGCAAAGAAGCCTGAAATAACGGTTTTATCAAGTTGGATGGCTCAATCAAATTCGATTGAGCCGAAAAACAAAACTGATGCCGGGTTTTTAAAGCCCGGTTTTTTTACTTTTTTTAGTTTCTGGCTGTCTCTCTCTCTCAGATTTTTTGAAATTAAAAAAGGAATTTGAGAATTGCCTATTACCTCAGGTTTTAAAGAGCACTTCACAGAGGATTGCAATGCTGTCTTTTACAAAGAGGTGTATGGTTTTCTTCCCTTCAAGTCCTTTTTCTACTTCGTTTCGAACTTCCCAGTAGTCCTCGGGTTTTACGCCTGCCCGAAGTACGACACTCCCAACATTCCTGTCCTTCAGAAACTTATTGATTTCCCTTGGCTCAAAGGGAGTGACTTTCAGGACCAAGTAGTGATTTTTGATCATGGACTGCTTTATCAGGGCATCAGAAGTCAGTAAAAGCCTCTTTTTGTCAACCCTGAAAAGTTCGAAAGCCCCTACAATCGGGCCTGCCATCTGCATCATGGATTCAACAAGTTCAGGTAGCAGACCTGCTGCAACAACAGAGGGCTCGGGTTCATAGGCGCAGAGTTTCATCTTTTCTGCTTCTCGGATCTGCGGAAGCGGCATATTCTTCGAGACCAGCCCTTCGCCTGCAGGAAGAGCCACAGCAAGCCGGTCATACTGTTTTAAATCGCCGAAGTAGAGAGTCAGGCGGTTGAGCTGCCCTTCCAGGGAAATATACTCTTTTTCGCAGTCAAAAGGAATCCTTTCCGGCGGCATCTGGGGTGGAGCTTCGAAAGCGAAATTTGCTGTCTTTTCCCTGTAAGCCGAAAGCACATTCGGGATTCCGGGCTCAAGGCTTGAGACATGCCTTTCATCTTCTTCTGCCGGGCGGAAAGGGTCCGAAAATACCACATCTACTGCCGGGATCTGCTCGATCACTTTCGGGTCAAGAGCGTCTCCGCAGATGAATTTCACATTGTTAAGTCCGTACATCTCACAGTTTTGTTTTGCATACTCGATTTTCTCGGGGTCGATTTCCACTGCATATACAAACTCGCACTGCTGTGCAAAAAAAACCGTCTGCCCTCCAATCCCGCAGCTGATATCAGCAAGAGTCTTGCACTTCAGGCGCTGCGCCCTGTAGCGAGAAATAGGCTCAGGGGTTGCAAAGCGCACGCTTTCCTTATCCCCGTGCAGGGGTTTTTCAAATTGTTTTCTCCGTGCCACATCGATCAGAGGAGTAGTAGGAGTTTTATGGGATTTAAAGGCAACTGAAAAAAGAGGGGTATATTACTTCCCGAGTTCCAAACCTTGTTTTCGTGGAGATTGCTCGCGAATAATATAATTATAAGGATGGAAGGTGTCCAGTAGAGTTTCAATCCTTGTTTTCGTGGAAGCCACTTCTCGACTGAACTACGGTTGGAAAAATGGAATTAATTGTGTTTCAATTTTTTCTGGCTTGAAATCTGCCTTATCCGTTTAAAGAATCTCCACTGCCTGCATCGTCATAAGCTCTTTTCCTACAATTTCTCTCAGCTTCGGAACTAGAGCCCGAATTTTTTCTTCACTATCAACCGCTTCCACAACTACTGGAAGACCATTGCTCAGCTCCAGGATCTTCAGGGTATGGATCTTTCCGTCTGTCCCGTAACCTTCGATTCCTCTGAGCAGGGTTGCGCCGATGATGCCGGAATCACGCAAAAGTTCGAGGACTGCTTCGTGGATGGATTTGCCGTGGTAGGTTGAGTTTTGTTTCAGATAGATGCGGAGAAGTGCAGATGACATTGTTTTAAACCTCAAGTGTGAGTTTTTTGAAAAAACTAATTTTAAAACTAATTTTAAAAACTAATTTTATTCTTATCTCCGATACAGGATATAAATTTGATCAAAAATAGTTCTGATTTTCAAAAAAAGTCGGAGAATTCCGGCAATTCTGCGTTAATTTGAAAAGAAAATGTAATGAGGGAGATTTGAATTATTCTCCCTTTATTATTCTTGTAATGTCGTCCCCGACGTCTGAGGTGGTGCTTCTGCCGCCCATGTCGTAGGTTTTGACTTTGCTGTCCAGGATATTTTTCTGGATTGCACTTACTATGTTGTCTGCAGCTTCCTTTTCTCCGAGCTGTTCTATGAGCATTGCGCCTGCCCAGATTGTGGCAATCGGGTTGACTTTGTTCAGACCCTTGTATTTAGGGGCTGAACCGTGGATTGGCTCGAACATGCTTGTCCCGTTCGGGTTGATGTTTCCGCCGGGAGCAAGGCCGAGGCCGCCCTGGATCATGGCTCCGAGGTCGGTTATGATGTCTCCGAACATGTTCGGAGTTACGACCACATCGAACCATTCAGGGTTTTTCACAAACCACATTGTAATGGCGTCAACGAAGTTGAAGTCCGTGGTAACGCCGGGGTGCTTTTCAGCAACCGCGCTGAACTCTTCTCTCCATAAGCCGTAGATGTCGGAAAGGACGTTTGCCTTATCAACAGATGAGATGTGTTTTTTCCGGTTTTCTGCAAGGTCAAAGGCGTATTCGATAACTCTTTTTGTACCTTCTTTTGAGATAAGGCCGATCTGGTACCCAATTTCTTCGCTGTCGGTCTCGATGTCAAGGCCGAATTTTGCGGAGTAGAGTGTCCTTTTGACTTCAAGGAGGTCTTTACTCTCTCCTTTTTTTGCTCTGCCGCCGATTCCTACGTAGAAGTCCTCGGTGTTTTCCCTGACCACGACAAAGTCGATGTCTTTTGAGGTCTTATCCTTGATTGGGGTCCAGACTCCTTCGAGGAGTTTTATCGGGCGCAGGTTGACGTACTGGTCAAAGTAAAAGCGTGCAGTTAATAAGATTCCCTTTTCAAGAACCCCGGGGGCAATCCTCGGGTCTCCGATGGAGCCAAGGTAAATGGCAGGGTAACCGGACAATTCCTTTAAGGTTTCTTCCGAAATCAGTTCTCCTGTTTCCAGGTAGTGATCTGCTCCATGCGGGTATTCAATCCATTCTACATCAAAACCAAATCTCTCGCCTGCGGCGTCAATTACTTTTCTGCCTTCGGCGAGGATTTCTGGGCCTATCCCGTCGCCGGGGAGGACCGGAATCTTATACTGCGTCATGTTTGTGCTCCTTTCAAATTTACAGGCAAAAATGCCTTTTTAATGCGAGATGTCAAACGTGGGTCAGGGCTGTCTCTGGACAGGTTTCCTGTTTTTCATTGCTCAGAGACTAGTTTCCGGGCATACTCTATAAGCCCTCCCGCATCCACGATCTCGCGGACGAAATCCGGGAGGGGGGTTGCCTGGTAGGTCTCTCCTTTTGTTTTGTTTTGAATGACCCCTGTTGCAATGTCTACTTCAAGTTCATTTCCGTCATCGATCCTGTCCGTGTCCGGGCATTCAAGGACAGGGACTCCGATATTGATCGCATTCCTGAAAAAGATCCTTGCAAAAGACTTTGCGATCACACAGGATACCTTTGACCCTTTAAGGGCAAGAGGTGCGTGTTCGCGCGAGGACCCACAGCCGAAATTGCTTCCTGCGACCACGATGTCATTTTCATGAACATTTCTTGCAAAATCAGGGCGTACGCCTTCAAATGTATACTTCGCAAGCTCTTCCGGGGTATTAAATATCAGGTACCTTCCGGGAATTACTGCATCCGTATCCACGTCATTTCCGAATTTCCAGGCTCTTCCTTTCATGAAATCACCGTAATTTGCTGTAATTAAACGCTGTTGATAAAATGTTCACAGCCTGTAACTCAGCTATACTCACAGGGTTGAAGTATCACAGGTAATATTTAAATTATTTTCTGACAGGCTATAAAACAGGTTAACAATTCCTGCCGTTTTGCGCCTGCTTTTGCCCGGTAAACTTTAGTAAAGGAAAACTTTTGTAAACAAATTCTCTGCCTTAAGCAAATTGCTGAGGGTTTTGAGCAGCTGTTTCTTCTTTTTCCCCTCTTCCGGGTTCAAGAGCACTTGGCTCTCCTCCACCGTGCCAGCTCTTCCTCGGGCGGATGCGCACCATATGGACAGATTCTGAGTGATCATCTATTATCAATGCAGCTCCCCTTTCACTCCCCATTTTCTTCAGGTATGCCCTGAGGCTTTCCTGCATATAAAGAGGCCGCGATGTTTCAAGAGCAAGGATATCATCACTTGAGGTGAGGCGGTGGCAGATCAGAAGGTCGCTCTGCGAGACAACATCGGGGTGAAGGCTTGCGGGTCTCTGGGTTGCCAGTACCAGGGAGAGCCCGGGCTGCCTACCCTGCCTGAGGCAGCGGTTAATAAGCACCTCCGAAGCAAGACTTTCTGTCCCTGCGGGAACGAATATATGAGCCTCATCTATGAAAAACCAGACCATAGGGAACTCTTTTCCTTCCTGCTTTTCTCCCATCTGCTGCTTTTCATAGGCTCTTCTTGCCTCAAGCCTCTCTGCATAAAGCCTGCCTGCAAGAATTGATACTGCCGCAGCGCAAACGTTTTCATTTTCAAGGGCGCTTATATCAAGGACTGTTGTCCTGCCCCCTGATATTAGTTCTGATAGAGGCGTCCCTTCCTTTAAAAACAGACCCCAGGATTTCACAGCCCTGAAATAGTTTTCAGCAGCTCCTTTAGATGCTGAATCCGAACGTGTATCCCGAAATATCTCGCTGATAATGTCTTCAAAAGAATAAGGTTCACTTTTTTCCCGGAGGGATTCAATAGTCCTTACGAGCATAATTCCAAGAGGAGAAACCTCTTCAATCTTGAGGAGCCTGCACCACTGGCTTCCGGAGAGCTCCCGGATTGAAATCGAAAAAGGCTTTACCTCTATGTTTCGCGTCTTATAGGCTTCGACCTTTCCTGCCGGCACGAAAACCTCGGTATCGAGTCCCGTGGGGGCAAGGTCCCAGCTTTTTAGCCTTCCTGCCTCGGAAGTATTCGGATAACTCATTGTCCAGAAAATTCCCATGGTATCAATGATAAGGGAGGCAAGTTTTTCCTTGATGGCAGGAGGGAGAAAGGCAAGTTCTTCCAGCATGCATCCCATCGTATAAGATTTTCCATACCCTCTTTTCCCACAGATCAAAACAGCATGAGGTTTAAGGGCATCCAGATAAACGGCTGCTCCCCTCGAATGGTCAAGTGCCATATAGTTTCCAAGAAACAGGAGTCCTTTTCCTTCATTTTTTTCATTACCAAGAACGCGCAATGTCCCGCTGAATTTTCCCCCGAAAGCAGGTTTGAACTTTTTATTCTCTCCCTCAGGCATCCTTGATAGTATCGGACGGATTCCTACTTAAAATAATTTGTTTAGGTGTGATCTAATAAAAGTCCCTATCTTTAAGTTTTTCAGGCTTGAATCTCGTTCTGAGTGGCCTTTACGTTATCTAAAACCTTAACTGGAAAGTATTTCATTGGTGTTTTTGTAGATGATGGAAAGGAACTTCCTGAGAAACCGAAATTTGATGATTCTACTACAGTTGGTATTGATGTAGGTATCAAGGATTTTGCTGTACTTTCTACATATGAAAAATATAATTATTTGAAAGCTTCTGAAGATTTCAGTAGCTTCAGGATATTATTTTATCCAGCTGGTTTGTCTGGGCTGCCTTTTTGATTTCCTGAGCTATTCTCCTTCCGGTCGAGAGGTCTTCCTGAATCAGGTCTGCGTAAGGGGAACCTGAAATGTAAAGGTTTGTCCCTGCCACAATTCTGGCTGAAATCTCAAATACCTTAATTTCAAGCTCATCCGTAAACACAGTTTCAAGGCAGAAAGCTCCTATCATCCCGCCGAAAAGACCAAGGGATTCTTCAACCACTCTTTCTCCAAGAGAGAAGATAAGAGGCAAGAGGGATTCCCTTGCGACGAGGGGCATGTTTCCTGTAACCACATATGTCGGGCGGATACCTGCTTCTATAAGTTCTCTGGGGGAGCCGAGCCTGAAGATCTCATCGGCATTGGATTCTACTCTGCGGTCCATGCTAAGAAGCTCAAGGCTTCCCTCGCTTAAGGTATATCCTTCGTTCCGGATTGGGGAGTAGAAGTAATGCAGGTAGTAGCGGGTCCCGGTAATGAACTCCTGGATAGTGTACTTCTGAGTGCGGTCAACTAGTTCATCGAATTCCTCATAGGTTTTTGCGACGAAGAAGCCTTTTCCTCCTTTTGCACCGTTGTACTTGACCATCACAGGCCCGTTGATGTCATGAGGGTCATCTATTTTTCCGGGCATGTGGATGCCTGCTCCAAGCAGCCATTCTCTTTCTTTATCCCGGTCTGACTCCCATTCCAGTACAGCCCGGTTCCCGAATGTAGGCACAGCTATCTCTGCAAAATTTTCGGTACCTAGATAAGCGACAAATGAACCGTGTGCGATAATGATTACATTTTTCTTTCTGAGTTCTTCAGCCTTATTCATTATGTCCGCATAGCTTTCAACAATAAGGTACTCATCAGGTTTTGCTTTTGGAAATGCCTCGTAGAACTTGGGTGGTTTGCCAACGCAGATCCCCAGAGTTTTGAAGCCTTCTTTTCGCGCCCCGTCAAAGATTTGAAGGCTTGAATGAGAACAGACTGTTGCAATAGTAATATTTTCTAAATCGTAATTTTTCAGAAATTCAAGAACCTGCTGTTTTGTTATCATGATTGCTACCAGCGGAAAATTTAGATTAGAATATACAATGTTATATTTAAGGTTAAGGGCAGGATTCTATATATAAATATAGTAGCCGATCTATAATAAACCGTAGAAATAAAACTTTATATTAAGATCGGTGCAAAGTACAGTACAGAGTATACTTGATAAATATTGATAATAAGGTTTTTAACTCAGGAAATATGCATGAACGGGCTTGAAGATAGAGACGGTTTATCTGAAACCGGTGAGCCTCCCCAGGGGCCTGGACTCGAGGAGCAGGATAACAGGGTACTTGTTCTCCCTGTAAACGGTGACTCAAGAAAGCTTACCCAGATCCTCTCCAACGAAACATCATTGAAGATTCTCGAACTTCTTGGGAAGAAAAGCATGTCTGCAACCAATATTGCAGAAGAGTTGAACCTTCCCCTTACCACGGTCAAATATAACCTTGATTCTCTGATCGAATCCGACCTGATTAAAGTCAAACAGATTAAGTGGAGCCAGAAAGGGCGGCAGATCAAGATCTACGAATCTGTGGAAAAACTGATTGTCCTTGTCCCTTCCAGAAATTCAATGGATAAACTCTCCATTATAAATTTGCTGCAGAAATACATGGGAGTAATAGGAGCAGCCTTCTTTGCAGCTGCAGGAATAGAGTACCTTTCAGTCTACCTGCGGGCAAAAAGTATCGTCGATGCCACTGCTCCTTTGCGGATGGGGATCACGGGGCCGGTAAATGAGACTTATCCAGAAGCAACAATTATGGAGAGCGTTAAAGATGAAAAGCTGAGCCCTAAAGACGGAGGTTCGAACTCTACTTTTGATCAGGCATTGCCGGAAGAGGGGGTGATGGAAGAGGAGGTAATGGAAAAGGAGGTGATGGATGCAAGCCCTGAGACCTTTGCCGGGCAGCAGGTAATGGACGGTTCAGGAGCAGAAAAATTGCCTTCAGAAATGGACGCTGCCCGGGAATCAGGGGCTGCTGAAGTCTCTGTCCCGGATACTCTGGACTCAACTCCGGAACTGCCTTCCGTTCCTCCTGAAGGGCTCACACACCTTGGAGGGGTTCATGGGCTTTATGATGCCCTTTCTCTTCATCCGGGGATCTGGTTCCTTTTCGGGTGCATCTTTGTAATATTTTTGGTAATTGTAAGAGAAGTCTATTATAAGAAAAAAACCAAGTAATCAGGGATTGGATGAGAGTCGCTTTAAAACTTGCATACATAGGCACCGAGTTTCATGGATCCCAGATTCAACCGAATGTCGAGACCGTGGAGAAAGAACTCTTCAAGGCTCTTCGGAATCTCAGGATTATAGAAAGCCCCAAATCTGCTAACTATAACTGTGCGGGTAGGACTGATGCAGGGGTTCATGCCCTCGGACAGGTTGTAGCTTTTGATACAGACAAACCGAACCTGGCAATTCCCAGAGTTATCAACTCCGAACTTCCTCCCTCCATATGGGCATGGGCCCATTCTGAAGTCCCTTTCGACTTTGATGCCAGGAGGAGCGCAGTTTCCAGGCACTACCGCTATGTGATGAGCGGCGGAGATTACGACATTTCAAAGATGAGAGAAGCTTCAAAACTGCTGCTTGGAACCCATGATTTTGAAAATTTTTCCAGGTCAAACGGAGAAAAAAGTACTGTTCGTACTCTGGAGAGGATCAATGTTCGTGTAGACGGGGAAATTACAAAGATTGATGTCGTTGGCAATAGTTTTCTTTGGAACATGGTAAGAAAAATAGTGACCGCCCTCTCAATGATCGGAAAAGGGGTGCGTGACAATGATTGGTTGCTCCAGATGCTAAACCCCGAGATTTATGAAGAAGGAATTGAACCGGCTCCTCCCTATGGATTAACTCTTATGGGAGTAAACTATGGAGAAAAACACACATGAAATTCTTCGAATAACATGCCCAAATAAATGAAAGTCCTTTTCACTTACCTTTTTTGTATATTAACTCCATCATTCTCTTAGGACAGGAAAGTTGTCTTTTATTTGGCTCTTCGAAGCCGTAGAAAAACTAACCATTGAATTGCCCTCGAAGGCTCAAATGTGACTTTGATCACGGATGCCAAATTGCCTTTTAGGTAATTCTACTGTCCTATAAATGATGGAGTAATGTAAATTGGCAGGAGAAATAAACAAATCTTGCGGTTTAGATATCCACAAAAGTTTTTTGATTGCTACTATCCTCAGCAGATCCGGTGAAAAACAGCAACAGCGTATCAAGAGAGACGATGATGGAATTTTAAGCCTTAGAAATTGGGTTACATCAGAAAAATGTGACGTTGTTGCATGTGAATCAACAAGTGACTTTTGGGTCCCTATTCATGATTCATTGATAAAACATCTGCCTTTTATAGTTGGAAATGCTCGCGACATGAAAGCATTTACACATAAAAAGACAGATAAAATAGATTCCGAAGTCATTGCAAAACTTGCACTGAATGGCATGGTTCAACCATCAAGAGTTTTCCCAAAAAAACACAGAGAATATCGTTCATACATTCGGCTTCGCCACAAACTTGTACAAAAAAGAACGGATATAAAAAATGAAGCTCATGCCATTCTCGCACCTGAAATGTTTAATCTAAAAGATGTGCTGACAGACATTTTTGGAAAAAATGGTAGAGAGATATTATCAGGAATCTCTTCAGGTAAAAATGTTGACCAGATTATACAAAACCTTTCTCCAAATGTTCGTAAAAAAAGCGCTCAGATCCGAGAGCTTCTGGACAGAGAAATCTCCCAGAGTGCTGCAATCAGGCTTCAGATATGTTTGAAGCTAATAAAGAATTTTGACGATTCAATCGAACTTTTGGGAAAGGAAATTTTCAATTATGCTTATGGAAATCATAAGCGAGAAATGGAAATTTTAAAATCTGTTCCAGGCATAGGGGAACTTGGTGCGGCAACTTTAATCGCTGAAATAGGTGATTTCAAAGATTTTGCTTCAGGGGACAAGCTTGCTTCATGGCTTGGACTGGTTCCTAATGTGTACCAATCTGCAGATAAATACCACAATGGAAGGATCACTAAGAGAGGATCAAAGGTAGCAAGGTGGATTCTAATACAGATTGCTCAAGCAGCAGCAAGAACAAAAAATAGCAAGTTAAAAGAGTTTTTTAACAGAAAAAAGAAGTCAATTGGACATGCAAAGGCGATTGTTGCCCTGGCAAGGAAAATTGCAACGATAATATGGCACCTTATCACAAATGATGAGATGTACGAAGATGAAACGGGATATATCAAGGGAGAAGTTCAAAGGAGGAAGATTGTTGAGACCGAGATATTTTCGGTTGATGAACGTATCTCAATAATTAGTGAAATATTCGCAATTGTTGAAAAAAAGAAACCTGACATTAAGTGAAGGCGAAGTATCCTCACGTCCACATTCCGGACCCTGGCTTCTATTTAACAGGACAAAAATGCTATATTTGCTTCCAACATAATCAGAAATTCTGAATGAGGGTCCGGAGTGTGAAATCAGAGGTACTTTCATGCCAATATAGAATGGATTGAAGACAATTATTCAATCAAGCGGGCAGGTGAGCAGAACCACAAACGTATTCTCAGGCACAGGGTAATGGCTGAGGTGCTGGAAGAACTGATCTCCCATGAGTGAGAAATATCTTTAAAGATGAAAAGCTATCTTTCCTAAAGTTTCTACTCTTACTGTTCTTTACTCTTTCAGTTCTCCGGTAAATTCTACTCCATATCTTTCTGAAAAATAGTTATTATCCGTGTGAGACTTCTGTGCACTCTTTGTACATAAATCTCAAGAACCTTAAGTCCTGCCTTCTCCCCGTACTCGAATGCTGTCTTATCCGAGACAACAACTGCAATACCTCCGGGTTTTAAGACACGGTGGATTTCTTCAAGGGCGCTGGAATATAACTCTTCTAAGGACCCGGCAAGGATTGCAGCCGATCTTCCGTAGGGCGGGTCAGTGACGACTGCATCGATTGTAGAATCCTTTAGCGGAATCCTGCAGGCATCCCCTTCCATCAGGATGTAGTCCAGTTCATAGGCTTCAAGGTTCATGTGAGCCCCGAGGACAAGTTTTTCCTGGGCATCGATTCCTATGACCCTTGCACCCATAAGTCCGGCTTCTACAAGTATGCCTGCGGTGCCGCAGAAAGGGTCCAGAAAAAGCTCTCCCGGCTTTATCCCGGAAAGGTTTGTAATGGCGCGGGCAACTCTTGGCATAAGTACGCCAGGGTGGAAAAAAGGCTTGTTCTGGGGATTTCTGGCTTCATATGCGCTCCTGTCAACCGAGGATAGGAGAGTCCCAAGTACAGCTTTTTCACTCAGTATGAGCCGAAATTCCACATCAGGGCTCTTCAGGTTTGCCCTGAACCCTTTCCTGTAGATGAATCCTCCAATTTTCTGCTCCAGGTACTCGCACGGAAAGTTAACATGGTGTTTGATCCTCTTTGCCCTGACAACAAAACTTTTCCCGTCCCTGATATATCCTGCAGGTTCAAAGGCTTCTGCAAGTTTCAGGACAGCATCAGGGTTGTTTTTGGTAATCCCTACAACTTTTAGTATATGGTGAGTCATTGCCAGCCTTTCAGTTACAGGGTCGGTGAGGGTTCTTTCAATATCCTCTTCTCTGCCTGCGATATCCACTACAAGGCACTGGTCGATTCTTGCATAGGGACGGAAATCAAGCCCCTCAATTTTGAGGCAGGCAAGGACTTCGGCAGCTGGCAGTTCTTCGTGTTCTCCAGAAAGTTCAAAAGCGTATAACATTGATGATCAGAAATAAGTTGATTAATATAGTTCAAAATGATCTCTAGACAGGTCAAAATGGATCGACGCGATTCAAAATAATTCTTACAGGTTAGGGGACAAAATATAAAATATCATATATTTAAAAGTGTGTTGAGCCTGTGTTTTAATTTAAGTCTATTTTTTATTTGTGTTTTTTTATTCGTGTATATACCAGTGGGTTGCTTTGGGTCCTGTGCAGAATTTTGAGCTCAAAACAGGTTTTTACATGTAAGAAAAAAGTTGCCTGAACAGGAGACAGCCTGCAAGAGTTCATTGTATGATAGGTCCGAGTGTAAGAAATACATTTAAGACGTTGTCTGTGAAGTAGATCCTATCCTTCAACACATTTTTTCCATGGCTTCCCTGCCAGTCATTCCAATCTCAATTCCAAGCTCTCCGGCAAACTTTGTTACCTCAACAACAGTGGTTTTGAGCATATCTTCGAAATTCTGCACACCCTTCACTTTTGCTGCCGTATCCCCGAGTGCCTCAGCGGCGCTGATATTAAGATAGCCACACATCAGAAAACCCTTCTCTGCCCTTATAACCAGCAGAGGATACTTCTGCATCTCAAATCGGAGGCCAAGTACGCATCCGTTTTCAAGCGGGATCTGTTCAATGAGCATGTTTTTCTGAATAAGCTTCAAGCCAGATTAACTTTTGGGCTCCTTTCAGGCTCCTTTCAGGTTCCGTTCAGGCTCCTTTCAGGTTCCGTTCAGGTTTCGATTAATTTTTTTGAAGACATCTTTGAAAAACTCAGTGATTTGACTTATTTCAGCCTTTCCTCCAGAATTCAGGTTCCTGTTTACCCCTGTCCCGCTCTTTTTCTCCATACTCTTATTCTCAACACTCTTATTCTTGGCACTCTTATCCCTATTTATTTCCATATCCAGCGGTTCGGTTTTAAAGCTTTCATTTTCTGAAAGCCATAAAGTAATGTTATTTTCAGGGCCGAAATTCCCCCTCAGTAAGGTACGGTTATTTTCAAACCCGAGGCTTTTGTTGTCGAGTCCTTCCGTTAATTCTGCATCAAGACCCTGCGGAAGAGTAATTGTAACACTTGAATTCGGAGTGTTCATCAGCCATATCTCTGTTCTGGGACCTGCTTCTTTTTTGAACCCATAGGTCACACTGGCGCGGTTTGTAATTGACGAGTTTTTTTCAGTTCTTCCGAGGGCATCTTTCGAGATCCAGAATTCAACGTCCCTTAATTCAACAGTATCTGACGTTGAGTTGAGCCTTACATTAGGTTCTTCTTCTATAGCTTTCTCCATTTTGTCCTCTAAAAAAACCTCCATTTTCAGGATTTCCCAGGCATTAACAAAATTGTCATTGTTGCCTGTTTCTCTGTCTATGAGATTCCTGTAAAAAATAGCTTCGTTATCCGTAATTTTCTCGTCGTAATTCCACGTCATCCCGGCTTTTTCCACTGTGATATGGTTGCCAAGGATAAAGGCAGCAGAGCAGGGTTCTGCAAGAAGGGCAGGAATGAAGAAAGTGGCCAGTAAAAGGCTGGCTGAAAGGAGGGAATATATTTTCAAGTTTTTCAACTCTTTTATTCGTCCTTTATCTGACATTCATTTTTCCGTTTTTTTTCAGGGCTTATTTTGTTGTGACTTCACATCCATCCCGGGTTATTATTAACGTATGTTCTGCCTGGGATACAAGTCCCCCGGCACTTTCAATAAGCACAGGATAAGAGTGGATAATTCTGGCTTTTTCAAGCTGGATTAATGAAAAATCAAGTTTGTCTGAATTGAGCCAACGCTTTGCAAAGGGAAGTCCCCTGTAATCCTCTGCCTGTTTCAGGACGTTTCTGATTGCTGGCAGACGTACAGGCTTTTTCTGTATAACACTGTAAATCTCTGCCCAGCTGCCGTCATGTACAAGGCCCGTTCCGTTAGTTGCAAAGGGTTCAATTGCAAGCACATCTCCTTCCTTCAGGACAACTCCCCCTTCTACATGTTTGTTAGGCACTGCAGGGTTGTCGTGGGCCTCATACTGAGAAAGCCCGTGGCCTGTGAGATTCATAATAGGATTTAAGCCGTAGCTGCGGATCGTCTCCTCTATTGCAGCTCCTACCTCTCCTGTGCTGACTCCCGGTTTCACGAGGTCAATGGCTGCTGCAAGAGCTTCCTCAGAGGCTTTTACAAGGTCGGAATTGCCTGAAAGGTCCACAGTTACTGCTGAGTCTGCTATGTATCCGTCTACGTGGACTCCGAGGTCCAGCTTCACTATATCTTTTCCAAAGACATCCTTATCCCCTACTTTGGGAGTCGCGTGGGCAGCTTCCTGGTTTCTTGAGATATTGCAGGGGAAGGCAGGCCTACCTCCAAGTTCTATGGTTTTCTTTTCCACAAATTCAGCAACTTCAAGCAGGCTGTTTCCGACTTTCACCATATCTGCGGCTTCAGTTCTGACAATCTTCAAAATCCTGCCTGCTTCTCTGTATTTTTCAAGGATATCTTCTCTGTTGTATACATTATCTGTCATGTTAACCTCAAACTGGATGATTTCTCATAATTATAAACTCTTATTATGGTAGATTCCTGCTGTATTTATGCTTATTTCATGTAATTAAGGGTTATAAAAGGCAAATTAAGGTGAATTAAGGCAAATTAAGAGTACAATCTGGTTGTATAATTTATATGGTTGTATAATTTATATGGTTGTATAATTTATATGGTAGTATAATTTATATAAATGATTTTAATACAAAGTTTTTCTCTAATCCTGTAAGGTTTTTACACCCTGTTTCAGTAACCAGCACCATATCTTCAAGCCGGATTCCCCCAATTCCCGGATAATATAGTCCGGGCTCGATCGTTATCACATTACCTGCCTCCAGAAGCACGCCGTTTTCTCCTACGCCGGGAAGTTCATGGATGTCAAGCCCGACCCCGTGGCCTGTAGAGTGTGTGAATCCGGCTGTTGCTCCGCTTCTGTAAGTGTGGTAGCCTCGTACCTCAAACAGGTCACAGACTGCACTGTGTATTTCAGCGGTTGAGACTCCAGGTTTAACCATTTCCAGAGCTTTTTGTTGGGCTGCAAATACAGTTTCATACATTGCCTTTAGTTTTTCCGAAGCCTCGCCTCTGATCACGGTCCTCGTCATATCTGCAAAATAGCGCTTCTTTTTACTCCTCGGGAATATGTCCAGGATGATCGGAGCATTTGCCCTGAGAGGCCCTTCGGTAGTTCCGTGGGGGTTTGCAGTATCCTCCCCGCAGGAGACAATTGTCTCTTCGGCTTCGCATCCAAAATCCAGCAGAGTATGGTCAATGGCCGAATTCACTTTAGCTCCGGTAAGTACCTGCCCTTTAAAATAGAGAATACCGTCCCTGTCTTCTGCTCCTGCTATCAGAGAAATTGCTGCCATCATAGCCTTTTCTCCAGCCATCTGGGCATACCTTATGGCTTCAATTTCTTCGGGTCCCTTCACGCTCCTCATTTTTCTGAAAGGGCTTTTTACAGGCACTACGGTAAAACCTGCTTCTGTAAGATAGTTTGAGTAAAAAACAGGAAAATCGTAGGCAACTGCAATTTTTTTTACTTTTTCTTCAAGGAGAAGCTCGGATATGCAGGCTGCATAGGCAATGGATACATCCTTTTTTTCCTTGATTTTTTCGCGGTAGCCAAAGTCCTGAGTGGTTTTTATATTTGAAATTCTTGACTCGATTTCAGCCCTCCCGCGCTCCATTTCCGAAATGAAAATAACTTCTTTCCCGCTTTTGGTCTGCAGGTAAACGAACTCGTCCGATGCCAGGAAGCGGGTTACATAGTAAATATCGGCACTGTGAATATTCCCTGTCATCAGATAGGCGTCTGTTCCTGCTTCCTCAAGGACCTTTTTTGTACTGAAATCTGTCTCTTTCATGCAAGGTAATTCTGATGTTTGTAGATAAAGTTGTTATCGTCGGCTTGCAGGCAGGTCTGTATATGGATCCTGATCCGGGGTATTTCTTCCTTTTTCATCTTCTCTTTTCTTTTTCCCCTTCTCTTCTCATTTTCTTTTTTCCTTTTTTATTTTCCTTTTTCTTTGTTTTTCTTTTTTATCTCCTTTATTTTGTTTCCAAGAATTTAAAGCTCCTCAAACATCGTGAAATAGAGGTCAAGAGAAGCTGTCACCTCGTCCGAAAACCTGAGAATGCATACATATTTTCTTCTTCCCTGCTCTTTAACCCATATTCTGTCTTCCAAATCTTCATTTTTCAGGTCAGTGAAAACTTTTGCCGCGCAGCCCAGAATTATTCGAATGCTTGATGTCAGTTTCCTCTTTATCCTATCTTTTTTAAACTCAAGGTAATCGCGAGAAGTGTCTGTCTGAAACAGCGGACTCCTGTGAACCCAGTACTCATCTAGGTTGAGGTTCTCTTCGACAATAAGAGGGACCCTGAAATTCATTTCCTTCAGGCGCGATAGTTCATTCAACTTATTTTTGTCGGTTTCTGAATTTTCGGAATAACCTTCGTTTTTCAGAGAAGGCGTGTTTACTTCCAGTTCCCTGTTAATCCATTTCAGGGCGAAACTTTTGGAGGTTTTGATAAAAATGAGAGTTTCCTCTTCCATTTTTTTCTGGTACTCTCCATCTTCTTGCATAGCTCGCTAAATCTATCGGCTTTTGCTTCGGAGCAATCCGGAGTATTGGACTCAATCCCCATTTTTTAACCTCCTGCTTCAACTTTATTCCTTTTTTTTAAAAACGTAGGTTGGTTTAAATAAGGGTTGGATAGCACTGACAAAAATTTTAAATTAGATAAAAACAGGCTCAAGAAACCTGTGTATAATAATATTTATACAGTTGCCAAATCGAAAAAAAAGAAACGCCCGGACCGGGATTCGAACCCGAGTCGGAGCCTCGACAGGGCTCCATGATAGGCCTCTACACTATCCGGACACTTCGGTCTTTTTAGTTGCTGTTTTGCCCGCGCTGCGAGCAAACCTTAAATGTCTCTCTGGTATATAAATGTTCCCGTTGACTGGTTCCGATTCTGGATTAAATTCCAGGTCCCGCCTCCCAGACTCGAACCGGGGACATCGCGGTGCCTGCGCAGAGATGTACGGGACATTTCCCGCACGAGCCGAACTACAGCCGCGCACTCTACCACTGAGTTAAGGCGGGACGATGATGCTGATCCAGTGCTGCACAGGGCTACACTGCCTCAGTGCACCATCTCCATATATGGTGATGGTATTTATTGTTTTCGCTAGGTGTGGGAGATTATGGCTGACATTTATAACATTTTTCATATTTGTCAAAAATACTTTTGTATATTACGGAGGACATAATGCATAATTACAGTAAGAAAATGAACAGATTTTACAATACAATATATCTTAAAATACCTTTACAATATAATATATCTTAAAATACCTCACAATACAATGTACTTTTAAATACCGAAGGAGTAAGGAATATGGTCGCCCAAATCTTTACAAACGCCAATAATTCCGATACGGTCAGCATCAACCTTGGAAACACTTTTGTGATTAAACTCAGGGACCAACCTGGAGAGCACCTGTACAGTAAGGAAGATTCTGTTGCCGAAACGGTATGGAAAATGGAGGCAGAAGAAGGTCTCAAACTGCTCCGGGAACAGTTTACTCCGGATGTCCCGGATACAAAGACTCTTCCGGGGATTCACGAATGGGAATACGAGGCTGTAAAACCAGGCATCTGGGTAATCGAAGGTAATTATACTATTTTCCGCTTTGGAGGCGAGGAGAAGTTCAAACTAACTGTTAAGGTTATCTAAAAAATCTCCTTGAATTAAAATATTTTTATTTTTCTGAGGCTCCCCAAGGGAAGTGAAAACCTGCATCTAATAGTTGAAAATGTCTTCTTTCCAGCTGAGAATTATTAATTCTTGAGTTCGGCAAATACCTGAAAGGTGCAGTAAAAAATATGTGAAAAGAACCCGAAGGTTCCCCTCGATATTTTCTTGCTTCAGATATTTTTGGTTTTATTAAAAGGTGCTCAGTTCTCCTTTGATAACCATTTCCGTGATTTTTGTCACATTGGCAAGCCAGTCGTCAATTACAACTTCAGCTTCTGACTTTACCTTTGCAAAGGAGGTGCCTTCTTTCGGAATGATCTGAGCGCTTGCCACAAGTGGCTGGTCAATGGGCTTTCCTATCTGGGAAAGCAGTCTGATATTAACGTCCTGTAAGTCCGGAACCTGCTTTACAATATCCCGTGCCATCTGTGTCGAGAGGAGGTTGTAGATTTTTCCAATATGGTTAATCGGGTTCTTTCCACTGGTTGCCTCCATGCTCATAGGCCTGTTGGGTGTGATCAACCCATTGCAGCGGTTTCCGCGTCCTACTGAACCATCATCTCCCATTTCAGCTGATGTTCCGGTGACTGTAAGGAAGACACAGCTCGTTTTCAGGTTATCGCCTGTGTTAATCTGGACTTTCACGTCCCGCTCAGTATAGCGAGTTGCAAGCTCTTCCACATAGGTCTTCATTTCCTGAGTCATGTTTATGTAGCTGTCCAGGTCGTCGATATACCGCCCTATCATGCCGCTGCATATAGTAAGGGTTATATCTTCCCCATCCCTGAGTCCCATAACTTTCATGTCTTCTCCTATTGCGGGCATGCGGGACTTCATATCAGTAAGGAGCTGCCTCTCGGTATTGTATACGATATTTTCAAGTTCCGAAAATGGGGCATGCCCAACTCCGAAAGAGGTGTCATTTGCGACTGGCACTCTATCTCTCTTGAAGACATCTCTGAGGTCTGAAGACCCTGTCCCGAGCTTGCAGTCCATGATCACGTCTCTTTCAAGATCCATGTTCACCATGGTATTTCTCAGGTACTTGCGGGCAGCCTGGAGGGCTACGGACTCTGTGGCAAGCTCGGCGCCTTCGAATTCTTTAGTGGCTCTGCCTACCAGTAGCATATATATGGGCTGCAGTACCTCTCCTCCTCCGAATTTCGGACTGGATCTTCCGGCTACTATCTGGGTTTCATCAGTGTTGTGGTGAAGTACAGTTCCACATTTGGTTATATATTCCCTGCATAGCGCTCGGCTTACGGCTTCGGCAAGTCCGTCCGATATGCTGTCAGGGTGCCCTATTCCTTTGCGCTCTACAAGCTCTATCCGCTGCTTTTCGATGGGGGTTTGCAAGAGCTCTTCAACTTTTATATTTCGGGCCATTTGGATCCTCTTTTTTCAAAATTATTGATACTTTTATTGCTAGATGTTAATATTACCGCTTTATTAATCTTTAGTCCGTTGACGTAATCAACATATTTACTTAGCGCTAACTCTAAATTAAATACTTATGTCATCCCAACATTTATATCATTATTTTTATAATACTATTTATATGACTCGTTCGTCTGTTTCTATTTAATTACTACAGATATATAATGATTCTCATGTATTCATTACTGTAGGTAATAATTCTTGATGAAGCTGTCTTTCGGCTTAAGCATCAAAAAATCAGTCTATTCCCTTTGGACCCACTGCGAAATAACATCGGCAACTTTTTAGACTGTACTCAACCATTTTCACAAGCAAACCCCTCGATTAAATCCCAAAATAATTATGCTTTACCCAAGTTATTTCGTAACGAGCCCTTTGTGTAAAAATTTACCGTAATATAAACAGAATCATCCTTAACAACGGGTTTCTGGAAAAAAGTTCACAACGAGCTTCACCGTGAAGTCTATATTATACAAGAGTATTGTGGATAAATGTTTTATACGGAATAAACATACCGGAGATAAGCTTCCCGGCAGATCACTTAAATCACTTATCAGCTTAGATCACTCAGATCACTTAAATTACTTATCAGCTTAGATCACTCAGATCACTTAAATTACTTATCAGCTTAGATCATTCAGATCACTTAAATCACTTATCAGAGATCACTCAGATCACTTAAATCACTTATCAGAGATCACTCAGATCACTTAAATCACTTATCAGAGATCACTCAGATCACTTAAATCACTTATCAGAGATCACTTAAATCACTTAAATCACTTAAATCACTTACCAGACTTATTAGAGGACAGAGCAGATGATTCGCATTGCAATACCCAATAAAGGACGCCTTCACGAACCCACAATGTCTCTTTTTAAAGATGCAGGGCTTCCCATTAGCGGAGGAGCCGAAAGCCGAATACTCTTTGCAAAAACTGCAGACCCTGATATCCATATTCTCTTTGCCAGGGCTGCCGATATACCTGAGTATGTACAGGACGGAGCTGCAGATGTAGGTATTACAGGAATTGACTTGATTACGGAAAGGGAGGCAAATGTTGAGGCTCTTCTGGACCTTAAATTCGGGAAAGCGAACCTTGTTCTGGCTGTCCCTGAGGACTCTGTTTTCCAGAGTGCCCGGGATCTTGAAGGCAAAAAAGTGGCAACCGAGTTTCCAGAGATCACGCGCAAGTACTTCCAAAACCTTGGAGTTAATGTTGAAGTTATAAAGGTCAGCGGAGCTTGTGAAATGACTCCACATGTGGGAATTGCGGACGCCATTGTGGATATTTCAAGCTCCGGGACAACTCTCCTGATAAACCACCTGAAAGCTATCGACACAGTCTTTTCTTCCACTGTCCATCTGATTGCTAACAAAAAAAGCCTCAGGGAAAAGGACAAAATTCTGGATATAAAAACTGCACTCGAAAGTGTGCTTAATGCAAAGAAAAAACGTTATTTGATGATGAACGTTCCCGAAGCTTCCCTCCAAGCAGTAAAAGAGGTCCTTCCGGGAATGTCAGGTCCGACGGTAATGAAAGTTGAGTCCAGCAGGTCGTCTGAAGAATCATTCCTTGCTGTCCATTCCGTTGTGGATGCAGACCTGATCTTTACCATGGTAAACAAGCTCAGGAAGGTCGGTGCAAGGGATATACTTGTCGTCCCGATCGAAAGGATCATGCCCTGAAAGGAAAAATACCTGGAAATAGTGAAGGCTTAAAACAGATCAGAAACAGAAGATGGTTTTCTTGCAAATATGCCGGAGATGTGGTTTTCTATGGTTTTTGAAGTGATTCCTGCAGTGGATATGAGAGAGGGAAAATGTGTTCAGCTGGTGCAGGGCGTGCCTGGCAGTGAGATCGTATCTCTTGATGACCCTCTTGCAGTTGCCCTTGACTGGGTCGGAAAAGGGGCAAAGACCCTTCATCTGGTAGACCTTGACGGAGCAATTGAAGGGGAACGAAAAAACGCCCCCATTATTGAAAAGATAGTCCGGACCTGCAGAGAGAAAGGTGTAAGTATCCAGGTTGGGGGAGGAATTCGTAGCTTTGAAGACGCAGCTTCTCTTCTTGAGCTTGGGGTTTCAAGGGTAATTCTCGGAACCGCTGCCCTCCAGAATCCCGAACTTGTAAAACAGCTTTCCAGTGTCTTTGGAAACTCATGTGTAAACGTTGCGCTGGATGCAAAGAATGGGAAAATCTCAATCAAAGGCTGGACTGAGGAGTGCGCGCAAACTCCTGTTGAAATGGGTAGGAAGTTTGAAGAGCTTGGAGCTGGAAGTCTTCTTTTCACGAATATCGATTCCGAAGGTTTGATGCAGGGAGTAAACCCTGTTCCTACAAGGGAACTCGTGGAATCTGTCAGCATCCCTGTAATTGCATCCGGGGGGGTAAGTTCCCTTGAAGACCTTAAGGTCTTGAAGAAAACCGGGGCTGCAGGTGTTGTGGTAGGCAGTGCCCTTTACACAGGCAGGTTTACCTTTGAAGAGGCAATTGAGGCCTCCCTCGGAGACTGATTGGGCTGCTTGTTTTCACTTCTCAAGAGCCCTTATTCATCAACCCATTTCCTTAATTTTTCCGGGACAAACTGAATATCAGGAAAAGATAATCAATGAATAGATAATCAATGAATAGATAATCAATGAATAGATAATCAAGGAATTGGTAATCAAGGAATTGGTAATCAAGGAATTGGTAATCAATGAATAGATAATCAAGGAATTGGTAATCAAGGAATTGATAATCAAGGAATTGATAATCAAGGAATTGATAATCAAGGAATAGGTACGCAGCTAGATACAAAGTATTTAATTATTTTAAAAGGGAATGTGATGCTGTATGAGAACAAGCAAAATCTCCCGTAAGACAAAGGAAACTGATATCCAGCTTGAGCTTTCCCTTGATGGTGAGGGAATTGCAGATGTCAGTACAGGGATTGGATTTTTTGATCATATGCTTACTTCTTTTGCAAGGCATGCCGAGTTTGACCTTAAAGTGCGTGCCGAAGGCGATCTTTATGTGGACGAGCACCATCTGGTAGAAGACGTCGGGATAGTCCTTGGAAAGGCTCTTGCCGAAGCTCTTGGAGACATGGCAGGAATCGCCCGTTTCGGGGAAGCTCGAATCCCAATGGACGAAGCTCTCGCAGAAGTTGCCCTGGATGTAGGTGGGCGCAGTTATCTAGTCCTGAAAGCCGATTTTGTTGCCTCACAGGTAGGGCAGTTCAGTACCCAGCTGGTGAAGCACTTCTTCGAGACCCTTGCCTCAAATGCGAAAATTACCATACACGCCAGTGTCTACGGGGAGAACGACCACCACAAAATCGAAGCTCTCTTCAAGGCTTTTGCATATGCGATGAAAAGGGCTGTAAAAATTGAAGGCAAAGAAGTAAAAAGCACGAAAGGGACACTGTGAATAATTCCCATTCTAATTTTTTAAACTCCGAAGGTTCCTTTTATTTTGAGAAATGACGCGCTTAAATCCGGACCCGCCATTCATTCGCAAATACCAGCATTGCTTCTGACCTGAGTTGCCCCACAAGGCATATGTTCGCTTTTTTTGCAGCTTCAACTCCGGAGTCAAAGGGCATGGCTTTGGTGGCAACAAGGGAAATTCCTGCCCGAGCTGCTTTTGTGACCATGTAGGCAGGCTGCCTACCGGTGGAAAGCATGTAGTGTTGTGAAATGTCGAGCCCCTTTAGGAATGCCGTTCCTACTACCTTATCCACGGCGTTGTGCCTGCCAATATCGACAATATGTGCTGTGAGTTTTCCTTTTCTGTTTATAAGGGCTGCAAGATGTGTCCCCCTTGTGAGCTTGTAAGTCTCGGATTCGAGATGATCCGTGCCTGTAAAAAGGGCTTCTGGATTGAACACAGCATCCGAATCTACGAAAATTTGTGTCCTGGCTGCCTCATCCCTTGGGGTTCGACTTTCCTTTCGAGTCAGGATATGGACATCATTACCTTCTACCTCAACCCCTGCAATCTCTCCGTAACTGATAATTCCTTCCGTTATCAGGTGCCCTACTGCAAGCTCTTTTAGCTCAAAAGGGGAGGCAAAAAGGGTCGTAAACGGTTTCCCGTCTAGAAAAAGTTTAACAGGGACTTCCCTTGCAAGCAATACTTTAGTGTCTTCGGCCCTGCCGTCGGAATGGATTCTTCTGGCAGGGTAAGGTGTGGTGTATCTCTCAGGCATATGGATCTGTTTTCTCGCTTTTTCTGTATAAGCAGATATAGTCTCCATATGCCTTTTTCTTTTCCGTTAGGAGTCGTCACAGAACAAATTATGCACAGGTTTCGATTGGATGCCTTAATTTTCAGAATCATTGCCACCAATTGAAAATTATCTTTATGAAAAATATGCATAATCTATTTTGGGACATATACTTAGAGCCTATCCGAAAAGTAGAATAACTATATTTTAGGGTAATGTTGATTAGTGGTAACACGAAAAAACGGACATGACTACGAGATTTCTGATGAATTCTGGACTAAAATCAAACCATTATTACCTTTCCCTAAACCCAAAAAGAAGCCTGGACGACCTCGAAAAGATGATAAGAGAATACTGAGTGGTATTTTTTATCTTCTTCGTACTGGTTGCCAATGGAAGGCGTTGCCACGCTTTTATGGAGCTCCAAGCACTGTCCATGATCGGTTTCAGGAATGGCAAAGATCAGGGTTATTTGAGAATATGTGGAAAGCTGGTCTAGTGGAGTATGATAATCAAAACGGATTAGAGTGGGAGTGGCAAGCAATTGACGGTGCTATGACAAAAGCTCCACTAGGTGGAGCTGGGACCGGAGCTAATCCAACTGATCGTGGCAAAAAAGGTACAAAAAGGAGTCTGTTAACAGATGGTAAAGGTATACCACTATCGGTTACTGTTGATGGAGCAAATCGTCACGATAAAAAGCTTGTAAAAGAGACTTTAGATGCCATTATTTTTGAAAGACCGTCTCAAGATGATGTTATTCAGAATATATGTATGGATAAAGGATATGATTTTCCTGATATCAGAGAATTAGTTAAAGAATATGGTTATACTGCCCATATCAAAAGCCGTGGAGAGGAAAACATAAGAATAGAGATACCAGGTTTTAGGGCAAGAAGATGGGTTGTGGAAAGGACACATTCTTGGATAAACAGATTCAGAAGAATGCTTATTAGATGGGAAAAGAAAATTGAGAATTACTTTGCGATGCTTCATTTCGCATGCGCATGGATAACATTCAGAGCAGCGGGACTTTTCGGATAGGTTCTTAGTCTAAGCGCATTGTGAGGTAGTTGATATGTAGAATTCCCTGAATTTTACGGACTGACTATCTAAAATAACGGCACATGACTCTGGTTTTCTTCCATTTGCAATTCTCAGTTCAGTTCTCAGTACAGTGTTGATATGTTCCCAAATTTCTTTAAGTCGCCAGAGGCGGAAATAATGTAAACAGTTTTCCATGGTGGAAATTCGTGGAGTAACATTCGCCAGGCACAACCAGAACGTAACAAATAGAAGATGGTATTCAGTGTTTCTCGATAGGGATGAACGCGTTTTTTACCTCGATTCGTTCTTGGATTCGGAAAATGAGGTTTAATTAGTTGCAATTCTCGATCGGATAAATCGCCAGGAAAAGGAAGTATTCGAGATCGTTTTAACTCTGACGAACAATGATGGTATAAGGATTATTTAATTTTAAAATAGCCTCTTAGAGGAAAAATATGTCAAATCTTTGGAATCATATACTTTTTAATTAGGGCCAGCCATCTCGAATTCTGCGTGTTGCCCTCCAACATTGAGTATTATCTTGATGCCTTCAAGATCAATCGCTTCTCCTCCACTGTGGAAGATCTGCATTATTTCTTCTGACCTGTTAATACTTTCCTGCAGGTCGGTACGCGGTACACACGGGGGGTTTATTGCCCCCCCCCCCATCTGAAAATACTGTAAGCGCGATTGAATAAAAAGCCAGCACGACAATAGATATCATGAGCACCTGCCCTATTACCTCTGAGACTGCCTGGCATTCCCTGGTAAATTTCCTGGTAAATTTTCTGGTAAATTTCCTGGTAAATTTTCTGGTAAATTTCCTGGTAAATTTTCTAGTAAATTCCCTGAGTTTTTTATTTCCCACCATGATAAAAATCACCTACTATAAAATTACATTCGGTTCTCTACATTCTTATTTGCACTGTTGTTTATTGAGTATTAATTTTACTGTCTGAATATAATGTTTTTATTCTTTGGGATTCCCGGGAAACATTTATAAAAACGAACTGCCTTAATTACTTAATTATCTTGTAAAGTATCAGCAAAAATTTATCTACAAAAGAAGTCTATCTTTAAGGAGAGTTGTAAAAAGTATTAATTGTTATTATGTGTTTTCAAGTGTTAAAATTCAGACAGGTTGTCCTGTCCGGATGTTTTTAACTCAGGAGGGAGAAGATCATATGGATCGCAAAAAAATATTTAGGAACGATAAGGCAGTGTCCCCGGTAATCGGTGTCGTGCTGATGGTCGCAATCACCGTCATCCTCGCCGCAGCAATTGGTTCATCTGTCTTTGGCCAGGGACCTGCAAAATCAGCACCGCAGGCGAACATCAATGTAAAATTCTCTAATTATGTGAGTGGTGTCCCTGAGAATATAACTATTGAACATCTTGGTGGCGACTCTATCAATTGGGATAATGCAGAACTCCGTTTATATGATATAAACGGCTCAACAGTTGGTGTAAATACCACTTCTATTCAAACTGATTACTTTAACGTTGGAGACGTTGAATCCCTCGGAATAAATGGTACTGACGTAATTGAACTTAATTCCATCTATAATGTGAAAATAGTTGATTTATTGTCTAACCAGGTCATCTGTAACAAAGAACTGAGGACTTAAACATAACTTTCAAAATTGTGCCCATTTGGGCGCATTTTCTTTCATTGATGCCGCCTCATCTCAAAACGAAGTTGCCCTCAAATATCGGCGTGCCAATAAAAGTCGAATAACACTTATATAATGTTTATTAAAAGCTTCTTCTATCTTGTTAAAAAAATTGAGAAGTAATCTTCATAAATATTTGTCTCATTATCTTCTCTAAATTTCTTCGATTTTTTATATTAATATGAAAATTACTTACTCAACATTCCTAAGGACTAAATGAGTTGAACTAAATCTAAAAACGAATAAAATTGTTAAGAACAATCTCTATTTTTGTATATATTGTTCGCTTATTAAGGACATTGGTTTGTTTTGTCAACAACTACCTTTCCGAGATTTAATAAAAGCCCTGAATTTTCTTTTTTAACCGAATAAGCTTATGAATATAACTTCCTATATAATTAGAGGACACAATGTATTATTTGTGGAGATTCCCGTTTTCCTGTAGAGGCCGGGAATAGTAAAAAAGGGATTCAGGAACTTCTGCAGGTTCCATCTTGTAATTTTTAGACTGTCTTTTTTGGGTGAGGTATGCTTCGGACTTCACGCAATTTAATTTATTGGGAAAAGCTACAGGAACGATTTTGAAACGAAAATTCAGGGCTTTTAATTAAATCTCGGTCTCTATTTTTATCAGAGTACTGTATGCTTTAAAGTTGATACTTTTATTTTCCGGGGAAAGGGAAAATTTGACAGTGTAAGTATCGTTGGTTATGTTGTAATCTGTGCCTTCCTGAAGGGGAATCCCACTCTCGTCGACTGAATCTTCAAAATACTCTTCCCAGGCTTCTGTATTTTCTGTGTAGACAGTAAGGTCCACGGAGGTGACGTTAGCTTTTAAAGTTTTGTTTCCATTAGTAAATAAGTCGTCAGAGTCATAGAGATTTATGAAGTTCTGGGAAGTCAGCATTATATCTTCTATGCTGTTACTGGCCATTACTCTGCGTTTTCCGTCGAGGGTCACGGCTCGCACTGAAAGGTTTACGGAGGAGATGCCGGTTCCATTTTCAAGCACAATTCCCGGGGAAAGTTTCATCATGGACCTGCCGTTCCGGGCGACGATGAGAGCCCCGTTTTCGTAGCAGTAAGTTTCGTCCACGTAATGGGTGTTAGTAGGGCAGTATGAGACCGAACCGGTATAATCTAGAGTTTTATTGCTGTCGTATCCCAACATATCATCATCCACTACTATCAACATGCCTGAAATGTCATTGTTTACAGCAATGGTCCCGCCTGTTTTCATGTCTCCTATGAACGGCAAATCGGCTCCTCCCATCTGGATCGGACTGTTCAGGGTTATCCTGGAATTCGGATTCATTTCGGCCCCTGCGGCCAGAATGTCAACGTTAGACTTGAACCTGGTCATGTCCTGCCAGACGTCGGACATGTGGGCGTATTCCGCATCCTCTTTCCAGACGGGCACATAGTGGACCTGGATTGTCGTCATAGTGGCAACTATAATTCCGAGCAGCAGGGCTGCGGCAATAGCAGCTGCTATCCCTGATTCGGACTTTTTTAATGCTTCAAAACCCCTTTTTTTCATTCTTTCCCCTTCTCCAGTTTATTTTTAATTCACATACGACGCCATGTAGCTACGTTTAGGTCATTTCCGGAACTTCTATTTCCTGCAGTCATCAGTCTTGAAAATTGCCACCTGGTGTTGTTTATACAGGCAGATAGGTCGGTTTTAATAAGCCTCGATTGAATCATGTTTCGGAAGACTCTCATCATACCATTTTTCTGAGCTTTTCTCAGGGCGACAGCTGCAAGTTATGGATAACTTCTTTTGAGGGGGTATCGATAAGATACACATTTATTTCATCTTCTTCGTTGATGTTGACTCCCCATTCTCCCAATGTGTTAATCTCTATTTTGTCTCCCAGCTCCCATATGCTCCGGTTTCCCAGATTCACATATATCTGGGATGAAGAGTAAGTGTGTCGATTCCCATCGATGTTTACCGCTATTTCAAGAGATTCAGTATCGATAAACTCTCCTCCGCAGTGTTCCAGATAGATCGTATCTGTCGGTGCACCCATCCATCCTTTAACCTGAGTGTGGGGAACATCAGCCGGTCCACCGTATGATAAGATGGATGCGGCAATTGCGCCGAGAATAAGGACTGCTATTGTCGTCATGAGCATCTCCCCCAGGACATCCGAAACAGCAATGTAATTTTTAAAGAGTTTTTTTACTTTTGGCAAACAGATCCATCCATCTCATATTTTTTTTCACGTTTTTTTTACTATCAATAATTGCTTTCTTTCCAAAGTTGAGTTGTTGGCTAAAGATTGCGTTTTTTCTTTTTTCATTAGTTAATAAGCACACTTCTTTGTTACATCAAAATCAATATCAACTAACTGATTCTGGACTGGCTAAATAGTTCGTTTTCTCTACCCATAACCCCATATAATCGATAAATATTGCTTTATCATCAGACGAGGTAGTTGATGCCTCAATCCGTACCTTGAAATTAGCCAGGTCTGCAGGAGTATTGATATGATCTGTCAGGTTGATCGATTCTGATTCGAATTGATCAGTATGTTTTGGAAGCTGATTTTCGTAGTATACCCATTCCCCCTGTCCATACTCGTTTATGTCATAAAATTTAAGTCTGAAATCTTTAATTGATTTATCATTAGAATAGTAAACGATTATGAGAGTAACATTACAGAAAGTGTCCCCCGGTCTAATCCCCCAGGCAATGGGCTTAATTTTGAAATCGAGTTCCTGATATATACTGGTGTTTATCGTAGTTTTATTGGGATAATACGTAGTACAATTTCTATCTTCTTTGGTTATTTTTGGGTCCGTTGCATCTTCTGTTTTTGTGCAATCTACAAAACGAACCTGGATCTTGTTCCCATAGCCTTTTGTATCTTTTTTTGATCCTGATGTGTCCGTTATATCTCCCATCGGGGTGAGCAATATTTTTAAGTCGGGCATCTTTTGGAACTCTGTCGTAAGTGTACTTTTCTGGATCAACTCGTTTGATGGGGTATCGACCAGAAATAACTCTACTTGGTCGTCATTGTTGAGGGGAACCCCCCAAGTTTTTATTGTATTGATTTCAATAGTGTCCCCAATTTTCCAGACATTGTTGTTCCCCAGGCTTGCGTAAATTTGTGAAGATGTGTATATATACTTCTTGCCGTTTATATTTACTATTATCTCGGCATCCTCGGGACTTATTGGTTCACCTCCATTGTGTTTCAGGTAAATCGTGTCAGTGGAAGTGTCCATAATTTCCTGGACATTCGTGTGGGGGACATTGGCAGGTCCCTCCTGTGAAATAACAGAAATACTCAATACGCTGAGCATGATTACTACTATGCCTACTAGAAGGACCCCTCCCATTACTTCCGAAACTGCATTTTCTTCCGATATAATCTTTTTTTCGGACTTTTTTGGCACAGAAAACGCTCCTTGAAAATTCTTTATACCATGAATGTAAAGACCGCGTAGGTAATTATCATCATGCTGACGCTGTACTTCAAGCCCATGTAAACTGAACCCTGCTCCATTTTTCCTACAATAAGCCCGGAAGTTATAGCCTGGACAAGAATTGAGTGGTACATGAGCATCGTGTACTCCTCTAAGTTGAAGTAGCCGTTTCTTATCCCTCCGGATCCCACTCCCTGAGACGAACTCTTGAATGATGCACTTTCCGGGAAGAAGTACACAGCCAGGATGTAAACGATGAAAAGGAAGACGAAAAAGGCTATGTAGATGGTGACGACGTAGATCACCATTTCCGAAGAGCGCTCTTTTTTCAGCCTCTTATCACCCTTTTTTAACAGTAGATACTGTCACCACAACCCAAAATGCGAAAACCAATCTGAGGGAGTTGGATAACAGGGTATCGTATAACTTAAGGGATCGGGAACATTAAGCCGGAGAAAACCGGAAGCTTTAAGCATCTTGAGTAATCCGATCATATATTCCATTTCACCTGTGGTATGTGGGGTAGAACCTGTATGACTTGTCCTCAGTAGAGGGAAGGGTGACTCAGGAAGCCGCTAAATCTTTAGTTTAACGGTAGTCCTTTTCCCAGGCGGGAAGAGAAGAGAGTCTCCTGAATCCTGCTATGAAATACATCTCCTACCACGAGCAGCCCGGAATCAATAAAAGGTTCAAGATCCATTCCCAGAGATTTTGACTGAAGGATGACATCTTCCAGCAGTGATCTTTTAAGGATCAAAAGCTCCTTCTTCCCTGCAGAGTAGTTGCTGTACAGGAAATGTGTACCCATTATTGTCTTTCCCGAACCTGTGGGTCCTGTGATAAAGATACCTTTTCCCCTGGGATATCCCCCTCCAAGGAGTGAATCAAGGCATTTTATTTCACTCGTAATCCTTTTCATTTATTTTGCTCCTGAAAAGAGTTTAGGTCAAAGCAACTTCTTTCAATTTACTGTTATGTAATGATATTCGTCAGTACCTGTATTAAAAACAATCTCTAAAAAATAAATATGTGTTCGAATGTAACTCCCCTTCTACTTAAATGCCGGATGAAATTTTCAGGATACAGGTATTTTTCAGGATACAGGTATTTTTCAGGATACAGGTATTTTTCAGGATACAGGTATTTTTCAGGATACAAGGGATTTGAGTGCATTGACTGCATTTATAAGTATATTTACTTCTTCTTCCGTGTTGTAGAGTGCGAAGGAAGCCCTCACAGTGCTGTCAACTTCAAGGAAGCGGGTAATAGGGATTGCACAGTGGTGTCCACTGCGGACGCAAATCTTTCTGGTCTGGTCAAGGATCAGGGCAACATCGTGAGCATGAAGCCCTTTCACATTAAAAGGTACAATACCTGTCCGGTTTTCAGGCCCGTAAACCTCCACGTGCTCGAGTTCTGAGAACCTCTTTGCAGCTTCCCCGGAAAGTTTCGCTTCATGCTTTTCAATCTCAGAAACCCCTATTTTTTCCACATACTCTACTGCTCTCCCAAGCCCGATAACCCCGGGAATATTTGGAGTGCCGGCTTCAAAACAGGCAGGCGAAGGCTCAAGTGTGTATGAAAGCCCGCTGACGTCCGAAACCGCACCTCCCCCTACTAAGGCACTTTCCAAAATCTCTGGTTGTCTGATGTAGAGTACGCCTGTTCCCTGCGGGCCAAGCAGCCCTTTGTGTCCTGCGGTTGCAAAAAAATCACATTCAAGGTCTTTCAGGTCCACTGGCATATGTCCTGCAGCCTGGGCACCGTCAATAAGAGTTTTTACCCCGTTTCTGCGGGCAATTTTCGTAACCTTGCTGACATCCTGGACAGAACCTAAAACGTTTGAAACCTGGGTTATAGAGATGAGTTTTGTCTTGTCAGTGAGCGCGTTTTCTATCATCCGGGGATCAATTATGCCTTTGCGGTCCGGGCTTACAACTGTTACGTTTACTCCTTTCTTTTGCAGGCGCAGCCAGGGCAGGAGGTTTGAATGGTGCTCGAGCAGGGTTGTAACAATGTGGTCTCCTGCTTCCCAGGGATAGCTGTTTGCAACAAGGTTTATCCCTTCGGTTGTATTTTTCGTAAATATGGTCTTTGACGGATCTGCATTCAGGAAATGAGCAACAGTTTCCCGTGCATCTTCATAGTGGTTTGTGGTCTCCCTGGCAAGGCGGTGCGCTCCTCTCCCGTGGTTGCCGGCGTACCTGTAAAAATATTCAACCATGGCTTCAACTGCAGGGATCGGGGTCTGCGTAGTCGCTGTGCTGTCCAGGTACACAACTTCTTTTAAAACAGGAAAATCTTCACGGACCGCATATACATCGTACATGCTTCTTTTCTAGGAATGAGAACTAAAAAAAGCTTATGCAGGTTATTTACCCTGCAAGCCGCCTATCATAAAGCGGTAAAGGTCTAATTCATCTGTGTCCAGACTGTCTGTGCAGCCTTTTACAACTGTGTGGTAACCGTTTTTACGGTGTTTGTATTTATATTCATTTCTTTTTCTATCTTCGTTATTTAGTTCACTCATAAGTTTTCCTCCTGTCTCTTCAATGTTTGCGCTCTGTCAGGGTTAATATTTCACTCCTTCCGGATACAGGTCCATTCGGTCAGGGCAGAATTCTTGCCCCTTTCGAAAGGGTAAACTGCACTGCAGGTTAGAGCTCAAATCTTTCCGGATAAAATTCCTCAAATTGGAATTTCCGGTCCTTCCGGACGAATTCCTGAAATACAGGCCATAATTCTAGGTCCTTCAGGTTGTAAACCCCCAACAGCGCAACAGGCGTTGTTCTTACCCACAACTATATATTAATTGTAATTTGTAATATATATCTATTCCGGAATTTTTTTTAGATTGCCTTAAATTTTTTTGGATCACTCTAATTTCGGGACGTATGCTCCACGATAGTTTTTTTATCCCGGGATCATGGATTTAAATTCAAATATCACTTTTTTGTTTCCAGATTTGCCATGAGACCTGAGATGTGGGCAGGTATCGCTCCTATTGCAGTGCATGTCTCAAGGGAAAGCCCTTTAGAGGTAATATCAAGATGGTATTTCCCTCTTTCAAAAAGTTCTTTTGGAAGTCCCTTATGCCCAAGGCCCACAAGAAATAGAAATGAACGGTTGCGTAGCGCTTCTTCAGCGACTTTCACAGGCATAACCTTCTTTTTTGGGTCTGGTTTTGAAGTGGTGATAATTATCTTCCCAAACTGGGAAGGAAATCCTTTCTTTGGAAGGTCAGACACTGAAAGGTGGTTTTTTTCGTAAAGGGTCCTGAGATAACTTCCTGATTCTCCTATGGTGGTTTTATCCATTACGAATGCGACGAGCTCTTCTGCGGTTATTTTAAAAGGGAAGTCATAAAGAGCAAGGTGGAACCCAAAAGCATGGCAAATTGGAGCGGCTCTGGCAATTGCACGGTAATGAGCATCGAGAACTTTGATCTTGTCGTAGGTATTGACGATTCCAAGGGTGAGCATAAACTGCTTCATTATGCGTTTTTGTAAAATAATGTTTCGTTAACCTTTATCAGGTCCGTTTCTTCAGGAAATTCAAAAATACCTCATGGCGTGCTGTGCACACTTCTCAAAATGCTCGCACTTTCTGCAGTCTTCCCAGAGAAGTAATTTTTCAGAATCCTGCAGTGTTATAAAACCAAGTTTTTCAAAAAAACCCGGAGCAGTCGTCCGCACATATAATTCACAGGCAGGGGCTCCAGGAGTTCCCGGGAAATCAATAGTGTTTGTAAGGTACTCCATAAGCCTGGTTCCGATTCCTTTTCCTCGAAGATTTGGATGTATGGCAATGGAGTGAAGCTCCAGAAAAGTCTTCTCGTTTGAAGTGTCCCTTATAAGGGCAGCACATCCGATCACTTTACCTTCTTTTTCAGCTAGCACAAAGTCTTCGGGTTCAAGTTCTTCCATATCCAGAAAATAAGTGGATAGAAGCCTCTGGATTGCAGAAAGGTCTTTTTTTTCGGCTTTTCGGATTAAAATTTCTGTCATATTTCTTCAGCTTTTTTCCGCATGTGAGGTTCATCCATACTTCCTGAACGGAAGCCCTCAAGGTCGAGGGTTACATAGTCAAAACCAAGAGCTTTAAGATGCCTGGATATTTTTTCTTTTTTGCGGAATGCATCCTCAAACTCCTCGTCGGTGACCTCTATCCTGGCAAGGTTGGAATGCATTCTGACTCTGAACTGCGTAAAACCCAGTGATAATAAATAATCTTCGGCTTTTTCTATTTTCTCAAGGACTTCGGTGGTAATAGGCTGTCCGTAAGCAATACGGGTTGCAAGGCAGGCTGCAGGCGGCCTGCTGGCTGCTGAAAGGGAACGATTTGAGGCAATCTCCCTGATCTCTTCCTTTGTAATGTTAAATTCCACAAACGGGGAAAATATCTTCTCTCCTGCTTCCTCAATTGCTCTGTATCCTGGACGGTTTTCCCCCTTTATTTCAGAAGCATTCGTTCCTTCAAGTACGACATTATATCCGGTTTTCTCTGCGAACTCTACCAGGGTTTCAAGAAGGGCTTTTTTGCAGAAATAGCACCTGTTAATCGTATTTGCAGAAAAATAGGGCACACTGGTCAGGGAGAATGGGAGGATTTTGTGCTGAATTCCTATTTCACAGGCTGTCTGGGCAGCGGTTTCAAGCTGCTGCCTGGGAAACAGAGGAGAATCTATAGTTACGGCAAGGGCTTTTTCCCCAAGTTCCTCAAATGCAAGTGCTGCAAGAGTTGAACTGTCCACTCCCCCTGAAAATGCAATGACTGCACTTTCTCTGGCTTTTATAGCTTCTCTTATCATTTCGATCTTTGCAATGTCCATTAATAACGAGTTTTCAGCTAATAAGATATATGTATTTTCCAGCCCTATGGTCAGGTGCCTCACAATAGTTATGTAAGGGGATATGTGTGTACCGAAACTTTGTTTTCCTATCAGGGTTCTGGTTACAATAAATAAATCTAATTAGAACCTAATTTCCTTATAATGGTATAATTTTGACGTAAATAATGAGATGGAGATCTTAAATGGAATTATTCGGAACTAATGGTGTGCGTGGTATTGCCAATGAATATGTAAACCCTGAAATGGCAGTCAATTTAGCCAAAAGCCTTGGAACATACATGGGCTCAAAAGGTACGGTTGCAATTGGCTGTGATACCAGGATTTCGGGCCAGATGTTGAAATCTGCCGCAATTGCCGGAGCTCTTGCAACAGGTTTGAGTGTGATTGATGTAGGGATTGGCCCTACGCCCTCTATTCAATACTATGTGCGCGACTATGCAGATGCCGGAATCGTTATTACGGCATCTCACAACCCCAGGGAATATAATGGGATCAAGTTGATTGCAGGAGATGGTTCAGAGTTCCCGAGAGATGGGGAAAGGGAAATTGAAAAAATTTATTTTTCAGGCAAATTTTCAACGGTCTCCTGGGAAAAAACTGGAAATTTCAGGGCAGATCCGGCAGTTAATGATTATTATATCAAAAATATAATCCGGGCAGTAGATGCCGAAACAATACGCAGCCGGAAATTTAAGGTAGTGGTGGATACGGGCTGCGGGGCAGGTTCCCTTACCCTTCCTTTCCTGCTCAGGGAACTTGGCTGTGAGGTACTGACTCTTGGGGCTCAGCCTGACGGGACTTTTCCATGGAGAAATCCCGAACCCACGCCTGAAGTCCTGACTGAGCTTTCGGACCTTGTTAAAAAGACAGGTGCAGCCTTCGGGGCGGCGCATGATGGGGATGCGGACAGAATAGTCTTCATGGATGAAAACGGGGTATTTGTAAATGAAGAAGTTCTGCTTGCCATGATGGCGAAATATATGCTTGAGAGTGAAAAAGGGCCTATAGTCACTCCTGTTAGTTCTTCCCAGCGCATGGCTGATGTTGCAAAGGAAGAAGGGGTTGAACTTCACTGGACAGCTGTCGGTTCAATCAATGTCGCCCGAAAAATGATGGAAGTAGGTGCCGTTTTCGGAGGAGAGGGCAATGGAGGCCTTATTTTCCCTAAACACCAGTACTGCCGGGATGGAGCAATGGCATGCGCCAAAATCCTTGAGATTCTGGCTGGAGGGAAAAAGTTTTCCGAGTTAACTAAAAGCGTGCCTGTATACTTCAATGCAAAGACCAAGACGCCTTCCAGTGATGTAATGGGCACTATGGGGAGAATCCGAGATGAGACTTCAAGCATGGGACTCATAACAGATACCATTGATGGGGTCAAGATCTGGTATGACGATGGGTGGGTCCTTATACGCCCTTCAGGTACGGAACCTATTTTCCGGATCTTTGCCGAGGCAAAAAAGCAGGAAAGAGCAGAAGAATTAATGCAGGCAGGTCTGGAAATGGTCTTAAGGGCAGAAAAGGCCTGAACAGTAATTTTAGCCACAACAGTATCTTTTTGGAATGCAGGTTCTCAACACATCCCGAAGTAAAATATCCGGGTAGTGATAACGTGAATCTACAGGATAAAAAAATGCAGGTGAGGTTCAAGTTAAATTGAGCCTTGATCTGCCATTCTTTATTTGACTGCCTCTTATCGAAGACGGAACCAAAAAGATTAACTGGTTATGAGTTTCTAATAGAATTTTACTTTCAAATTTAAAGTGATTGGTGATTTGCTTTTGTATATACTTTTATTCTTTTAATTGCTCTTCTTTTAATTGCCTTTCTTTTAATTGCTCTTCTTTTAATTGCTCTTCTGTATATTCTTTAATTTTGTAAATTCTTTAATTCTGTAAATTCTTTATTCTACAAATTTTAATTTTATGTGTTCCATCTTCTTAATTATTATCTATTATGTATTATTTTAACATAAGTAACAACAAATTATAAATACATTGAAGCATTTCTTACATATGAGACTAAAAAAATTATCTTCCTGCAGATAAATTTGTTAGTACGAGAGCCTCCTAATTTGAAAAACATACGCCTCCTTATTTGAAAAACATATGCCTCCTGATTTGAAAAACATATGCCTCCTGATTTGAAAAACATATGCCTCCTGATTTGAAAAACATATGCCTCCTTATTTGAAAAACATATGCCTCCTTATTTGAAAAACATATGCCTCCTGATTTGAAAAACATATGCCTCCTGATTTGAAAAACATATGCCTCCTGATTTGAAAAACATACGCCTCCTAAATCGTAAAAAAGTATCAGAAGGTTCTAAATCACCTGCTAAGATGAATGAAACAACAATACAAGATCGATAAGCACATTTCAAAACAAGACCTAAATACAGGATCATCAAACATCCTTTAAGAAGAGCCATCAAAACTGCATAAATAAAGAGTTCTTGAAATATAAATACAGGCAGGAGATTCAATTCCGTTAATCGGAATTGACATCTGAGTTTATATATAGTAAAGTAACAGGGTCTAAAACAAAAGTCCCTTCGTGCGATTTAATTCAAAAACGGTTCAACCAGAACGCAGGATTGGGTTTTTAAAGCCGGCATGGAGTAGCACCTGTCGGCTTTCCTTAATCCTCTTCTCCTTTTTTTCAGGTTTTCTTTTATACTTTCCTGTGTTTTTCCCAGTAACCTGTTAGTTTTCCCCCAAGGGCAAGTTTTCCAAGTTCTCGCCTGACATGGGCGCTTACTTCCGAGGGGACTGCTGATACGTACGGAGTTCCAGGCAGGGGGGTCAGGTAATGAGCTCGGACAGTCCCACCTTTTCTGCAAATCCAGCGCACAAGGTCAAGGCTTTTTTCCTGATCCTCTTCGGTTTCGGTGGGGAGCCCGAAGATGAAATCAACTGCGGGAACTATCTCATGTTCAAAGCAGCACTCAATAGCTGAGATGCTGTCCTCAACCGTATGTCCTCTCCTTATCTCTTTAAGGATGCGGTCACTCCCGGATTGAACGCCCATGCTAAGGCTGTCATTTGCACAGTATTTTCTCACCAGTTCGGCAGATTCCTCGGTCACGAATTCAGGACGGACCTCAGAAGGGAAAGTCCCGAAAAAGATCTTCTTATCGGGCAGTTCGTGCAGGGCAGAGAGCAGTTTTTCCACCTTGTCGAACCTCGGGTGAATTCCATCGCTTCCGTAAGCGAAAGCATTTGAAGCTATGAAACGGAGGTCATCATAGTGCTGTGCATTTTTCAGGATGCAATCAATGCTCCTGTGCCTGACCTCCCTTCCAAAAAGCCTGGGAGTCTGGCAATACTTACAACCCCAGGGGCAACCACGGCTGATTTCAATGGGGGAGCGAAGCTTTTTCGGGTCAAAACAGAGATATGCATCCAGGTCTACATGCTTCCTTTCAGGAGTTATGATTATCCTGCCTGTATCTGATTTGTAAGCAATTCCCTTTACCTCTCCCGGCTCTCCCTTTTCTTTCAGGACCTTTACAAGTTCTGGGAGGGTTTCTTCACCTTCGCCAATCACAACGTAATCAAAATATTCAAGTGTCTCTTCGGGAGAGCCGGAAGGATGCGGTCCTCCTGCAATGAAGATTGAGTCAGTCCCTGCATTTTCAACCTCCATGAAGACTTTCGCTGCCTGTCGTGTGGTAAAACTGTAGATCATGATCCCATTAAGGGGACTGTCTGTAAATCCGGCTTCTGGAAGTAAAGGTGAAAGAACCGCAAAGCTGTAAGAGTTCTTTTTACTATACCGGAAATGCACGTCCATTATTTTTTTCTCCTTTTTTCAGTGCTTTTTTCAGGTTTTGGTTCTCTTCAGGTTTTCCAGTTCTTTTCAGGTTATTGGCCTAAAAGGAATAAGGGTAAAGCAGAGAAGACCAAGGATAAAGGTAAGTATTCCTATAAGGATACGTTTTCTATCCAGTTTCACTTTATCATGAAGAGGGGATGGATGCCCTGCCGCTGCAAAAGCCCACAGGAAGAGCGCCCAGAATATCCAGATAAATCCGTCTCCATTTAACCAGTAAACCACATAAAAACCTATCAGGAAAAGGACCTTGGGCATCATTGAAGATACCCAATCCGCTTTTTTGCCGAGCATTGCTCTGAGCACATGCCCGCCGTCAAGCTGCCCTGCAGGAAGGAGATTCAGAAGGGTTACAAACATCCCTACCCAGCCTGCAAAAGCTACAGGGTGCAGGTCGCTCCCCGTAACCCCAACAAGTTTCTGGAGCATCACAAAAAGAGGGGGGAGGCCAAGCTCAAACATCAGAGCATCGGGTAAGGGGGTTACTGCAGGTGCATCAAGATTTAGCCCGATTATAGTAACTGCAATTGAGACCAGGAGCCCTACCAGAGGCCCTGCAATTCCAACATCAAAGAGAGCCTTTCGGTCAGGGATAGGTCCCCTGTAACGGATTACCGCTCCCATAGTGCCTATAAAAGTTGGAAACGGAATAAAGTAAGGGAGGGAGGTTTTCATCCCATGGTGCCTTGCCATTGCATAATGAGCCATCTCATGAGAGCCGAGCACAGCCAGTATTGCAAAGGTGAAGGGCAAACCCTGAAAAATCTGAAGGGGATCACTCCAGAGGTCAACTCCGAACAACCAGGCTCCGCAGATCATGGTTGTAAACACTGTTGCTATGAAAAGTGCAAGGTTCACCCAGACTTTTTCCTTTGACTTTTTTATAGGTGCAACAATAAGAACGTGTTCTCCAAGTTCGTATTTCAGGGTACCTCCAAACCCTCGTTGTTCGAGGGGAGCCCAGAGTTCTCCCATTACATTTTCGGCATCTGTTTTAGGGGTGCCGAAAAAATAAAGAATCTCTCTGGACTTCTGGATTTCATATACGTCAAATACCCTCATTATGAAAGGGTATATACGGGAAATCATCTCTTCAGTATCTAATTTACCATCGCTTTTTCTCTGGTCTTCTTTTCCCTGTTTCATTTTAAGTTTCACGTCTTTGCAGCTTGAGGTTTTTTTAGCTTTTACATTTAATGCAATTTTCACGTTTTAAGCTTAAACGGCAAGGTATTCAGGTTTAAAGTTAATTCAGGATCATTAATGTTTAATCTGCATCATTATTCTGCCTTACTGCCTTTCGGTTTAATAAATTTGATATATCCCTCGCTGCCGTTTACCAGGACAATGTCTCCATCCTTTAAAAACTCATATGGGCTTTTTTCCAGCATGTCAACTAAAGGGATTTCAGATATAATTGCTCCTACCGCTACAATCGGTTCGGTTTCCAGATTGATAATTGCTACCGGTCCAGCTTCATTCTTCTTCAGCTGGTACATTACATAGGAGCCAACAGTCGAGCCCTTTCCATGGGGAAAAACAAGAACTTTCCCTTTGATTGATTTTCCTGCAAGAGAGTGTTTTTCTTCGACAACAATTCCTGTTTTAGGGTCTACACTGCCAAGGAACGATATGGGGTCTCTGGAAAGCAAAACTTCCCCTTCTGCACATCCCCTGGAAATTGTCCGACCTTTGAGTTTAATAGGAATCACCTGCCTTTTTTCCTTTCCCTCCGGTTGCTTCCTCTATGCAGGCTTCCATATTTCCGTATACACTTTCAGCTCCGCACATCCCCGGCACGTAGGCAAAGGCTTTTCCCGAATTCACCATAACGCAGGAGTAGCTGTTGGTTGCCGGAGAAACTACCATACAGGTATCGCAGACAACCTTAGCCCCGCTTCCCTCAATGGTCCGGATATATTCAGGGTAGCGTTTTGCAAGTTCCCGCGAGGTAAAGATCCAGGTTTCTTTTGAAACCGTTTTTCCTTTCAGGAGCTCAGCCGCTTTTTTAAGTTCAGCTGCAGAACAGTGGGGACAACCGATGGTAATCAGCTCGGGTTCTTTTCCAACTCTTTTTCTGCTCTCATAAACTTCATCAAGCTGGCTTCTCTCGATAATAATTTTTTCTTCAGGTTCTTCAAAGCCCAGCCTGCAGGTTTCAGGGGTCACTTTTTCCACATGATAAAGTGCCACTGCTCCGGATGCCGCCATTGCAGCTCCAAGGGCTTTAAGCTCATCCTTCTCCGGAGTATCCTTCAGGTGAAAAATAGGTATCCTGCTCCCTATGATTTTGCCTGCTACATATCCAAGGGCTCCATAATCTGATTCTTTAAGTGAGCACTCCACACGGATCGAAACTTCAGGAATGCGGTTTTCCTCAAGATGTAACCCATAGTTTGCAGTTTTCCCCAGAAGCGCTGCCGAAAGGGCAGATGGTCCTCCCTCCCTGTTTGTCCGGGCTCCTATTACGGAGTTTGCATAGGAAATGGCTGAGGATTCACTCCATGCTAGGTGGTCGCCGTAGCCCGCTGAAAAGCCTTCTAGGTTATAAGGAGTACAGGTACATTCACAGCGAATCCCAAGCTTTTTGTAAGCCTGAATAATTTCTTTCTGCTTTTCTGCAAATTCAGGAGAAATTCTCAACCTTTCCCAGTCTTTCAGGTCCATTCCAGCCGGGTTTAGGATTGCAGGGACCTTTACCTGTCCCTCAAGGTCCGATATCCAGTCAAGTCCGGCATCGCCTATGGTTTTATAAGAGACGCCTGCAATCTGGGCACTTCTGATGGGGATCAACCCTTCCGCACCATAGATGTCCCCGAGAGCTACAAGGATCTCAATCGCTTTCCTGAGAGTCTCTCCGGCTTCTCCATTCAGAATTTGTTCTTCTTCTTTTGTAAGGTACATGAAAATTCACTCTTTAATTGCCAGGTAGTAAAGAAATAATGCAAAATCTTGAGTCAGGCCTGATTGTGGCATGTACAAACAATTAAATCAAGTACAGAACACTGAGGCAAGTATAAAATATTAAAGCAAGGTTAGGGTATTCTATACCTCGGATTGCAGCCACTTAAAAATTATCTGCCCTTTAAAAATCTCATATTTTTAAAAGCTTAATATCAGTCATTTAATATCAGTCATTTAATATCAGTCATTCTTCAGGAATGACTGCCCTTTCGAAGTTCTCTTTTTCAATAAGGACTTTTGTAGCATCGATTCCTACTTTTGTAGTCGTCCCGTCAGGAGCCCCTCTGGGATCAAGGGAACTTCCGCGGACATTAGGAATAATCATAATATCCATATCCCCTTTTACCCTTGTAGCAATTGCAAATTCGACATCATCAGGGTCAAAGATATTTATGTCCTCATCCACGACCACTACATGTTTCAGGCTTGTATGGGCTGCAAAGGCTGCCATTATGGCGTTTTTCCCGTCTCCTTCAGTCTGCTTTTCGATCTGTACGATTGCATGAAGGTAACAGCATCCTCCTTCTGTCAAGACCACGTTTTTGACGGTCGTAACTTCCCCTACAGCTCTGTATATCCTTGGCTCGTAAGGCACTCCCATCATCAGGAGATGTTCGGGACCAGCAGGCAGAATTCCGTGATAAATCGGGTCTTTTCTGTGGATCACGCGGGTGATGTGGATTACAGGTTCTTTCCTTACCACATCGTATGTTCCGGTAATGTCCACAAATGGACCTTCATCAACTTTTTTCACAGGGTCAACATACCCCTCGAGCACGATCTCGGAGTGTGGTACTTTTATCCCATTTGAGCACTCAAAGAGTTCTACCGGAGCACCCCGCAGGGCGGCCGCGTATTCAAATTCCTTTCCGACAGGAACCCTTGTAGAGGTTGCGTAAATAATCGTAGGGTCGCAGCCGATAACAATTGCAACAGGCAGAGGTTCACCTTTTTCGATGGCTTTTTTGTGCAGGAGGTAGGTATGTCTCGGGGGGACAAGGCGGGCTGCGAGTTTGTCTTTTCCCACAAGCATAAGGCGGTGGATTGAAGCATTAATGGTGCCTCCGTATTCGGAAACCACAATCCCTGCAGTTATATAGGGAGCTCCGTCTTTTTCAAAATGGGTAAGGATTGGAAGTTTTGTGAGGTCAACCTCGTTTTCTATGACTTCAAGGGTAGGAGATTCTGAAACTATCCGGACTTCGCCTTCCGGAGAAACTTCCGCAAGCTTCCTTATTATTTCTTCTTTAAGAACCCCTAGCATGGAAGCAAGCTCGTCCCTGGACCCGAGCAGGTTCATAATAACCTTTGAACCTGAAATGTCGCGGAAAAGAACCGGAGCTTTTGTTTTTTTTGCAATCCTTGAAGCCTCGAATCTCGGGGAAACGGGCTGCGGAACTTCTACCAGTTTTCCGTTTTCTTTTAACCGGTCTATAAAATCTCTATAACTCATGGGTATCTGGATATCAAAAAGCGGTCAGATGATAAAAAGATTCTCTGATACCAGGGCTTAATAGTTTCATGCCCTATTTCAGGCATAAACAGTTTTTTTCTGAAATTTTAACATTCATCGAGCATGAAGGCTCTGGGTCTTATGATCTTTTTCTTCTCATACTGGTCGAAACAATGGGCTATCCAGCCCGAGACTCTCCCGATTGCAAAGATCGAGGTCGCAAGCTGCGGAGGAATTTCCATATATTTGTAGATGACCCCGGAATAGAAATCAACATTCGGATAAATCGGCTTTCCTCTTTTTTCCACAAGCTCGCGGACAACAACATTTTCGATTGCCTCGGCTGTCGCGTACCAGCACATATCCCCTTTAGATTCAGCCAGTTTCTTTGAGAGCTGCTTGAATATTGTGCCCCTGGGGTCATATGTCTTGTACACTCTGTGCCCGAATCCCATTATTTTTTCTCTCTGTTTGATTTTCTCAAGGACAAATTTCTCAGCATTTTCAGGGCTGGCAACTTCTTCAAGCATATTCATAACTTCTGCCCTTGCCCCTCCATGAAGGGGGCCTTTAAGCGTGCAGAGTCCTGAAACAACTGCAGAATAGAGGTCGGACATGGTTGAAGCTGTAACTCTGGATGAGAAGGTGGAGGCATTCAGCTCATGCTCGGCACTGAGAATAAAGTCTTTTTCCATGACTTCAGCTTCCAGTGGTTCTGGCTTGCTTCCTTTTATCATGTACAGGAAATTGGCTCCGTGAGATATGGAGGGATCAGGGGGCACAGGTTCCTTTCCATTTGACACTCTATAATAAGCAGCAACAATGGTTGGGATTATGGCAATTAACCTTATGGCTTTTCTTATATTTCCTTCCGGGGAACTGTCATTCAGGTCCGGATCGAATTGGGATATGAAAGAAATGACTGTGCGCAGCGCTTCCATAGCATCGATATTGAAATTGCACATGCGGATAATGTCCATTACCTCCCTGTTGATTTCACGCTCCGCATGCAGGCGGGCTGAGTACTTGGCAAGTTCCTGTTCTCCGGGGAGCTCTCCCCGGATTAGCAGATAGGAAACTGCATCATAAGGAAGTTCGACTAGTTCGTGGATATCGACTTCCCTGTATTTCAGAACGCCCTCCAGCCCGTCTATGAAACATATATTTTTACTCATTTTCTACCTCACAGTTATGCGTAGAGGATTTTCAAAAAACTTTGAAATTGGGGAATCCTCTGATTATACGTGAAAGATTTAACACGAAGGATCTTTTGGGTCCAAAAATAGGGTGACAATGCAATTGTATTATCATCGAATAAGTATATTAAATTTGTTGAAATTGTAACTTTAAATCTTTTTAAATATATTTTCTTATGTTAAAAATCCTGCCCCCTTAATCTCCTTATCTATTTTAAGAACGGGGTATAATATTTTTCGTAAAGTACCCCTCTTCAAATAAAGTATCCCTCTTCAAAATACCTTTTTGAGCTAAAATACCCCTGTATACAATACGGATAAAAGAAAGGTTCCTGAAAAAATAAGAAGCCTTATTAAGGCTTGTGGAACCTCCTAACTAATCTTTTCATGCTATTCTGGCATAAGTGACCATTATTTTTTCTTCACCGAATCCCTGAGGAACTTATGCAAAATTCCTCCATTCCTGTAGTACTCTATCTCCACAGCCGAGTCCAGCCTCAATGCGACCTTAAACTCTTTTTTTCTCCCGTTATCGTCCTTTGCTCTTACGGTAAGCTCTCCGTGAGGTTCCATTTTCTCAATGCCGAGGATATCGTAGCTTTCTTTTCCCGTGAGGCCAAGGGTATCTGCATTTTCCCCCTCCCTAAATTGCAGAGGAAGAACTCCCATACCCACAAGGTTGCTTCTGTGTATGCGTTCGAAGGACTCGGCAATAACAGCCTTTACTCCAAGGAGGAATGTTCCTTTTGCTGCCCAGTCGCGGGAACTACCTGTTCCGTACTCTTTTCCTGCGAGAACAATCAAGGGGGTATTGTTTTCCGCATAGAGCAAAGATGCATCGTAGATAGGGATCCCCTCACATGCCTCGGGCGGGAAGTCTTCTCCTTTTAGGTGGTAGACAGTCCAGCCTCCTTCCCTGGCTACAAGCCTGTTCCTGAGCCGGATGTTCGCGAAAGTTCCACGCATCATTACTTCATGGTTGCCCCGGCGCGAGCCGTAGGAATTGAAATCTTTCTGGTCCACACCCCAGGATATCAGATATCTGCCTGCAGGGCTGTCTGCCGGGATATTTCCTGCAGGGGAGATGTGGTCTGTAGTGATGCTATCTCCGAAAAAAGCAAGAACCCTGGCGTTTTGTATATCTCCCGGCAGAGGCAAAGTAAGCGGGAAATCCACAAAATACGGCGGCTCCTGAATGTAGGTGGATGTCGGGCTCCAGTCATAGAGGGTACCTTCAGGCACATCCAGGTCTTTCCAGAGTTTTGCTCCTTCCAGAACCCCGGAGTATTCTTTTTTGAACATTGAAGGCTTAACGCTGTTCTTTTCAGCTTCCCTTATCTCTTCGTTTCGGGGCCAGATATCCTTTAGATAAACAGGGAGTCCGTTCGGGTCATAAGCAAGGGGGTCGGTTTCAAAGTTTATGTTTATTGTGCCCGCGATTGCATATGCAACAACAAGCGGAGGAGAGGCAAGGTAGTTTGCTTTTACATGGGGGTTGATCCTGCCTTCGAAGTTCCTGTTCCCGCTGAGTACGGCTGCAACTGTAAGGTCTTTTTCTTCAATTTCCTTTGCAACATGTTCGGGTAGAGGTCCGCTGTTCCCTATACAGGTCGTACATCCGTATCCTACCTGGTGGAAACCCAGCGCCTCCAGATAGGGCAGAAGACCTGCGGCTCCAAGATACTCGGTGGCCACCCTTGAGCCCGGAGACAGGCTTGTTTTCACAAAAGGTTTAACCCTCAGACCCTTTTCAACAGCTTTTTTTGCGACCAGCCCGGCTCCTATGAGAACCGACGGGTTGGAAGTATTGGTACAGGAAGTGATAGAAGCGATTACTACGGAACCGTGTGTGACCCTGAAATCTCTCTCATGGGGCTCAACCTTTTCTGCCTCTTCCATGCCCAATGCTTCGGCTTCTTCTACCGGGGCTCCTCCTTCTCCCAGCCAGCGCAGATAGGCAGGGTCTCTGGTCAGCTCAGCACCTCCCTCCTTCTTTCTTATAAAGGTCTGCCTCATTGTTTCACGGAAATTTTCCGAAACTTCGTTCAGGAAGAGCTGGTCTTGCGGACGTTTTGGTCCTGCGATACAGGGCTTTACAGTCCCCATATCAAGTTCGAGAGCGCTGCTGAAAAGAGGTTCGGGTTTGTGGATTGAGTAAAGAAGGTCCTGGGCTTCCAGGTACTTTTTTACAAGGTCAACCTGCTCATCACTTCTGCCTGTCCTCTTCAGGTAGTTTAAGGTCTCCATGTCAGGCGGGAAAATCCCGAGCGTTGCCCCGTATTCGGGAGCCATGTTTGAAATCGTTGCCCTGTCCGGGAGGCTTAAGGAATTCATGCCGGGTCCGTAGAACTCGACAAACTTGCCGACTACACCGTGCTTTCTTAATATTTTGGTGATCGTAAGAACTAGATCCGTGGCTGTAACCCCAGGTCCCAGTTTTCCATAGAGTTTGAAGCCCACAACCTCAGGAACGGGAATATAGTAAGGCTGTCCGAGCATTACGGCTTCGGCTTCTATGCCGCCTACTCCCCAGCCAAGGACTCCTATCCCGTTTATCATTGTGGTATGGGAGTCAGTTCCGACAAGGGTGTCAGGGAATGCAAATAACTCACCTTCCTTCTCTTTCAGGTGCACGAGTGGGGTCAGGTACTCAAGATTCACCTGGTGGATGATCCCTCTTCCAGGGGGTACGACCCTGAAATTATCAAAGGCATTCTGTGCCCAGCGGAGGACGGTATAACGCTCCCGGTTGCGTTCAAACTCCTTTTTCTCATTTTCTTCAAGGGCATATGAGGTTCCATAGGAATCCACCTGAACCGAGTGGTCAATGACCATGTCAGCAGGAATTACAGGATTGATTTTGGCAGGGTCTCCTCCAAGGCGCTCCATTGCCGAGCGGAGGGCTGCCAGGTCAACTACTGCGGGCACACCCGTGAAGTCCTGCATGATTACCCTTGAAGGAATAAACGGGATATCCCTCTTGCTTATATTTTCAGGACTCCAGCGGGCAAGGGCTTCCACGTCCTCTGTAGCTATCAGGTGCTTTTCAGTATCCGCATGCCGGAGCAGGGATTCCAGCAGGATCCTTATAGAGTAGGGGAGCAGGGAAATCCCTTCAAAGCCCTTTTCTTCCAGTTTGCTCAGTCTGTAAATTGTAGCTTTTCCGGCAATTGTTTCGATGCTATCTCTTACCCCAAAGGGGTCCAGGCCTTCTCTCATTGTATTTTTTACCTCCAGCAAAAATATAAAGTAAAGATAAGTATGGATTAAAGATAATCGTGGCTAATGTTCTTCCATTAACTCTTTATCTTATGAAACTTCCTCTCTTTTGTCCCTGAGACTATTTTATTCCTTCGGGCTTGTTATCTTCCTTTTTTTGGAGACCAGAAGTTTATCGCTCTTTCCCCCACCTGATTCCCGGTTCTCGGCATTCTATTTCAATTATATATTCAGGGGCTCTTTTCCAGCCCTTCCTCGTTTTCAAGCACTTGCAGGATAAAAGGTAAGTTTTAAAGACAGGTTTTTTTGATTTTTCCTGATTTTCCTTGGGAATTATACCCAAGTTAATTATATATCATTCAATGGGAATTATACCCAAGTTAATTATATATCATTCAATATTATATGTTATCTATTATAATAACCATTGACCGTTTCAGCTTTCAAAAATCTGTCCTTTAAGGTTCTGGGATATGAATGTCCAGAATTATGTATCCCCCCATACTGTTTTAGCAGGGGTAAGGGTGATGTGGACAGGAAAATGATTGAAATCCAGGTCGAGAAAATTAAAAGGCTCCTTTAATATGCCTGATTCTTCGGATCTGTATTCCCAGGGGTCGATCAACAGATTCCAGGCTCCTCCATCATCCTGAATATCTGATGAAGAGGGAAATGGATCGGAAATGGATCGGGACTGAATCGGAAATGGATCGGAAATGGATCGGGACTGAATCGGGACTGAATCGGGACTGAATCTGAAAAAATGGAGCCTTTTATAGAAAAATAAACCAAAAAAAGGATGGAAAGGGGGTTGTTTATTCTTTAGCGTCCCTGATTGTAATTGTGTAATCAAAGTTTTCAGTGTTTTTGGGAAGGATTGAAAGCGTCCATTCGCCTGTAGCTCCCGGAACTGTATAGGTCTCTACAAACGTTGTGGTTCCACCCCGATAGCTTCCATGGTTGGAAGTTTCCATGCCGCCTGCGATTCTGGCGGATACATATGAAAGATACGGTTGTTGATATGTGTCATCTATTATGTTTACCGAGCCGCTGTATTTCGTGCTTACGAGAGTGGGTGTTACCTCGTTTCCAGAGGGGTCTTTCAGGCTCACCTCAAAAGAAGAAGCAAGGTCCCGTTTTCCTCCTGCGGTGTACAGGCCGTATCCGTACCGATAGGCGCTTACCTCTATGTTGATGGTGCCGTTAGTCCCGGCTTTAAAGGTGGCTTCATAAGGCTTTTCGAGGATCGGGAGAATTCGGAAATTAAGGGAAACTTTCCCTTCGTATTCTCTGATCCCGGGATCATCTATGTTAAGGTCAAGGCTTCCTGTGTAGCTGCCTTTTGCATCTGTTGGAACTTTAAGTGTCAGCTTTACAATGGATGTTTGGCCTGCTTTTACCTTTTCCGGGGCTTCGACATTTATCGCATCATTTCCGAAGGCATATGTTACTCCTCCGTAAGGAGAGATGCTATCGTAATATATGATGTCTCCTCCCTCTGTAAGCTCAGGGGATATTGCAATATCTGTACTGCCCGTGTTCCGGAGTTTTATCTCATAAGTATAGGTATTTCCTGCTTTTACAAGGTTGTTGATGTAAGGTGTAAGGATCTGGACTGTGGGCGGGACCCATACCTGCAGGTTAAGCTGCATTGTGCCCGGAAATTTCGAATAATAGCCTGCTACATCTCCTTCAGGCACATCTTCCGTAAAGGCGATGAGTATGGCATAGTTCCCAGGTTCTGCATCTCCGGGTACGTTTACCTCCACCTCAAACTCCTCTTTTTCTTCCGGGGCCAGGTCCTTTGCGGAGGGGCTTATGCTGACCCAGCTTTCATTTATGAAGTTTTCAGTAAGGGATGATAACAGGTCCGGGGTACAATGCAATGGTTTTATTGTCTTTGTTTCCAACAGTCACAGTAAAGTTTTTACTGTCTCCTGGCTTCAGTTTAAGGTACTGATAAGCCGGATCTACACTGATTTTTTCAAACTCGGGATACCCGGGATAATAATCTCCAGCATAAATTCCGGATGCAGCACCAGAGCTAGTTGCCACTTTCATCTTCATCACTTCAATTTCTGCAGGCGCAGTCGTCTTTCCTGCCCCTGCCCCTGCACAGGCATTTGAGAGAATGGATACGAGAAGGAGCCCGCATATGACTATTTTCAATGTCTTTACATTCTGTATACTCATGCTTTTCACCTCGCCTGATATTAACTAAAGCATGAGACTTATAAAAAAATTATCTAATCTACGAATCAATCTGCAGTTCTTTTTGAAAAAAAAGGAATTTAAGTGCTTTTTTTCATTTATAACCTTTTTTGTGGGCTTATTAAAGTAAAAACCGTTTTTATGCTTTTTTATTATTTTGTTCTCCTTTCCAGTACGATATTTATATGATGTTTATATGATGTTTCATTACTACAAGCGTTTCAGTATGATATTTCCGGGTTTACAATATTCTTGTACGATAACTCGGGATTTCGCCGCAATGTAAACAGAAAAAGATATTAAACCCCGGAATGAAATCTGTTTATGTAATTACGAACTATGTATGTGGTAAAAATGATACTGAAATCACTTCAGGCGATGAACATTTTCGGTAAAAATCGAGTAATTCTTGCTTCATAACAGGCATGGATGTGATTTTCTTGCTCAAAAATAAACAGGACATATTCAGGAAATTTTCAAATTCCGGCAGCAGGCTCAGGAAAAATCGTGGGTCTGGGAAGGATTCTTTACACGACTCTCTCATGTGGTCCTGTCCTGTAATTGACGCCGACTTTGTTGAGGTTAGCGAAGGTCCTACATTTGATGGAGATTATTCTGCCGAACCGGATCCCGAACTGATAGAAAATCTCAGAGAATACCTTGGAACAAGATCTAAAGAGGAAATCACTGAAATCTTTGAAGAAATTCGCAAAATCCTGGAAAGCAGAAATTCCGAAGGCAGATTTTCAAGAGACCCCAGGGGGAGCTCTTATGATTACGAAAAAGAGTGGCTGAAAGATATTCCGGGAAGAGCTTTCAGGACGGTTTCGAAAACTGCCTCCTGTGGGAGGGACCGGGTAATAAAAATCTCAAAAACCGTCTCTTCAAAAGCCTCAACAATAGCTTCCGACAGTAAGGAGTCAGTAAAGGGCTCTTCGAAAAAACTTAATGATAAGTGGAGTAATTTAAGTCCCCGGGACCGCAAGATGATCTCTGAAGTGATAATTACAGTGATCGAAATTGGTCTGCTTAAGAATTCCAATAAAGGTAAAAAGGCGGCATTTGTTGTTCTGTCAAGTATTTACAAACACCAAACGCCAGGTAAGAAAGATCTTGAAGATTTCATAGAAGAGATGAGCAGGCGTTTTAAACGCAGACGTTAATTGTAAATCTTTGATCCTGTTTTTATATGAAACCTGAGTTCTCGAGAATTCCAATCTGTATGAAATTCACTATTTCTATTTCTATGACCAGTTAAACCCCCCTCACAGGTCTGCTGATTGCTTTTATAAACCTTGCGGGGCTTTCTTCAGCCTGCCAGTTTCCGGCATCAGGGATAATATAGGTATGGTCTGAGACCTGGTCCAGCCCTCCTGCATCATAGTTTCCTATTATCAGGGAAAATATGCGGGCTTTTCTTTCGGCTTTTATTTCATTCCATTCCCGGATAAGAGGTATTTCTGAGAGTTCGGAAGCACCGTCGGTAAGGAAAAGGAGGTCTGCTCCCTGATAGGCTTTTTCTTCTTTTATTGCTTTGAGCCCTGCACGAAGAGCCGTATTGAAGTCTGTTCCGCCCCCGAAAGTATATTTGAGAAAGTCCAGAAACTCTTTACCCATGCGTTTTTTATCTGTAAGTTTGATCTCAACTGTCTGCCATTTCGATGAAAAAAGAATTACTTTGACATCCCTGTTTTCTCTTAACATCCTCCTTGTAATTGCCAGTACCACGGCTTTTGCAAAAATTTCAGGGGCTCCACGCATGGAGCCAGAGGTATCAACCAGGGCGACCACAGATCCTTTTCTCTTTTTTCCTGCAGAGTTTGAGTTCCAGTTTTTCCCTCTGAGCTGGTATGTAAGGAGTTTTTCTTCGATCATGTCAGCATAGAACTTGAGCTTCAGGATGGGGTGTTTGAGTTTTACGGCTTCTACCGGAAGCAGGGTCTGGATCTCCCCTGAAAAAGTAATTGAGTGCACTTCACTTTTGCTGTGCGGCGACAACTGCAGTTTCTTTGAGCCGTACTCAAGCTCAATTCTGCCAACCTGTTCGAGAATCTCATGCAGGTCGGAACTCTTCCTGAGAATTGCTGCATATTTTTCAAGGTTTTCGAAGTATTCCCTGTGAAGGGCCTGTAAAGAGTAGTCCCACATTCTTCCTGGAAAGAGCATGGAGAGGATCTCAAGCATTTCCAGGTGGTCTTCGAGGACAGGGATAAGCTCCTCAAGCTTTGCAGCTATCCTTTCTCCTATTACAGAGTCAACTGCTTCTCCAGCTTTTTCGCTGAACATGAATTCCAGGGTCATTGAGGCAAGTCTTTCCAACGCTGCAGTGTTTTCAGGCTCCTGGCTCTGTTTGCTCTCTATCCGATCTTCATCATTTTTATGGAAATTTCCCTGGCTATTATTTCCTGCTCTCTGGTTATCATCTTCTGCCTTTTTTCTGTCCTGCCATTCGTTCACATTTCTCTGCCAGTCAGAGTATTTCGGGCTTTCAGACCTTTCCAGCCTGTTCCTTTCCCATATGGCTTGAGTTTCACTGATCAATTCTTTCAGGGCTTTCAGACTCTTTTCCAGCCCTTTCTGGGATTTTTTGAACAGGGTCTGTTCTATTTTTTCGTAATCTTCAAGAAGAGTAAAAATTTCTTCCAGCAGACTTTTCAAGAGAAAAATCCCTGCCATACGGTTTGCTCCTGCAAGGGTTTTTACTTCTTCCCAGACCTGCTGGTTTCTCATACTGAGGAAAATCGGATAAAAAACTCCAAATTTCTCCATAAAGCGTTTTTCGTCTTTTATCTCGTAGCTTTTTCCTGAGAGGAGTTCATAAATAAGGACCTTGGCAATCTCTTCTCTGAGCCTGTGAGGCACTTTTCGGGGAGTTGCCAGAAATTCCCGCAGTTCGGTATTTAATATAGTAAAGGGATTAAACACCTGATCAAAATATAATTCCCTGCCTGATCCGGACAGGTCTTCGAAACCTTTTTTCGAACTTTTCGGGTTCTGCATATTTTTTGTTTCCTTTCTTTTTCGGACTTTCAGGAACTTTCCAATTCAGGAAACTTCTGCTTTTTTGAGTTCCACATCAAATATCTTCGGTTTTTCGAGCAGAGCCCGGATTTCTTTCAGATGGTTTGCAATTTCGTAAATATCAGTGTTTTTGGAACGGTATTTCATCAGGATCTCTTTGCTGTCCTGTCCGGAAACCCAGATATTTTCCCTGAGCGTATCCTCAAGGACTTTTTCTTCTTCCTGCACTTGCTTTCTGAAGTAGTTCAGTCTTTCTTCAAGGTTTTCGTACTCTTTTTCGTAGAGCCTCTTGTCTCCGTAGTCCAGGCTGAGTTTGAACTCAAACCCGTACTTCCGGCGGAACTGCTCTACAACTGCTTCAAAGCCCAGTGAACTGTTAATATTGTTGCCGTATTCAAGCCCGAAACTGTAGGTGTGGGTAGGGAACTCGGTGTGGTGTTTTAAAAAATCAAGGGCATTATTAAATGTGAGACTCTTCGGAGCTTTCACTCCTGTAAACCTGGAACTCTTCATGCCTCCGGTTACCTTTTTCTCCTGTTCAAAGCACTTGTTGCAGGACAGAGGGTCCGGAAGTTCCTGTTGCAGGCAACTGTAAACAGAATTTCTCAGGTCAAGCACGTTTTGTTTGAGCTTTCCGGTATCAGTACCTCCTGAGACAATCCTTTCCAGAATAAGTTTCCTTACAGTTTCCTTTTGCTCAGGGAGGTCCCAGAGCATGTGCTGGAGCAGGACCACAGTCATCCTGTTTACGCTGGTGTGCCCGTTTACGGCTGAAGCGACTCTGAGGACGTTTATAATCTTCTTCCAGCGCCTGTCTGAAACGAAGATATTGGAGTTCTTAAGCTCTCTTCTCAGCTCTTTAATAATTGCTCGAACTTCAGGGTCTACACGCATATCCCTTGCTTTCTTCTGGATTTCCTTTATATCTTCAACCGGGAGTTTTATTGAAGACATGAAATCCTCGGTATTTTCGAAAATAAGGGCTTCAAGGTTTTCTTCATGCTGAATATAATCCACGCTATACCTGAAAAGGAACCTGTCATAAAGCGCTTCAAGGCTTTCGTCTTCTTCGGGCAGTTCGTTGGAAGCCCCAAAAACGGAAAAGAGAGGAACATCCATGACCTCCTTGCCATTATGGTATTTTCTCTCGTTAAGAACTGTCAGGAGGCTGTTTAATATAGAGCTGTTCGCCTTGAATATTTCGTCAAGAAGGGCGATATGTGCAGTCGGCAGGTAGCCTTCTACCCTCCGGCTGAATTCGTCCTTCTCAAGCGCCTTTAGAGAAAGTGGTCCAAATATTTCTTCCGGAGTGGAAAACCGGGTAAGGAGGTAATGGAAAAAGTTTCCTCCTTCGATAGTTTCGCAGATTTTGTTTGCAAGCAGGGTTTTTGCAGTTCCCGGAGGGCCCAGCAAAAGAACGTGTTCTCCAGAGAGCAGTGCCAGCAGAGAACCGTTGATTTCAGCGTCTCTTTCTTTAAAGTAATCAGAGAATTCCTGTTTTATATTGAGGATTGTATTTTTTAAATCCAGAACTTTCATAAACTCCAAAACCTTTATATATCTCTCTTTTCCAGCATCTCATCTGTAAGCCTGTAAAAGGGTTTTGCAATAATAAATAGCAGTATCAGGCTCCAGTAATCTTAATAATGATTTAACTATTTTTATGTGTCCTGCCTTAATTAATTTTTCCAAAAAAATTCTGATTCTTAACCCCTTATTTTTAACCCCTTATTTTTAACCCCTTATTTTTAACCCCTTATTCTTAACCCCTTATATTCCTGCGGGTTGTCCGAAGAGGTTATGCATAAAGAATTCAATCATTACTGAAATGGTTTTAACTTCTCTGGATAATAAAGTTATTCGGAGAATAAATGGCGTTATTCGGAAACTAGCCAACAAAATCAATATTCGAGACGAATATTCTGGAAGATCTTTCATGAATGATTTTGAACATGAAAAATACAGCCGGCAAATTCTTCTTTTTGGAGAAGAGGGGCAGGAAAAGTTGAGAAATGCGAAAGTACTGGTTGCCGGTGCAGGCGGACTCGGAAGCCCCATTTCCACATATCTTGCAATAGCCGGGGTCGGGAAAATAATTCTTGCAGATTTTGATTCGGTGGATCTCAGTAATCTGAACAGGCAGTTTCTCCACCATGAGAAGGATATTGGAAGAGCTAAGGTCGAATCTGCAAAGGAAAAGCTTCTTTCTATGAATCCTGGAATCGAGGTTGAAACCATCGGGGAAATGCTTACCGAATCAAACATTGAATCCCTGATTCCTGAATGCGATATTATTGTCGATGCTCTTGATAACCTTGAAACCAGACATTTGCTCAACAGGCTTGCCGTAAAAAGGAGGATCCCTTTAGTTCATGGAGCAGTTACCGGATATGATGGGCAGGTAACTACGATAATTCCTGGAAAAACTCCCTGCTTTTACTGTATTTTCCCGCGAATTTCTAGAAAGGAAGTTTTTCCGGTTCTTGGAACAACTCCGGGTATTATCGGCTCTATTCAGGCAAATGAAGCAATTAAGTTTCTTATTGGAAAAGGAAAGCTTCTGGAAAGCCGACTCTTATTCTGGAACGGGCTTTCAGGAAATTTCAGTGAAATCTCTCTCTCAAAGTTAAATAATTGTCCGGTTTGTGGATCTCTTAATAAATCAAATGAATCTAAATAAGCACAAATACTCATAAATAAGATAATCTATAAATATATCGGAACCACTGTTATATAATAGAGGTGACTGGGTATAAATGTATTCACTGGGCATAAATGCACCTATACCTATTCAAAGGAAGGACGAATATTTGTTTTAATTTCCTGCTTATTGAACCTTTTTTTATATATCCTTAGTAATAATATCTTATAATATCTTATGGGATATATCGTAGGAGGATATTTATGAAACGGAAGGTCCCGCCAGTTGAGGCCAAAGGCGATAATTGGCAAGATTATTCAGGCTCATTGTCTCAGGGATTTTGCGATCTTAGTCCCTATGCCCCTTATTTCTCTTGTGCTTCTGTCCCGAACGTTCCCTATCTTGATCTAAAAATCTTTCGGGAATCCAGGGTTAAGTCATTGATTAAGACACACAGTAAGGATATGTACCAGCTGCTTGAGAAGGTTAACTTTGATGGGAAATACTACAGAATAAAGTGTGTGAATTCTGGGGAATGGGAATGCTGCTGGGACCTGGCTATCAAGGTTCAGTTTTTCGGGAAAATGCAGGGAGTGGTTCTTTATCCCAAACGTCTGTTTTCCCGGAAAGAAAAAAAGATTGTTTACAGGTCTGTAATCCTTGTTAACCCCTATCAGCTCTGGGACGAGGCTCTTGTAAACAAATTCTGGAACTTGCAGGAGAGAGTTGAATTCCTCATATCCAGAATCCTTTTCCACGAGTGTATTCATCTTATGATCTCACTTGGAAATACCCTGCCTTCCTGTTTTGGAAATACGGATATATATCTTGAGTTCAGAAAGATGTTTGAGGTCTCCAGTTCTAATAAACTTTTATCTGAGCGTCATGAGGTGGAGTTCCGCCTCTGGAGTCTTGTCCTTTTTGGAGCTTCAGGTTCCGAAAGTGAACAAGTCCTGCTCGGAAGAGTTCAGGAGATCTATGAATTTCTTATTAATGAAAAATACAGTAACCAGAAAACGGGAAATATTTTTCATTCCCCTTTTAAAAATGAAAAAATAGCCCGGAAATATGCCTGGGTGGCAGCTGTCAAAGCCGGAGGGGATGTCCATGTCAACAAAAATGTATGGAAAGTGGAAGTCCGCAGGCTCAGCATCGCACTTAGAGGGCTGTATAATGGGATTGATGCGCTGCTTGACAATTGAACAGAATGGGCTTTTGATCCTTCCTTCTTTTTTCCTCATTCTTATCCGGATTGACCTCATCTTTCCCTATTTTTATTCATATTGATTAATTGAGGATTTTTCTTTTTACCAGACCCCGTTGTTTTTCAGGGTCGCAAGAATATTTGTGAACTCGTTGTTGAACTTACATTTTTGGAAATCAGGGGTGTTCAGAATATTTTTCTTTATTTCCTGCAGTGCTATTAAAAGGCACATGTCGTTACTGTACTCGAATTCTTCTTCAGATGAGGTTATGCTTTCGGCAAGAATTTCGATGAACCTCGGATCAAGGTCATTTGTAATATAAGTGTCCAGGATCAAAAGATCTGAAATCCTTTTATAAAAATCGATTAGTTTCTGGTAATCAGGTAAGGAGTAAATTTTTGCTGTATATTTTTGTCTGTTGAGATAAATCAGGTAACGTGATATTGTATTTATTAAGTTCTCTGTGAGTTCGCTTTCAGGGAATGTAATTGGAAACCTTTTGAGTATTTTTGGGTACATATTGTTGTTATTTCGCACTTTTTCGAGGTTCCAGATCTCAGGAAAAACCCTTGATATTGAGGAGTTAAGTGCCGCTGTTACATAATGGTAGAGTGTGGGGTCCCCGAGAACAACTCCGATTCCATCTGAAAACACGTGGTTTCCGGCAGAATCGTAAGAAGCCTGCAGACGGTAGTGATCAGTAATGATAATTTTAGGCGTGTTAATATACTGCAGAAAGTTTTCACCTTTCAAGCGATAACAATCAGCTGAATCGAGCTCTTCTCCATCTGTTCCGAATGTATATTTGATTTCCATAAGCCTTTTATATGCCATCGGAAACCTTGCTTTCATTTCTTCTGGCTGAAATATCCTGTATTTTTTCCTTATGTCCTGGCCGAGGATTTCATAGGGCAGCATAAACCGATACTGGGTTGAGTGAATGGCAAATTCATTCGACAGGGCACCATCCATATAAGGATACATAAGTTCCTGTTCTATGTTTACGTTCCTTAACAGATCTCTACAGACATACGGGGCATCTATGCAGTCTTCCTTTGAAAAGCTCACTTTGTGTAAAAAATCATTTGTTGAGGGTACGCCTTCAAAGATTTCGATTGAGATATCCTCCAGAGTTCGAGGTATTTTGCTCAACCTTTCTACAATATTGTCCTTACTCCAGAACATATATCTCACTTCTTTTTTTATATATTTATGAAGTTTTGGGCAAATAGCCTCTCATTATTAGTTGCAATATCATATTATAGAATTCTATTTTGAGACACTGGATATTTGACCTTCAGAATCTTTGTATCAAACTTTAAATAGAATTCTTTATATAATAATTTATTTATAACGCAGGTTAACAATTGAATCTACTTTTCTCCATAATCTGAAAATCAATGAAAGTCGATCCCGCTAAGTCCGATGCCTCCTGTCCTTAAGGAAAAACTTTTAAAACTTGGATGAAATCCAGGTTTATATATAAAATCAGAGTTTTAACTTTATCTTTATCTTTATGTTTCCAGGCAAATTGTAATCATTACTCAGTGCATTGAATGCTGTTAGCACCACACTATAAGTCTTAGAACATCTGATTCGTTTAATCTTATTTATGCACCCGACTTTCCGCAGATGTCCTTTCAATTTTCACAATTTTTCTTGTAATCGTTTTTACTGAAAATCGCCCTGATAACTCAAAAGTGTGGTTTTGATATTTTCCAAAGTTTTCGGCTTTTTGCCTTCATTGAAAACTTCCAGTAACCATTTCCCTAAGCCTCAGTTGAGACAATAACTGTAAATTTTCGAATAATTCTCAAAAAACGATAACAGAATAAATGTTCTTTTTTAGAAGAAATCTGCGGAAAGTAAGATGCACCAGTGAAAAGTAGAATTTAGACAAAATTAGTAAAGTAGAATTTAGACAAAATTAGTAAAGTAGAATTTAGACAAAATTAGTAAAATAGAATTTAGATAAAATTAGTAAAGTAGAATTTAGATAAAATTAGTACAAAGCCTCGTGCGTGATTCTCAGGCGCAACTGCGTTGCTTTGGCCTTACGGCCACGCGACCTAGTGATTACAAGTCACTCGCTCTGCCGGGCTGAGCCAACGAGGCACAATGAAGCTGATTGCAGACTTATCTAAATATGTTCTGAGCCTATTTCTTTTATTCTCTCTAATATATAGTAAATCTACTTGGCCTATATATATGTGTTTATTATAGTTCTTCATGCAGGTCGATATATGGGAATTGACTAGCTGGTCCACGTTCGGAAATAGTTATTATGGATTATCTTGTAGGAACGGGAATTACAGAGGGCTCTGGTGTTCAATAACCCTGCTTCAAAAAAGTCATTTACTTATGGTTGCCGCACCTTGCACCCAACACTAGTGCCTCTGCTGAAATAATCCTGCATATACCCAAATTTCAGGAATCATCCTTGATACCCTTACGAACTAAAAGCTGAGCAGCCTCGTCCCTTGATATGTTTTTAGCCTTTGCAAAAGAATCTATTACCTTTATATCCGAGTCCTGCATGAACACAGGCTCTGCCTCTCCTTCACCCCAGTGCATTAACACGACATTTTTAATCCCAATTTTTGAAATTTGCTTCACGCAAAACTCGAGTGCATGGCTACGGCTGGAAAATATCTTTTCATCTACAAGCTTGTCCAGCCATTCTGTGAGTTCTTTATCCATTGATACACTGAAACGCTCTTTCATTGAGATGTGTTACGTTTACACAATAAATAAATACATCCATTAAAAGTGAACCAATCGTAACACTCAAATAAAAGAGAAACGTATGTATGATTAATACACCAAACGTAACACATTAGTGAAGGAGGATGATTTTGAACTTAAAATCACAAGCTGAAAAAACGACCACCCAGAAAATCACCCTGAGAGGTGAAAGATATGTGGAGTGAATTACCAATACACAAAGTGCCAACCAGTGACTCGCAATTCACTCTACAGCAGAACAATTGCTTTGATGCAATATTTACCTTTTGCAGGGGTGAGTACTGTGGCCTATTCCAATGATTCTGGGGTGATGGTCGAGCCATACGTAAGCCTGCTAGGAGAAACTGACCCTGAAGTCCAAAAACTGCAGAGCCTGCTGAACCATCCCACCATTAGGATGGAAATTGAAAGCATCATCACTCGGGTAATTGCAAAAGAGCACAACCTCCTCGAACGGCTAGACCTGCTGGAAGGATACCTCGGGGTAAGCGCCAAGACTCATTTTGTGGATATAGATCTGGACTGGGAAGAGATGGAAGACACAGAAAGGCTGATGAATCCACAGAAGAAAAGAAAGACTTTTACTCCACTTCCTGAGCGCCTCTCAGAGCTCGAAAAAATTGTTCTTGAAGGAAACGTGCCAAGGAGTGAAAACTCCCTTCTGAGCGGCAATAAAACGGTTGTCAGAGCAAAACTGGTTATGAAGGAGTTAAAAAACACAAAGCCTAATATGGCTGGAAAGATGCTCACCTCATCAGAAATCTATCTATTTCTTAGCTCTGAATCGGTCTCCGAAGAGTGCCGTATATTTGTAAAGAGGTCCAGCAGCAGAGCCATGATTCAAACAATAATGGAGAAAGTTGTAGAGCTGTATCCTGAAAAGGTCCGAAAGGGTAAGAAGAGGAAGGGAAAAGGAACTTCTTTTTTAATTTTAGAGGGGGTTGACAACGATTTTTGAGGTTACAGTACTCGAGAGGTACGGTAAACCGTACTTTACCATCCTTAGTACGTACGATCTGGGTAATCATTCGAGGGGAAAATGACATTTTTAGCAGGATAACGACAGAAGATTGACCTATCTGAAGGGTAAAACTGGAAAAGATAAGAAGAAGCTTATAAAAATAAGTTAAAGAGATTGACACGGTTAGAGGAGATTGTAAAAAGCTTTCATGATATTAATTGGTAGAAAATACGTTTCCCATACTTTCTTTTATGCATGACCGTACGGTACTCAGTAAGGTTATTTCAGTTGGATTGGAAGCTATTCTTTGGATTGGTTTGTGGTAACTGACACAGTGCCCCCCCCCCGTCAAAATCTTACAAACCTTTTTTTGAATACCGTGACCCTGGTGATTTCACTCGATATGGAACAGATAGAACAGATGGAACACTCCTAATAAAGAGCCTATGTAAATTCACAGGAAGAGAGTGATAAAATATAATTATATATTCTTCCCCCCTCCTCCTCTCTGTTTTACCCCCTTCTCTACAAGTGTTCTAACTGTTCCAAGTGTTTCCGTTAAAAAATAGTTTCAGTACATCAAACTCTAGTAATACCAATCATTCCTCAGTATTCTCAAAAAGGACAGGATACTTCTCTCTTAACGGTATTTCTAGCTCTGGATCTAATTTTGCATTATAAAGTGTCTTTGCTTTGGAAAGCTGGTCAATTGTTAGATATTTAGCTTTTTCAAAATGAGCCCCTTCAAGGTTAGCTCCTCTAAATATGGATAAGTCACCCGTAACCTTAGCAGACTTACTTTTAGGCGAAGTCAATTCCAGATTAATCTTCTTAAAATTTGCCCCTTCAAAATAAGCTCCTTCAAGATGAGCTTCTTCAAATACAGCTGATGAAACGTGAGTTTCTTCAAAATGAGCCCCTTCAAGGTTAGCTCCATGAAACATAGTCCATAAAAAATGAGCCCCTTTAATATAAGCTCCTTGAATAGGCATCACAAAAAAAGCCTTTTTAAGATGAGCGTTTCCAAAGTAGGCTCCGTCAAGATGAGCGTCTTCAAAGTGAGCGCCATCAAGATAAGCATTTCCAAAGTTAGCTCCTTCAAGATGACTCTTCTGAAAGTTGGCTCCATTTATATGAGACATTAGGAACAAAACTCCTTCGAAATGGGCTCCTTCAAAGTCAGCTCCGGCCAAATATGTATAACTCAGATCTAGGTGTTTAGAGTCATGAACTGGATCTAGTATTATAGATTCACCTTGTTTATAGTTACTTCTCCCAATAACGGTAAGAATTGCCTGAATATCCAAAGATATCTTATCTTGGCTTTCAGCTAATTCGACAGGTGAATTTCTCCTAACATAAGCTGTTAAAATTTCCATAATCGGCCAGTAATCCTTCTCAGACTCATTTGCAATTCTTTCAAGTGCATATATTCCACCTAAACGAATCTCTAGTTTTTCACTTCCTAACTGATCAACAGCTCTAGTAAATCGTTCAGTTACCTGGCCTTCTTGAGCAAGTTCGAAATCTTTCTGAAACTTTTCTTGGTCAGATTTGAGAGTAGCTTGAGCAAGTTCGAAGTTTTTCCAAGCAAAATAAATCCCAACCAGAACTGCACTGCCACCTAGTATTTGAGCTAGAGTAGAAATTAATTGAATTGAAGTTGTATGATACTGATTAATGAAATTAGCTTTTTCAGTTACGTTAGTTATTCCTAATTGTGATACTTGATTTTCAGGATATAAGAATGCCAAATGATAGATTAAACCGGCAATAAGTAAAAGAATAATGTAACAATTCAGGTAGCCTTTGAAAGGCTACAATTTTTCCTCTTTTCGAGGAAAAATTGCATATAAATTGAATCCTATTTTGTTTCGTTATTATGCTTACACGTGAAGAGATCCTCGTTATCTATGAAGCTGGTCCTGAAGCTGTAATTTCTGTAATCCAGAGACTTGAAACTATCATAGAAGAACAAGCTATTCGAATTGCTGAACTAGAAAAACGTGTAAGGATTTTAGAATCTCGCTTAAATCAAAATAGCAGAAACAGCAGTAAACCTCCTTCTACTGACTTTTTAGTCAAAGAAAAACCTAATCCCAAGAGTCTCCGGAAAAAGAGTGGGAAGAAACCTGGAGGTCAAGAAGGTCATCCAGGCACAACTCTTGATATGGTTAATGATCCTGATTAGGTAATTGAACATTCTTTGACCTGCTGCAAAGAATGTGGACATACTCTTGAGGATGTTGAAGTTGAAGCTTATGAGAGAAGACAAATTTTTGATATTCCTCCTGTAAATCTAATTGTTACGGAACATCGAAGTCAGATTAAGACCTGTACTCACTGTGGAAAATCAAATAAAGCTTCTTTTCCAGAATCTGTGAAATATCCCGTCCAGTATGGTCCTAATATTTTAGCTTCAGCAATTTACTGTAAAAACTACCAGTTTATTCCCTACAAAAGGATTTTAGAGTTTTTTGATGACGTTATGGGGATAAAAATCTGTTCTGCTACGATAATCAGAGCAGAAAAAGAATGCTTCCGGAATTTAGAGGAGTTTGAAAATGTGAGTCAGGAGAGGTTAATAACTTCTCCTGTAATCCATTGTGATGAAACTGGGATGAAAATTGAAGGAAAAAGGCATTGGCTTCATGTAGCTTCTAATGACAAATACACCTGTTATTTTGCTCACTCAAAAAGAGGATCAGAAGCAATTAATGCCATGGGAATTCTTCCAGAGTTTAAAGGAATAGCAGTTCATGACGGATGGAAACCCTATAACAGTTATGAATGTGATCATGCTCTTTGCAATGCTCATCTCCAGAGAGAACTTACTGGAATTGAGGAGAACTATAAACAGCAATGGGCTAAAGAGATGAATGAACTGTTAACAGAAATGAAAAAGTATACTGATGAGTGTAAAGAGCAGGTCAAAGATCTGGACTTTGAGCAAATTAAAGTGTTAGAAGAAAGGTTCGATGCTGTAGTCATGAAAGGGATTGAAGAAAATCCACCTTCTCTAAACCCTGAAAAACAAGGAAAACGTGGTAAAAATCCAAAAACAAAAGCAAGGAACCTACTTGACAGGTTTATAGAAAACAAAAAACAGATCCTGAGATTCCTCAATGACTTGAGAGTTCCGTTTGAGAATAACCAAGCAGAAAGAGACATAAGGATGATGAAATTACAGCAGAAAATATCAGGAACTTTCAGAACTATACAAGGAGCGGAAGCTTTCTGCAGAATTAGAGCTTATATCTCAACCATTAAAAAGAACGATTTACCTGTTATAGACGGTATTCTCGCGGCGCTCAAAGGAGCGCCGCTATTATTCTGAGAATTTCAGCATTTTGCTGAAAAAACATACTTTTTTATCAGTGGCTGAATAGTTACACAAAAACAATAGTTATCCGTGTCAAGAATTTTCGTTGATTTGGTTCCTCATTCGCTTTCTTTGGTTCCATGCTTCATGCCTTTGCTTAAAAGATTTAATTGTCCTTAAACTGTGAACTAAAATAAACATTATCATTTATACGCAAAAGATGAACAGATCGAGAAGCTGAGGAGAACATGCATGAGCAAGCGGTCCATATTGAAATTTTGATCTAGGAAAGCAGTAAATTAAAACAGACAAAATAAAAAAAGGGGATTATTCCCCCAAATAAACTATGCTGTATTCAGGATTTGGCTCCGTGGATAAGGCGCTCTGCAATTGATAAACGATTTGGAATATTTGATGTCCACCAGGACCCACCAATAATTCATTGTCCGCTATTGTCTGAGGATGATTTATCCCATCAGCGTAGGTAGCTGGTATATCCGGACTGTACATCATTCCATCCCATTCCAACGCCCACATATTAGGATTTATATTATAGGTGGTGTTTCCAGTGTTATTCATTTCAATAGTTGCGATTACAAAGAAACATCCCGGGTCTGCTGTTTTAAGTTTGTTTAGAAACGTTGTTTTCAAGACTGTTACGCTCACGTCATCATCGAGCGTGTGTTCTATTATAGGTTGAACCGGTGTAGAAGTGAGTGTTTGATTTCCTTTACTGTTATCAGCGTCAGTATGGACTTTTTCAGTACATCCAATACAAGACATTGCAAACAATATTAACAATATAATTGGGATCAATTTTGTCATGGTTTAGTTTCTCCGATTCGGTAAGAGATTAATAAACCAACTGGATTACTTAAGTCATTCTTTTTGCTTCTTACGTGGTATACATACACTATTTTCCTTTTGTTCACTTCCAGGATTTCTAAAGCTTCTCAGAACCTACTTTAAAGACCTGAGAAATCAGATTCAAGCTCTACAATTTAACCAAATTTAAAAAGATTTTTATATAAAGTGATTTCAGATTATTATAAGCAAAGTCTGTTTATTCAATAATTGAAACACTTTGACTTATTGCAGGAAGGAAATCCTGACATCGAGGGCACGAAGGCACAGTAGACCAACCCGAAAAACAAACAGCAATCCGTAAATCTTCTCTACTCTCCTAGGTCAGGTGCATTCTTTAAGTAGGGCGAGAAGTCATGGCAAATGTACCGCTGAAAAATCGGATGTACGGATATGAATTGTCTGGAAGCGAATATCAGCTGATCTTTGAGAAAGACAATATGGGTTATGTCAGATACACCGACAAGAAGAATGGAATCTTCTGTCTTGACCCGTCTCCATTTTTGAACGATCCACGCAATGAAATCTACGTTATAAGGGACAGGAGAACATGCGACCTGCCACCAAAAGGACAGCTCATAGAAGCAACTGTCAGTGAGACTGAAAGATTTAATGAAGTTGCAAATAACGAGATCCAGTCAACGATGATTAAATATGTGTCCGGCTGGCAGTTTGTGGACCCAAACAAAATCCGAAGCAATCGGCTGTTGAACAAAGAAGAGTTTTTGGATTATATGGCAATTCCATTTGCGAAGAAAAGCAGCAAGGAAGAGAAATATTTCTGGGAACATATCGCCTTTGCTATGGGATTGTACTGTGTATCATCCCCACAGTTGTTTGATTTTGAACCCGGTGGAATTAACACCATCGTGATGGGAAAGGACATAGGACGGAGTGACTGGAATATATTCAAGCGGGTTGCCAATGTTGTGCCGAAAGAGTTCAGGAACTCAACTTATCCGAATTTTTATAAATCGCTGGAAACGCCTGAGCAGCCCTGTCCTGTGAACAGTACGGAAGTTAACCTGGCATATTTCAATATCAAGGAAGTACCTATCCATATCCCAATGCCATTGGATGTGGAATTCCGAAGCTACCTCTCGTACAAAGATGAACTAATAGATTCATTGCCGCTGGCGAGAGGATTCATGCTCGATGCATTGCTTTTCCAACCTCAGATCTCAGACAAGCTTCAGAGACGGATAGACGAAGCAATGTATTTCGTTATGGAAGAGATCATTCACGCAGATGCATTGCCATACCAACAAGATATTGGTTCTGTTATACCGAAGTTAACTACTGCTTTTGCTCGCCTTGATACTCAAACAAATGTGACCCTTGAGAACTTGAATGAGGGTAAGTTTTTATGGGCAGATTTAATGACCCAGACAAAGCATGTCGTAACAGCTGGAGTCGACATCGATGTATTGTACAGACGGACTCCTTATGAGATTCGACTGCTCGGAGATCTTAAGGAAATCGATGAGACAGGCGTGATTCTCACAATCGAAAATATCAAGAAACATACGAAGATCCCTGAGTGGGAAGTTGAAAAAGCGTTGAAGAGACTGAGTACAAGCGGATATATATATTACAAATGCGACGGTACGATAGGGATTATCGAGTTTTAACTGAAGGATAATAGATTGGTCTGTAATCTCCTTTGCCAATTTCTGGATGGAGAAAAGAAACAATTGTGGAATTTGAGTCTATTTCAGAAATACCTGCAGAAGATTCCAAACGATGTTAAACATAGGCCAGAATTAATCGACTGTTTTGGAGGAGTTTATGACCGGCTCTGATACTGATAAAACTCACGACGCAATGGAATCACTTTTTCCTGATGGTGAATATAGAAAACTCATTTTGTCTTTATTCCTTGAAGCACTCAAAAAAGCTAACTCATATGGTAGTAACAAGTGGGGTGCATATTACTATGATGAGGGTGTTCGTCTCCTAGTTGGCAATCTCATTGTTTTTACCGTTCACAAAAACGGAATTTGGTTGACTCTTGATAAACAATTGTTAAATGAAAGAACGGACATATGGAAGTTATTAGATGAAAGTGATTTATGGCACTGGGAGACTGGAGATTATTCAGAGTATAAACCGGTTCCATCAATGAATGGATACTATACTCCTTCCAATAAGGATTCAGATATTTGGCCTATAGTAAGGGAACTACATTTTTATTATATAGACAACGTTGCAAACAAATATAAATGGTTAAACATTAAAAGCCAGCCAAAACATTCGGATAAATTATTGGAGTATTTAAAACATGAACTTGGACTAAGAAGTATTCCTTTTCCAAATTATGGTGAAACAGATATCGCAGAAGAGATATCTTCTGAAGAAAGTAGTAACTTGTTTGAAGGAGCAAAAAAACAAATTACAGTAAATGCTTATGAAAGAAATCCAACTGCTAGAAAAGAATGTCTCCAGAAATATGGTTTTAAATGCAGTGTTTGTGGATTCGATTTTGAAGAAGTTTATGGAGAAATAGGTAGAGAATACATTCACGTCCACCATCTAAAACCTCTTTATGAAATAAATGAAGAATATAAAGTAGATCCTATCAATGATTTAAGGCCTGTATGTCCCAACTGTCATTCTATGCTGCATAAGGGTAAAGTTACAATTGAGCAGTTGAAGGAAATATTGAGAATACATTCCATCTGAATGCATAAGCAAGTGGTTCATAAATTTCCTCTGATGTAATCTCTAGCCATGTCCTAAACACTCATTGACAACCTGACTTAATATTAACTTCAATTAACAGGACTGCGTGATCTGACATTGCTTCAGATTTCTTCCCTGCGAATACATAGCTTCCTGATTCTGAGATATACTCTGTAGCAAGAACGTCAAAATGCCCGCTGATGAAAGCATGGTCAAGCCGTCTTCCACTACCATTTATAATGGCCCAGTAACTTGCACCTGAGCTGGGTATTGAATGTTGCCAGCCATTGTCCTTGAGTTTGTTTATCCGATCGCCGCACTTTGCTTTTGAGTCGACAGGATCTGTGTTGAAATCACCCATGATCACGAACGGAAGATCCACATTCTCTGCTGCGATCTGCTGAATCCAGTCCCAGCATTGGCGTTTGATTTTGGGCAGCTTGCTGTAATCGGGCATACGCAGGCCAAGAATATTGAAACCCTTCTCTGGCAGGAAAACATGAAGCACATTTGATGGGAGTGATTTATCAATATTCGTCGGAGCTAAGATATTCCCACATTCCAGTTTCGTATTTGCGGCGATGAATACTTGATTTTCTTTTAATGCCCGCTTCGACATAAAGTGATGTGTGAATCCATATGACTCAAGTTGTTCAATGAATATTTGATGTGACGAGCCAGGCACATATTCGGTAAGTACAATGACATCCGGCGTCAGTGAGGCAATTGCCTTAGCCATATGATAGGGAATTTTTTTATTGCATGTGCGATGATTGATGTTCCATGTGAGCAGTTTCATTGTTGGTTGATCCTCTTTGATTTGAAATTGGATATGCAATTTTATCATTTCAGCTTCTATTCATGGTAGCAACGTTTTACCGTAAAATGTTGTTGTTTCTTCTGTTTTCAGGGTTGTTTCTTGCAGTTTTTCATATCCGCAAAATTGATTATAGCAACCTTTTAGTATTTTGTTGCTATAATACTTGACATGGAAAATGGTCTTGTTACTGGAGACGGAACTAAAGTTCTCACTGTTGAAGAGTATGACAAATTTATACAGGCAATTCCGGAATCAAAGCGGGCAATTTTTGAGATACATACAATAACGGGATTAAGGTATGTAGAGTTGCAAAGGCTTCATGATAATCCTGCTTGGTATTACAAAGAGCGAAACCAGATTATTCTGCCAAAAGAGGCTCAGAAGAAGGCGAAGCAGAAGCAAATCAAGAGAACTATAGATCGACTGCCTTCAACTTTCCCTTATATTTTCAAGCAATTCTGTGAAGGGCATAGACCACCTGAAAGAAGTTCGTGGAATAGAGATTTAGCCAGATGGTCACTAAAGGCAGAGATAAACCCAAAAGTAGGAAATAAGACCCCTCGAAAGACCATCGAGTCCTGGATGCTAAAGACAGGGATACCAGAAATTGAGATATATTCTCGGCAAGGTCATGATCCAATAACATCTCTTATGCATTATCAGAGCCTTTCATTCACCGATTATGAAATGAGGGATATTGAAAAGAGGCTCACGGAATGGGGAATTCTAAAAAAGTAAAAATGCAGATACCCCCATTCAAAAGTCACTAACTTTTTTTGCTCTATGAGTACTCCTGATTGTTTCATACAGAATTGTGATTCTTGTTTTTATCTTACTGCAAAAGATAGAAAATGTCAGACAGGCACTGGTAGCTGCAACATGTCTACATGCCAGACAATGCAAAGCGATGATCGCATGTCAAGGATTGGAAGGACGCTGCGAAGTAATCAGATCTATATCAAGTTTGAGATATGTATCAACTGCCTGTGCTACTCCAATCCTTTTAATGAGCATGGATCTGACATGCAACTGACCTGTAAACAGGTAGCATGGCATGTATAGGATAACTCAGGACTTGAACTCGAAATTATACACGCCAGATTTATAAAAAGGATAGATCAAAAAAGAGTTAAGCTTTAGGATTGACTGATCTTCAAGCCTTCAGCCCAGATACCAGAATGTTTTTTCCAAGTCACACAACATAAAATTTTGTCGTATACGAGGGGTATTGAGGTAAGTTAAGGTAATTCCCTTACCCAACATATTTTAGCGTTTCTGGAGTATAATTTCACTGCCTGTACTGTGTCTCTAAATATCCTGGCACCTGACCTGAGGGCTCAAAGATCACTCTGATGCCCTTTAGGTTTGAAACAAAAGCCAATTTTACACGACTTAAAAAACTAACTATTTTTCCTGGGTAATTCCCTTACCCGACATATTTTGAGCGTTTCTGGAACAAAATTTTACATTGGTCAAGGACATTGGATTAAACCCTGATGGTAGCATGCCCTCACCTATACTAGAGGATTCCGAAGCTATTTACATCGATAACGATTTTTAATTGAAATAATTATATAAAAACGGCCTATATATATTATATACACCCATGGGACGTAGGGATGGGGATGTATGACTTGCTGACAATAGTTGGGAGAATGATTCAACAATTCTGTCAAGAATCGATAATATTTTCGGATACAACAGGGTATAATGAAAAGAAAATATTGTTTGTGCAAAAGCTATTAAAGTCATATTTGGGGGAGTAAAGATGATAGATTGGTCTTTTCTAAATAGTCAAGCATGTAGTACAATAGTTGCTGCATTGGGAGTAATAGTTGCTACATTTGGCGTGATAATTGCTTATCTTGCTGTGGCTCTTTCACAGATTCCCCCATTACGAGTATTCATTAAAGGTGCCAAAATTAGGATTGTTGCCGCCAATAAAATTAAGCTTAGTCACTTTTTGGGAAGTGTTAACCTAATATTTTTTTTTAACATTTATAATATTGGAGTTAGGAATATCTCTATTTCCATGATTGACTGCATGATAACAAAAGATAATATCTTATTTTTAAATCTACCAGCACAAGGATATTATTCACGTCAACATCTTAGTCAGTCCAACCAAATAATTCAAGAATACTCCATAGGGCTTATACAATAAAAGAGCGAAGAATCTTGGAATGAGACAGTTCACTGCTTTGATCAATGGACACAAGAGGAGGAAGAACATATTAACGACATAGTACTTAAGATCAGAAACAATATCGCAGAGCAGAAAAAATCATCTAAAGATAAAAGTGTCATGGTCGAGGCAGAAAAAAGTATTGTTAATGAAGCAGAAAAAGAATTTGATCAGAAATTCAATCTTATAAAAGGTGATTACCATTTATTAATTTCTTGTTTATCTGAATCAGGTGAGTCACTTGCTACTATTGGCTACAGTTTTAAGTTATTTGAAAATCATATTAAGACTCTGCGAGCATATAATGAACGATACAAATATGGGGAAGGGGTATATCTTCCATATTCTGATCCACTGATGGTTGTTTGTCCTAGACTTTTACGAGAAGTCGGACTAAGCGATAGAAAGTATATTGATAAGAATCATAGAAATTATCAGTTACTTCAACTCTATTTTTTCCATGGAACGATCTCAACCTGGCTTATCCACCCAGGATTTAAGCGATTACAATATGTTTCAGAGTACCCACACAACTTAAGCAAAGAAAGCTCAAGATACCATTGTCCCAGTTTCCATGTATCATAATATACAGATTTGAATCTCCCCTTGTTTTTTGGATTCGGGTGTACAAGTGAATTACGTATCTCACTCATACCATGTGTCGCATCATCCCATTTCATTGCTTTTGCCATTTTTTCAAATTCAGGTAAATCCTTACTAATGTCAATGGAGAGTTCCAAAGACGAAAAAAGCAATTTGAATTTGTCTGATGCTTTAAGTCTCGTGAAACTATCTGCACTTATCAATTTACGTTTCAGAACAGCATATTCAAATGATAGTCTTTCAAGAGCAGTTTGAGTAAGAATAATTCCTGCATCTATCGGTGAATTGTTGGCTATGAGATACCAGTATATAGCCTTCTGGATAGTGTCATTCCAGTCTTCATCAACCCAATGATTCATAAAACCAGGGAAAAGATTCTCAAGCTGTTCAGAGTGATGTTCATCGAACCACGATTCTGATCGAGAAAAACTGGGTCCTCTCGGTGATGACCATGATTCCCATACTCGACCTGTAGAATTAAAACCTACTGCATATATGGGATTACACCATGCTCCGTTTGCAAAAGAGAAAAAATATTGTAGCATATTGAGCATTTCTATAGCTTCTTTACCTGAAAAGAAAGTACTATCTATTTGCTGTAAACAAACTATATGGGTTGAACCATAACCACCTTCTTTTTTTAATTTTTTAAAGTTGCTTTCGGATTTTGCCAGAGATTTGATTTCTATGACCCAATTATCTGCTTCTATGCGGACATCCTCACAATACCTTCCATTATTTGCACATATTTCTCTAAAGTTAAACAAATGAAAAATAACATATTGCATCTGAGTATCTTCGTCTCCAAGTCCAACTATTGGCTCAGAAGATGACGTAAAGGTTAACGAAGGCCCATTATGGTTAAACAAGTCACTATTTATTACAAATCCTTCAAATTGATTCCCAGAGTTCTTCAGTACTAGCTCAAACAGATTTCCAGATAATATATTGTCATGCAGAGAATATAGCCCCTTTTTTTCACTATCATTTAGTTCTTTTTTGTTGGTAATGTATACATGAATCTGAGGTTTTGGGAGGAAATCAAGGCGAAACTCTGCGTTTCCAGAAAGTAGATCATTCCCGTTTTTGTCTTTAATCAATACTTCATCTTTTGCAATAACTGCTGATTGATTTGGTTCACTTAAAGAAAACAGAGGAACAAATTGCTCTTTATAACTTGGATCTTCCATATTTATCCCACCATAATAAATAACAATCTGCCCATGTTAGAATTCTATATAAGTACGCCGATTTTTTCAGTATCTCCGAATAACTTTGTGAACTTTTGTAAATGAGAACTAAAATAACCCAACTTATTTATTATTTAGCATGGATTATTTAATGTGATGGAAAACTCCAAGTTACCGACTCCATTTTTTTAAGAGTTCGCATTTTTCATGAATTTTTGAGTCAAATTAAGGACTTATAATTAAGTGGCCACCCCCATTGAACCAGTGACGTGGAGGTGTAGGTCAATGGATCACCAGGGAGCCATTGATAGTGATCCCACAAAATTTGGAAACAACACTATTTTTTTGATCTGATTAGCTTGCCGCATGGAAAATCCATATATCATTCGGAGATACTGTTTTTTCCTTTCAATTTTATTTGCAATATTTATGAAAGTCATTTGTTTACCCAGTCATTACACAACAATAGGAATACAGGATTAATGGCTTGTTTGATCGACTCAGTACCTATCCTCACCTTCTTAATATCCAGACTCAGCAATTATTGACCGCATCATCTGACATTGTTTCTTACCTTTAGAGCAGTATCAGATTATACCCCCAGTTAATCTTTAGAATTTTTCTTCCGATTGTTGTGACCCAAGCGATTTTGTTGAAATAAGTTCCATCGATAATCGTTCCCGTTGATTCTGCTTCATAAGGTTGTTTCATTATCCTCATTTACATGGTTTTTCTAGAAACTCTCTGACAATGGTTTCCACTTTAGCAATGACAAACATTCCAGAGCTCTTCATGAATTGGTGATAACCGTTTAAACATCTACACGTAACGTTACATTGATGGTAGCACAACTCGAAGCCATGAGGCAAGTCGTTTAATACCTAAAAGTCTATTACTTGCCATGAAAGACGCAACAGATGAAAAGACTGAAAAGGTCACCCGATTCGTAACAGATCTGCCTTTGATGCTTGGTGAAGTGGTTGGTGAATGCGTCAAAAAAGGGGTAGAAATCGATGTCATTAGCGTTAATGTCGGCGAATTGACGCTAATGATAGAAGCCTGTATTGGCGAAGAAATCAAACTGTGTAATGAGATTACAGGCAGATCACCGACCAGGGAAGAGATAATTTCAGTCTTAGCCGACCGAATGATAAAGTATGCAGAACAGAAACAAAAATATGGGGAGTAAACTCAGATCTCTTTTTAGAGACTATTAAAGTTAAAACGACGTAGAGAAACGATTAAAATGAGCGTCTATCTACTTTAGGAATGATTGAAAAATAACTTCAAGTTTTTACATCTGGAATTGCTCTTTAATTCCATTTCCCCAAGTAATCATCAAATACAATTTTCATGTTTTCCTTGAAGTTTTCACGTACTTTTCTTCCCGTGGCATAAACTTTATTTTTGATAGTCGAAAACACTTTGAGTCCTGTGGATGTCGAAGTCTTACCAACAAGGCTTTTTACCACATCAATACTGCTGAAAACAGTACCTTTGCATGCATTCGTAACATGGCAAAATAACCTGTGTTCTATTGGATTGTATTTCGAAGTATATGGTGGATAATGAGCCATTCTGATTTCAATCCCAATTTCATTTGATAGCTTTTGCAGATCTTCCTTGAAAATATAATGCCTGCTTGAGTTGCTTCCACCGCCATCTGCCAAGACTAAAATGCTACTTGCCTGGTGGTAATTTTCCTTACCGTAGTTTTCCCACCAGTATTTAATGCAGTCACAACAAAATTCGCTCGTATCCTTACTGGTTCCCAAGGTGATGTATCCTTCGTTACGTTTCAAGTCGTATATGCCATGTGGAATTACAATACCATCTGAAAATGTATTGAAGTCATGGTCATATACCGTTATTGCCTGGGTACAATATCTTTTTCCATCACGGTAGAAATTTCCTATGAATTTTTTTTTCACATCTATACTGATAATCGGATTCTCGGCTACAATGGCCCAAATAGTATAGCCTAAACTACGAATTATCCCAGGAATTAAAAGAGGCTCTGGATGATCTCACTTCATCTGTGAATCGTGCCTGTTAGTCACTTGAAAAAAGTATAGGAGAGCGCTCGAGCACACACCCAAAATTATTCTGGATTAAATGTATTTTTACGTGATTGTTACCTTGGCATTTATGTAGGCGCCATTTACAGGTTTAACTACAATTTTAAAGCGAATATTGGAACTTCCACTATAGAGTTTTTCGCTTACAGGTAAAAGCCCTAGGTTAGCAGTCTTCCACAAGTTCCAATTTCCGTTATCAGTCCAATAGAATGCTACCGTCCCCAAATTCGTTAATGCTATCTGTTTGTTAGATATTTTGAAAGTTCTCGCCCCGATGTCCCATAAGAGGGCTATGATAGCTTTATCCCGTACATTCTCAGCATTTTCGATTAAATTCAAAACATCTGACTCAGTAAGCATCTCTTCCGGCAATTTCTGATCCTTTTTTTCATGGTTGTTTTTATCCATTTGGTCAGCTCCGGTCTTTCTTCCTCACATTGTCATTTGTAAAATTTTTTAAGAAAAATCTTATAGTCGTGTTTTACCCATTCACTTTTGTCAGTTCTTTCAAGGTCAGAAATAAACCTGTAGAGATCTCTTTTTTCTATTTTATCAAAATCAAGCTGAATTTGTATAGCAATACATTTCAAGATCGAAATGTACTTTAGAACTCTATGTTTACTCAATCCTTCAGAAAAGCAGTAGTCAATAAAATCAAAAATTAGTTGCTTATTAACGTCAGATATTGGTGCATCTTTCAATGAACCCAGACGCTTCTGAACACTCATATTTTCATAAATGCCTATTCCCATAAAACAGACTCCTTTGGGAATAGGCTCCGAACAAAATTAGTACAAAGCCTCGTGCGTGATTTGAACACGCGACCTAGTGATTACAAGTCACTCGCTCTACCGGGCTGAGCCAACGAGGCGCAATGAAGCTGCCAGCAGACTTATCTAAATACAATACTAACAGATAAACTTTATGGCAGAATCCCCCTTTAAAGAGTTTGTCTCAGTGTTTTAACTGTCTCCATTTTCCCTGTTTTTGTTATTTCCGGAATGTGGGGCGCATAAACCTTATGGCATTCTTCCTCTATATCTCACATAAGATGTGGCAGGAAATGGCAAAATACGGGCGCAAGCTGGTAGAACACGGACTTGTGGAATCAAATTTTGGAAACATCAGTGTCAGAATCGGGGATCAGATGCTTATTACCCGGAGCGGAACTGCTCTTGACGAGATCAGCGGCGATAATGTTGTTGAGGTCGAAATTCAGGATACGTCTTCTCTTGACATAATTGCGTCTTCCGAGACGGTAGTGCACCGGGAGATCTACAGGCAGACCTCAGCCCTTGCAATAATTCATGCCCACTGCCCCTATGCAGTAGTAGAATCCCTGCTTGCAGGCCCCGGAGGGGTGATCGTTCCTGTAGATAGTGAAGGGCAGTACTTCCTTGGGGATATCCCGGTGGTAGGCGGCGGGATCGGGAGCCGGGAACTTGCCGAAAACCTGGCAGCCGGTCTTTCGAAACATAAGGGTGCGGTTGTTTACAGCCATGGGACTTTTGCCATTGGAAGAACCCTGGGGGAAGCGTATATTGTGACCACTCAGCTTGAGCACTCCTGCAGAATAAAGTACCTGTATGAGCTTGCAGCCGTAAAAAAGTGAAAATAAGAAGTGAAAATAAAAAGTGAAAAGTGAGATAAGTAAGTATTATCTAGGGAGTACACTGATAATCAAACATGCAGCCTTAAGTATAAATATCAAAAGACAGGTAAACAAAGAATTAATATAAATAAGTAGATCCAAATCGTTATAAGAAGCAGGATAAACTGCCATTCTTTCGGGCCTGCCTCTATAACGGATATACAACTAAAAGGAAGATTCCAAGTACCATGACGTTTAATGCCCTGAGACCCGTTGCTTCGAGAATTATTGACCCGCTGGCAGATCTTTTTATAAGATATGAGGTCTCACCTGATACGGTTTCCATAGTTTCTCTGGTCTGTGCTTTCTTTGCGGGGCTCAGTTTTTATTATTCTCCTGTATATAAAGAACTTACCCTATTAGCAAGTATCCTGGTAGTGTTTAACTCGCTTTTTGATGCACTTGATGGGGTAATAGCACGCAAATCCAACAGGGCAACATCGAGGGGTGATTTCCTCGACCATGTAATCGACCGCTATTCGGACGTTTTTATTATCTGCAGCATTTTTTTTGCAGGTTATGTGTCCTGGCAGATAGGGGTTGCGGCAATTGTGGGCGTGCTTCTTACGAGTTATCTCGGGACTCAGGCTCAGGCACTCAATCTGGGAAGGTATTACGGCGGGATTATGGGTAGAGCTGACCGTCTTGTAGTCATAATTCTTGCCGCTTTTGCCAATTCGGTTTATCCGGCTTCGATTGTAGGTTTTACCATCCTGGGCTGGGCTGTTATCCTGATTGCTGTGACCAGCCATATTACTGCAATTCAGCGGATTATCTATATCTGGAATAGGCTGGACTGATACTTTTCAGTGTTTTTTGATTTCAGCTGTTTCAGGGTTCATCTGGCTAAATCTTTTTTAAACCTGTTTTATTCCTGAAAACCGGCTTCTGAGGCGGATAGGTTAATGTAAGACAAAACCCAATACAGGGCTATGCCGTCTCAAGGAAAAAAGTATGAGTATCTGGAACACACTGCAGACATAAAGTTCCTGGCTTATGGAAATACTCTGGAAGAGGTATTTGAAAATGCAGCTCTTGCGATGTTCAATGTTATTATTGATACCGGGAAGGTTTCTGGAGAGACGGCAAGAGACGTTTACCTTAAGTCCCCTGACCTGGAATCTCTACTTGTGGACTGGCTTTCTGAGCTTTTATATCTTTTTGAGGTCGATGAGGTTGTTTTCTGGAAGTTTCGGGTAGAAGAAATCAGAGCAGAAGAAGGGGAATGCTCAATAAAAGCCCGGGCATCGGGTGAAAAATACTATCCTGAAAGTCATCCCTTTGAAACTGAAATTAAGGCGGTCACTTATAATCAGCTGGAACTCAAGAAGACTGCCGAAGGCTGGAAGGCTCAGATCGTTGTTGATATTTGAAGAGCAGGGATTTTTGTTTTTTTATGATGGCTGAAATGTACAGCTACTATGCGTGACTTTCGTGTATGCCTCCGGTTAACTTTGCGCTATACATATCTTCATGTACGTGAATTATTATCCTATCCTGTGCTATAAATCTAAAGTGAATTTTGACATTCTTAATTATAATATCTGAATTATATTCATATCCTGATTATAATATACAATTACATTCATACAGGGCTATAATCTCAGAGTTATATTCATAACACGTAAAGGAGCAGGGAGCATCGATTATGGTAGAAAATGAAGATATCGGTACTGAGGAATTGAGTGTGGAAAGTGTGCCCCGAGACATAAAACACATGGTTCTGAAGCTTTCCGATTATAGCTGGGAAATTCCGAAAGGGCATATTCCTAATATGAAGGTTCCAGGGCGCCTGTTTGTATCTGAAAATTTGCTTGGAGGCATTGAGCCCGATACTATCGACCAGATCGCAAACGTAGCAACTCTTCCTGGCATTCAGAAATATTCCATGGCAATGCCTGATGCCCACCTTGGTTATGGTTTTGCTATAGGGGGCGTTGCAGCTTTTGATGCAGAGGAAGGAGTTATCAGCCCCGGTGGAGTGGGTTTTGATATCAATTGCGGGGTGCGGCTAATCCGCACAAATCTTCAAAAGGAAGATGTAGTTCCTGAAATAAAAAGGCTGACTGATGAGCTGTTTAATAACGTGCCTTCAGGTGTCGGATCCAAAAGCCGGTTCAGGGCTTCTGACCGGGAACTGGACAATGCATTTCTTGAGGGTGCAAAGTGGGCAGTAGAAGCCGGGTATGGTGTGGAAGCGGATGTGGAACACTGTGAAGGGAATGGCTACCTGGAAGGTGCAGATACTTCTCATGTGAGCACAAAGGCAAGGAACCGTGGAAAACCTCAAATAGGAACTCTCGGTAGCGGTAACCATTTTCTTGAAGTCCAGTATGTGGACAAGATTTATGACAGGGAAGTGGCTTCGGCCTTCGGGCTTGAAGAAGGCCAGGTTACGGTAATGATCCACTGCGGGTCAAGAGGCGCAGGGCATCAGATCTGCACTGATCATCTAAAAGAACTCTCTCAGGCTGTTAAGAAGTATGGGATTGAAATTCCGGATAAGCAGCTTGCCTGTGCTCCGGCTCAGTCAAGGGAAGCCCAGAACTATTTCAAAGCCATGCTCTGTGCTGCAAACTATGCCTGGGCAAACAGGCAGATGATCACTCACTGGACACGCGAATCGTTTGAAAAGGTATTTGGCAGAGATGCCGATGATTTGGGAATGAGCCTCCTGTATGACGTTGCGCATAATGTAGCAAAACTTGAAGAACATAACATTGACGGCAGGAAAAAAGAGGTTTACGTGCATAGAAAGGGGGCAACAAGAGCATTTCCCTCCGGGCACCCTGAAGTTCCGGCTGCATACAGGGACGTGGGACAGCCGGTTTTAATTCCTGGGAGCATGGGAACACCTTCTTTTATACTCTGTGGTGCAAAAGAGGCTATGGATGTCTCTTTCGGCAGTGCCTGCCATGGAGCCGGGAGGATTATGAGCAGAGCACATGCAAAGCAAGAGTTCCACGGGCAAAGCATAAAAGAGAACCTTGAAGCCCAAGGAATCACTGTAAGGGCAACTCACCCTTCCGTAATTGCAGAAGAAGCTCCTGGCGTGTACAAGTCAAGCAGTGAGGTAGTAAATGTCGTGCACGAACTTGGCATTGCCCGCAAGATTGCAAGAGTTATTCCGCTTGGGGTTGCAAAAGGTTAAACTGGTGAAAATTTCTCAGGAATTCCAGTCTTTTGAAAATAAATCGGGTTCTTTGAATCCTTCCACTCCAGCTAAGTCGGAGCTGTTTAAAGGTTCGTATTCCTTATAGAACCTGAACACAATCATGCTTGAATATGAAGTAGTTACAAAAGGTGTGCCCTGTTCTCTGAATATGTTTGAAAAGTATTCGACAAGGGTATTGATTACTTTTTCATTTTTGAAATCATGGAAGATTGTTACTGATTCCTTTCCTGGTTCAAGATAAATTTCTATATTCTTTACCAGCTGGGTTGCCAGGTACATCTTCTTGAAGTATATCAGTAAATCGGGAAGAGACATTTCGCTTACTGATTGTTTGCACAGGCGTTCCAGTATTTTTGTCGGATTCGGGACATCTCCGACTGTAAAAGTTTCGAACTGGCTTCTGTGCAACGTTACAAGGTTGTACCTTTCAACATTATATGTATACATTAGCTGGGTCCAGAACTCTGTATTATCATCAAGTTCTCTGCATATGATGTCAAGGTACCCAAAATGTTTTCGAATCCCTGGCATGGTTTCATTAAGAGAGACTGAGAGATTCTTCTTGAATGAGATCTGGGTTGAATTTGCCCTTCTGAAAATGTGTTCCACGTCCAGCTGTTTCCATCTGGCCAGAAAATGGGCTATAAGCTGGGCAAAAAATTCTCTGCTGTTTATGGTGGCATTTGAAAGGAGTATAAGGGCAGATTCAGGATTGTGTATGTCCTCACATTTGATTGAAGTTCTGATTGTCCACTGGTAGTTTCTGGAAATACGGTTAAGGTAGTTCTCGAGTTCTTTCATATCACTAATTTCAAAAGGATTGATGAGTTCATTAACCAGCTCTTCATCAGTGAGCCTTCCTTTTGTATACTTGAAAAGCCACTCGAGCATTGTTCTATTTATTATGGTATTTTCTCCGTTTTTAATTGTGTCACTAAGTTCTTCTTTTGCGGGGGTTTCTTTTAAAAATTTAATTGCTTCATCAATGCTTCTATGATATGAAAGTGCTATATCTGCAACTTCGATCGTATCTCTGACTGCAGCGCTAAGATTCCCGTCATTAGCTTCCAGAAGGGGCTGCAATTTTTTAAGGTACTTATCATCAAGGGATATGTTTTTTCTGATCAGCATATTTTACACCCAAGATGGTCTGGCTTTCTGGTCTTTTATGCTCCGATCCATAATTTATACCCCTTGTATCAATGGCTTTTCTATCTATTCCGGCTAAATGTTTAGAAATTTGTTTTATCAGATATAAATTCTAATTTTAGTACCTAAAAACCTTTATCAGTAGCTTATATATTGGTAAGTACTACCGAATATTAAATCTTTCTGTTTAGTGCCATTTATTGAGAATTTTTGTCAATTTATATTATTCTTCAGGGGGTCAATTAATTCGTAGTTTCATATAATATTCTCTGTTTATATCTTCTGGTAAATTCCTCTAATCGACGATTTTCTTTTCATTGCTCTACTGCCTATATAAGGTAGAACTTTTCTCCCATGTATTGAAGTGAATAAGTGGCAACGTATCTAAAACGGATAATATCGGTTCACAATTCTTTATATATATATGTAAGACAGTGTACGACATGTAAATTAAATAAATTGGAATGTGAATGGGGCTCAAATAGCCTTGAGAATCAGGTTAATGATTTCCTATGCTCACAGTTTTCACGTCTTTGTTGTCTTCTCTAGTTACGAAAGACATTGCTTAACTCTCTGACAAATTGTGAGTATAAAAGTGGATTTGTATGCCTTCTGATCGGGTGGGGGGTTCTGTATAAACACTCTGTCAGACATTTATATATCCGTAATAATCTGATCTCTACAGGGCGTATTTGTTCCCCACAAAAGCGAGTTGGGAGTGGATTCATCGTATCTGGCAGGCTTTTTAATGTTTCCTCGTCTGCCAGGTACTTTCCTTCCAAAAAATAACCTGTCTATGAAAAAATTTCTTCAAAGTATATTACTTTTTCTCTGTTGTTTTTTTTCTCTGTTGTTTTTTCTTTGTTTCAGTTTTCCCTATAGTTCCCTTATATGTCTCCCAATTTTTTACTATTGAAGGAAGTAACTACAAAAAAGGTACATAGGGGCTGGTACAACTTCACAGTTACTACACGGATTGTGGAATCTAATGATGGAAAATCTTGAACTAAATTTGCAGAATCTACGGTAAAAAAAGAAAAAGCAAAGAGAAAATGCCTCTTTGCTTCCGGATCTAGCGACCCATTTAATAATTTTTGAACTTACGTCAGTTTGGTGACCGGGTGGTTTTCCAGGTCTGCTATCTCGACGCCAAGTTCCTTTGCGGTTTCGCCGAGCATGATGTCTACCATGGCGACAGCAGGGAAAATCTGGTTGACGTTCTCGATAGGGCCGTAGAGCAGGAAGTCAGAACCTGCAATCTGGGCTACGAGGTTGGTACCAATGTCTGTAGGCATGTAGATTGCCTTGGGGTCAGGCTGGGTTTTCTTGAATTTCCGGAGCCAGTCCCAGGCAGAAGCCATGTTGTGGTATCCACCGCCGACAGGCAGGCCGAGCTTGCCCTTAATGGTGGGGATTGAGCGGATTGTTGCGCCTGAGCCAGCGCCAAGGGGCATTGCAGCAACGTCGACAAGGGGAATCTTGATTCCGCATTCCTCGGCGACCTGGAGCATACCCTTTGTCTGTCCTGAACCACCGATTTCAAGGATGTCCATCTTTCCTTTTACGGTTGGGTCAGTTGCGTTGAAAGCCAGAACTATTGCGGCTTCCACATCGCTCTCTGCGAGCACGTCCATTTCATCCTGTTCGATACTTGCGTTGATGGAGTTGTGGATTGCCCTGTTTGCAACTCCGATTTCAGTACAGTACTTGGCTGCAAATGCACGCACATCTCCGGCTGAGGAGTCGATCAGGAATGGGGTCCTGTCATCGATCCCAACGAACCAGTCGATGTAGTTCTTGATTGCTTCGGGGGTTTCACCCACAATCTGGTTTACATAGGGGTTTCCTGTGGCGTCGCTCATTGACACCTGTGTGTTCCACAGAGTTTCTGCAGCGGCTTTGTCAAAGAGACCTTTGTCCTCATCGGTCACGATCTTGTGCCTTGCATAGAACATGGTACTGACTAACACGGTTGGGTATTCGCCCGGCTGTCCACCGAACTTAACTCCACCTACTTCGTAAACTTCCTGTTTCCTGTCAAACTTGAACATTTTGATCCCTCATTATATTGTGAACATTGATGATACCGAGACATAGATCAGGAAGAGAAGCAGTCCTATCACTGCGCCGTACAGAATTCCGATATCTCTTCCTACCTTCTTTCCGATTCTCTGTGCAACTTCACTGTTGACGAACTCAACCTTTTCATCGATCTTTTCGAGCCTTTTCATTACTTCGTTAAACTCGGCTGGATCTACAAACGCTGCTGGTGCTTTTCCTTCCATAGTTTCACCTCTCAAGCTTAGAGACCGGCCATTAACGGGAGTATAATCACCATCAGCAGTGAAAAGAGGAAGCCTGCTGCAAAGCCAATCATTCCAGTGGACATTATTCCTGAATCCAGCTTCTGGTTCCTCGAAATCAGCTGTGCTCTGTACCGAATGCTCTCAACAGTAGCGTCAATTGCGCCCATCTGAGGGTTGAGCACCATTGGGACTCCTTTTCCGTATTCTTCTGCCATTCTCATTACCTCCCGAGCAGTAACATCCCAAGCAGGGATATGGTTACTGTCAACCCGATCATGGCACCTTCAACCTTTCCTGCATGAATCCCTGAGTGGAACTTATTCAAGTTTCCTATGTCAAGCATCCGGGCTTCAATGCCTTTCAGCCTGTTGCGGATGACTGCAATCTCACCGGAAACCGGTCTGACGACTCCGCCCTCTTCTTCTTCTTCTCCCTCTTCGCTGATTACCACGACCATTGGTTCTGCATCAAAAGCACCAGGGTCCTTTGATACAAGTTCCCTTACTTTGGCTGTGATTGCACCCATGTCTTCTGTGTCCAGCAGGTTTACGGTCTGGACCTGCTGCTGGAAGCGGTCAATTACCTCGTCGTTCAGGTTTTCTACATAAGGGATAGCGCCGACCGCACCTATAATTCTGTGGTCTTTTACACCATTTTCATGGATAGCAAGCATTGCCTGTCCTGTAACGTGCCCTTTGACTTCAGCTCCTGTTACAACCAGGAACCTGATATTGGGGTTTGCAATTATGTCGGCAACGACCTTCTCTATACCCAGGTTTTCTGTTTTACAGGACCCCGTGATTGCTGCTCCAGCATCGAGAATAGGCTTTCCGGGGAGGTGTGAAGCACAGGTAATGACTGCAACACAGCCCTTTACATCGCCTACTTCATACTCTCCTTTCAGGATGGGCCATCCAGGTGCTGGTTCTCTTTTATCTACCATTTTACATACCTCCCTCGATCAGTCTCTGTATGAATATGACCAGGGCAAGCAGTCCGCTGAAGGCAAGACCTACTACGATTCCGTAGAAAGAGTTCCCATAAATTCCTGCCATATAGGAGGTGTTCTCACGGCCGGGCCATGAGTTAAGGAGTGGTTTGCTGGGTGAAAGTGAGTTCAACAGATCATCTGCAATCCCATCAAGTTTGTCCATCCTCTCAAAGACAGGGTCCATGGAATAGAGGATCGAGTCCGCCCTTTCTTCTGCTACAATTGCAGTTTCAGGGTCCATGACAAGATGTACTTCGGGGGCTATGCGAATCATGCTCATTCTAATTCCTCCGCGCTTGGCAGCAGCCCGGTTCCAACAACCGAATGTGCATCTCTCTTGACAAACCCATAGTACTTCATAAAGGCAAAAGCCCATATCGCAAGTCCTACAGCGATGTTTAATCCTGCTGCCATCAATCCTTCATGGAGTGAAGACGCAAAACCTGTAATTACCAATGCGATGGCTGCCTTTTCAACAGCTACAGATAGAGTTCTGTCCTGTTTCTCATCAGGACCGAGGTTAGCATTGAAGGGGTGAAGGATTCCCATACCGCCTATGATAAAGATCAGTGCAATGTATCCATTGGCGACTACGTTTTCAATAACTGCGCTGTATGTGAATTCTCCTGCAATGACAACGCTTAATCCGATAATCGCCAGAGTTCCCGCACCTGCAATTTCCACCATCGCCTGTTCCATTATAGGAATTCCCATTCCTATTACTTTGTTTGCGAGGACACCAATTACGGCACCTATTACCGCTGCGGCAATGAAGGATACTATAGGTCCTGCAATACCTCCTACGGAAAGTCCGAACAGGGCAGCTACAATACCCATACCAAGGGAGATCATACCAATGGATGGAACCCCGGTACCAAGCCCGTAGCTTGCTACACGGCGAACCGCATCAGCACCCCATAAAATGGCGCAGATTGCTCCAAGACCTCCAAAGAAGGAAAACACTGGAGGCAGGAAGTGACCCAGATAAATCCCTGCAAGGCCGCCAATTGCACCTATAGCCATTATTGTTTGTGGAGGATACGCGGCTGGGGCTTCTCCTCCTGATCCACCTGCAGACATTTTTAGATACCTCCGAGCTGTGAAATTGCGATTACTGCCACAACGGCACAGAATATTGTTGCTACAAAGGAAGATATTACCGCTTTTGGCCACTTCTTCCACTTAGGATCGTGGAACCCTTCGATTGTACCTCCAATGTTATAGGAGGGAATCACGGCGTTCACGAAGAAGATACCTATTGCGAACATTGCAGCAATTCCTACAAGTTCATTTCCTGTAACCGAAGAGTTTGCGCTTGCAGCGAGACCTGCAGTAATGCCCACTTCTATAAGAGAATAGTATATGAGGGCTCCGCCGATTCCACCAAGTAAGCCGCCAATTACACCGCTGACGTAAGAAACTGTTGGAAGTCCGTGTCCCTCAGTACCCTGGGATACATACAGGTCCTGTCTGTATTTTGTAATAGGGTCGACTTTTACTTTTGCTGAGGAAGGCACACAGCCTACACCATAGACGTAGACCCAGGTTCCGACAATCATGGTTACAGAGATCATGATCATCGCCCCTACCGCACCTGAGGCAAGAATTAGGGGTAGATCCTTTGTCACGTTCATCATGAACCCTGCACTGACAAGTCCTGTCAGTCCTGCCCCTGCTGCCAGCTGCACGGTACCTGTACCGATACCAGTTGCTTGAGCCATAGCTGCAGGTGCGCCGCCCACAGGCACGAAGTGGACACTCCAGGAAATCAGGACGCCACCAACTACAATGAATACCATCCATAGGATGTTAGCCATGAGAGCGTCAATCATGCTGAAGCCTCCTCAGTTTTGTCTTCCTTGTAAGGTCCAAAAGCATTACGGGCTTTGACTTCAATCTTCCAGTTCCAGATAATTAAGATAAGAACAATTATGACACCTGTGATAACAGAGAACCAGCCTCTGGTAATGCTTACTGCAGGATCAAAAACGGTGGTAACCCAGCTTCCAAGGAACACAGTCATACCAAAAGCAATGCCTGTAACAGGACCTCCGAACTTGGCACAGAACCAGGAGTTATCATACCCGTTTCTGACCCCGGATTCTCCATATCTGACAATGTTTCCCGAGTTTGAAGCGTTGAGCCCGGAACCGAACTCGAACTGCTGGAATTCACGCTCTGCACCGTAGTGAACATCACCTGTAGATGAACCAATCGCACCTACTGTAATACCCCAGATAAAGGCAAGCATAGTTAGTGGGAAGGGGTGTCCGAGCACAACGGTCATCAGATAAGATACAATAAGGATACAGAAAGTCGTTATGAATGAGTATCCCATGATTACCGGGGTGTGGCTTCTTATCATATCCAGATAAACTGGTTGCTTGAAACGCCTCTGACTGGCTGCTCGACCCATTGTGGATGTGACAGCAAAGGTGCCGTGGACGCATGCTGCAACAAGGGAACCGATTACCAGTGCAAAGAGCGGAGATAAAGTAAATTCACTTATAAATACTGTAGCTACGGCTGCACCTACCGAGCACATCAACGCGTTTGAGGGTGGTTCCCCCGATACCGCTTTGTTATATATTCTGTGCGGAAACATCATTTGGGGAGCTAACTGGACCTGTGAGTTTGGATTACTCTGGGATCCGACATCGGATTCGAGGTCTTCTGAGGCACCTGCAATGGTTGCAGCTACGCCAATAAGTGCCAGCACTCCCATGCCTATGAGTGGTTCCATTTATTTTCCTCCTTTATAGTTATTAACATGTTAATAAGCTGGATTCAAAAACGTTATACATTTTTTTAAAATCGTCTGCCACATCATTGCAAATAAAAATGATGATGACGAGCGTTAAATTTTGGATTAGAGGGATCATTCATAAACCTTTCGAAATAAGGGTGCTTTTAAAATATTATTATAATATTATATAATATACAATCAATTTTATAAGATGCAGTGCACCGGTTAAAATAAACAAAATCCTATATATATAAAAAAAAATAAATTCTACTTTATTCAGTATCATATAAAGATTCCGATTCTTACTAATGAATTTTTTTATTTAATTTTACTAATATAATAATTATTTTTATAATAATAAGTTATCCTGATGTGGTTTTTATATTGTCAAATTTTATCTAATGTGCAGCTCTCCAATTTCCTTCATTTCTTCAGAGGACAAAAAGGACATTTTTCTGCTTCAAAAAATTTGAATTATTTTTTATTGTTCTTCTCTTCAGTGGAAATATATTCTTATGGACAAATCTGTATATTTATTCAGAAACTATTAATTAATTCTTTTGAAAAGAAGGGCGGGTAACAATTTATTATATATAAATATGTTGGCTATTTTCCCGTTTTTATAGAGATTTAAAGCCTTTTGCCTCGGGTTAAATACAAATATCATCTTTTTTTCATTCGGTGCTCAAACATCTCCATTAATTTTAACAGTCTGCAATATACTGGTTGTTACAGGCCCCGCAAAAGAATTTTATATTTTGTCTCCTTGCTTAATGCGTGATCTTCGGAGCTTCATCCTTTGCTGGTTCCCTTAAGGAACTAAAGGAAAATGTAAGGTCTATAGAATTATATGTCCCTAAACTGGGAATTTACAATGGTTCGGCACTTGAAAAGAAAGAGCTTGAACGTATCCTTGACGAAATGTCAGCATACTATTTCGCAGGCACTGTTCACGCCCCCTATTCTGCAGCAGATCCTAAGTACCCTGCAGCTCTGCAGGTGGATACTGCAAAAATGGGGGACAGAGAGTTTACTCTCCTTGAAGAGTCCATGGCAATTGCAAACAGGATAGGAGCTCATGTAGTGGTGCTGCACCCTGGGAGGGTTGGACCCGATAGAGAAAAATCCTTTGCTTCGATGGTCAATAATCTTCGATTTCTTGCCTCTTTGGCTGAAGACTATGGAGTTATGCTGGGGCTTGAAAATAAGGAAGGTACAGACCCCTCGAACTTTTGCTGCGAAGCAGAAGAACTTTCCCGGACCATTGAAATTGTGGACTCAGATTATCTTAAAGCTACCTTTGATATCGGGCATGCGAATCTCACCTGTGGGGGTGACTCTGAAAAACTCAAGATGTTTATCCGGACCCTGCAAAAACATATTATTCATCTTCATCTGCATGATAACAGTGGGCAGTGGACAGAAAAATATGATGGGGACGAGCATATGGCGCCAGGAAAGGGATGTGTCGATTTTTCGGTCCTTAAACTGCTTTCCGAATACAGGGGTGTCTACAATCTTGAAGTATTTTCCCTGGAAGATGTTCAGTTTGGAAAAAAAATCATTGAGAAAGCTCTTTATTAATATTAATATTTAATATTAATATTAAACCTCATAATTGCTCTCTCTAAAAAAATTAATGGGCTGGTTCGGTTAAGAACCTCAGCCTTCTCAAGGCTTCTACTTTTCTTAATTAATCCTTTTTTAGTAAAAGTCCAGATTAACCCCTTTCTGGCCAAGCACTTTTTTCAGCTCTTCATAAGCTGTGAAAAGCTCTTTTCTCTGCCTTTCAACGGTTTCAAGTTTTGGTTCGGCTTTGAGCCAGATATCCCTTTCTTCGCTTCCCCTTGTAACAGCGACGCAGGCAAGCATATCCCCGTGGGTCAGCCTGTATATGGAATCAAGCCCGGTTGGAGTAACCCATGCCGGAGAACTGGTTTTCAGCCTTTCTACAAGTTCGTGCCAGCTGAGAGTCCCTGAAGCCCGGAGGTTAAGCTGAAGGTGGGTGCGTTCCCCTGCAACTTTCTCATCAATGTTTTTGAGGAAAGCATTGTATGAGGGGTCTGCCTCACTGATATCACGTGCCTCGTAGCGAGCAAGCTCTTCTGCTTCCTCTTCGAAAAATGGTGCGAGATTAACCCTGCTTGAGGGCTTTGTCATAAGGGAGACCCCGAAGAAGGCAATGGCACTCAGGCCCATTCCCACAATAACACCATGGCTCATCAGAGCTGGGTGGATTGTTTCAAGATAGGAAGATGCCATGGGGGGGGTCTTTATAAGGTCCAGAGCTACAAGGGTTACCTGAACTGTAAAGCCTATCAGCATCCCTGCAAAAGCTCCTTCTTTCGTAGCTCTTTTCCAGTACAGACCTCCCATGAGAGGGAAGAAGTAAGAAGCACTTGCAATAAAGGTTGCAATATGAATTGCATCGATAATATTGGGGATAACAAATGAGCCGGCTGTCGCAGTAAGTACAATAATGAGCACACTGATCCTGTTTACAACCAGCATTTCCTTCATTGTAGCATCAGGCTTTATGTATCTCTGGTAAATATCCCTTGAGATACAGGAAGCTCCGGAGGTTGCAAAAGTGTCTGCACATGACATGGAAGCTGCTGCAAGCCCGATTGCGCTGAGAGCTATTATCAGAGGGATAGAGGTGAAACGTTCACTGACAAAGGCAAGAAGTGCAGGTTCTGCCAGAGCCATTCCTGCAGGAAAGCCCATTTCTGCTATTTCAGGGTAAATGGCGTTAAGAGCTATTGCAATTACAGCACATGCCGCGAAAACTACAGTGATCATAAGAGATCCTATGATCATCCCAAGCCGGGCTGATTTTGCATCCCTTGCAGCCCAGACCTTTTGCCAGGGGTCCTGTTCCGTAATCCAGCCAGGTACGATTGCAAACACAAAGATAAGAACCATGGGAATACCAATTGAGAGGGGGTTCCACCAGGTATTCTGTACGTTTCCGAAAAGCTCTGAACTGCTCATTGCAGGAATATTGAGGCCGCCATCAACTACTGTTCCTACTGCGACAAAAGCCATTGCTATTGTGAAGATTGCAAGGAAAGTAAACTGGATTACATCTGTCCAGACTACTGCCGAAAGCCCTCCCAGGGTTACGTAAAGGGAGACTGCAATTGCAACAATAGCCGCAGCATAAAGAGGGTCAAGGCCGTAAAAGACCTGAAGCACCAGGGAGAGCCCCGTAACATCCGCTACCGCAAAAAGGATCATCACTACGGTAATAATCAGGGCAATAGGCCATCGGACTGCGCTGCCATAGCGCTGTTCCAGAAGTTCGGGTTGTGTGATTGCAGGCAGGTTCTTTATCTTCCCAACAAGTACCGCAATGATAAGGAGGGCGAGGATGTTCGGGGCAACAAAAGACCATATAGAACCTATTCCCAGCATCATGTAAAGCCCGATAACCGCAAGAATTCCTCCGGCTGTCAGCCATGAGGCTGCAGCTGAAAATCCAAGGGCAGCGGGTCCTATCCTTCGTCCTGCAAGCCAGAAGTCAGTAACAGATTTTTGTTTTTTATTAAAATACCAGCCAATAGCCACAAGTCCGGCTATGTAGACTGAGAGCAATACTAAGAAGATGTTATAACCATCCATAAGGACACCTTTAAAAAGATAACAATTTATGGGAGTATATCTGTTTTATAGAAATTTTCCTACGTCTTACTCCTATTCAGGAACATTTGTTATATATATATTCTCATATTATTAATTCACATATTATATATTTGCATATTATTAATCAATGAATAAGTAAAATTTACTTCAATTCTACTATTTATTTATTCCTCAGATGTTTTATGGGCTCTTTTTTGCTAATTAATGCAAGTTGACTTGGTTTTCATTTATTCATAAACCTTCAGCAGGAAACCCCTGAATCTTTATCTCAGGGGTAGTTGACTTTAACGTCTCGTTTTTTTGTTCAAGATTCTTGATTTCTTTATTTCTTTTATATGGACTGATTTTTCGCATGGAAAACGCTTTTTTAAGCTTCAGATCCCCTTTTCTTACTTATCTCGACTCCTTTTTGAGGACAAATATGGCATTTTTTCTCAAAAGGTTTATATCTGTTATGTTCAAGACCACCTAACATGAGAGGTAAAATTGGAGTTTTAAAGGTAATCGCTGTTCTTTCAATCCTGGCTGCTATATTTGCTGGTCTTGGCTGTGTTGACAACCAGGTAGAGGATGGAAATGCAGAAACTATGGAAGTCAATTCTGATAATACATCTGCAGGTGAAGGGTCAGTCCTTACGGTTTTTCATGCAGGGAGCCTGAGTGTGCCCTTTGAGGAACTTGAAGCCGAGTTCGAAGCCCAGCACCCAGGAGTCGATGTTCAGCGGGAAGCTGCAGGGAGTGCGCAGAGTGTAAGAAAGATCACCGAACTTGGAAAACAGGCTGATGTTCTGGCATCTGCAGACTATGTCCTTATTCCTTCCATGATGATGCCGGAATATGCGGACTGGTATGCGGCTTTTGCAAGAAACCAGCTCGTAATCGCTTACACCAATGAAAGCATGTACAGCGACGAGATCAATGCAGATAACTGGTATGAGATCCTCAGGCGCCCCGGGGTAACTTACGGATTTTCTAACCCTAACGACGATCCATGCGGTTACAGGACCCAGATGGTGACCCAGCTCGCAGAGTTCTATTATAATGACAGCACGATCTACGACGACCTGATCCTGGATAAGACCGGCATGACCGCTACAACAGAGGAGAACGGGACCGTCCTGGTACATGTCCCAGCATCCGAAGTCCTTTCCCCTGATACCAGCAAGATAATGCTCAGGAGTATGGAAGTTGAACTTTCCTCTGCCCTTGAAATGGGCGAAATCGACTATTTCTATATTTATCGGAGCGTTGCTGTCCAGCATGGTTTTAAGTTCGTGGAACTCCCGTCTGAAATTGATCTGGGATCCATCGAATATGCTGACAATTACTCAAAGGTCCAGGTCGAAATGGCAAACGGAGAAGTAGTTACAGGGTCTCCTATCGTGTACGGTATAACTATCCCTCTAAATGCTAAAAATCCTGAACTTGCTACCGAGTTTGTAAAACTACTCCTCGATGAGCCTGGTCAGCAGATTTTCATTGAGAACGGTCAGCCTCCGATTGTCCCTGCTATTTCCGAAGGAAAAGATAAAATGCCTGAAGAATTGCAGGTTCTTGTGGAATAATGATGAACTCTCCCTGGTCCGAAAAGCTGTTTCAAACACATCTGATAGGGTGGATCTCAGAACGCAAGGACCCAGGGAATTACTTAAAAACAAAAACGACAGTAAAAGAGTATAAGAATGAAAGCCACAACCCGAAAAATCCGTAAAATTGAGCCTATGACTTTCGTCTTTTCCCTTATACTGCTTGTTCTTTTTCTTTTTATTTTCCTGACTCTTTCAAACATGATCTTCGGGCAATTGTTGGGGGATTTTTCAGGTCTGGTAAAAGCTGCGGGAAACCGTTCAGTAATGGGCGCGATTTTTCTCTCTTTATATGCCGGTTTTCTTGCAACCCTTCTTGCTCTCCTCCTTGGAGCCCCTACAGGTTATATTCTTGCAAGGTTTGATTTTCCCGGAAAAAGGATGGTTGAGAGCATAATTGATGTGCCTGTTGTAGTCCCGCATACGGTTGCAGGAATTGCTCTTCTTACGGTTTTCGGGTCACGGGGGCTTATTGGTGGGCCCCTTGAAGCCTATGTCCAGTTTCGCGATGCTCTTCCGGGAATTGTGGTTGCAATGCTTTTCGTGTCCATGCCTTATCTGGCAAATTCTGCAAGGGAAGGCTTCAAAAGCGTGGATCCTAAACTTGAAAATGCCGCCCGTTCTCTGGGAGCTCCTCTCTGGAAAGCATTTTTCTTTGTAACCCTCCCGCTTTCAGCAAGGCATCTCTTAATAGGCGCCGTCATGACCTGGGCAAGGGCTATAAGTGAGTTTGGGGCAGTTGTGATTATCGCCTACTACCCTATGATAGGGCCCACGCTTATCTATGACCGTTATCTCTCTTACGGGCTTTCGGCGTCCAGACCCATAGCCGTACTGCTTATACTGGTCACACTTTCGATATTCCTTGTAATAAGAGTCCTTTCCGCAGGTTGGAGTATATATGATAGAGATTGAATCCCTCTCCCGGAAATGGAAAAATTTTGCCCTGGATGAGCTTAGCCTTAAAATAGAAGCCGGGGAATATTTTGTGATACTTGGGCCTACAGGGTCCGGAAAAACTCTGCTTCTCGAACTGATCGCGGGTTTTCATGTCCCTGATTCCGGAAGGGTTCTGGTTAATGGAAAAGAAGTAACCCACCTGCCTCCGGAAAAGCACAACCTTGCTTTTGTTTACCAGAATTATTCGCTTTTTCCTCACATGAACGTGAAACAGAATATCGCGTTCGGGCTGAAGATGAAAAAAATAAAAGACCCGAAAAGGGTTCTGGATGCTGCTCGAGACCTGAAAATTGCTCATCTTCTTGACAGAAACCCTCTGACACTTTCAGGAGGGGAACAGCAGAGAGTAGCCCTTGCAAGAGCTCTTGTCACGGACCCTAAAATTCTCCTTCTTGACGAGCCTCTGAGTGCACTTGATCCCCGTACGCAGGAAAATGCCCGGGAATTGCTTTTGGACCTCCATAAAAAAACTAATCTGACTGTGCTGCATATTACTCATGATCAGACCGAAGCCCGCTTAATGGCTGACAGAATTGCAGTCGTAATGGATGGAAAGCTTGTACAGGTTGGCACTCCTGAAGAGATTTTTGAAAAACCGGTGGATAGCCAGGTTGCCAGGTTTGTAGGATTTGAGAATGTGCTGAAAGGTAGGGTTCTCTCTGCTGATCGCGGGCTTCTCAGGATCAAAACCGGAGGAGCAGTGATCGACGCCTCAGGGAACATGGAGGCAGGAGAGCAGGTATATGCTTTTCTGAGGCCTGAAAACATAGCTTTAAGTAAAACTTCTACGCAATCCAGCATCAGAAACTCTCTGCAGGGCAGGATTGCGGAAGTCTGGATACTTGGAGCTCTTGTGAGGGTGAAGGTTGATTGTGGTGTTTCTCTGAACGCTCTCATAACACGGCAGTCAGCAGAAGAGCTGGATATCTCTCCGGGTGTTCCGGTTTATGTCCAGTTCAAGGCAAGTTCGGTCCAAGTGCTCCGTTAAAAGGGTGAAAGTCTGTGAAAGCAAGTTTCCAGTTTAAGGCAAGTTCGGTCCATGTGCTCCATAAAAGGGTGAAAGTCTGTGAAAGCGAAAACAAAGCTCTGGTTTACTGAAGATGGAAGAACGGTAATGGGGGCTGGCAGAGCCGAATTGTTGAAAACAATTGACAAAGAACGATCCCTTCGGAAAGCCTGCCAGAAACTTGGTATCTCGTACAAGCATGCCTGGATGATGCTTAAAAAAATGAATGATGCCCTCGGCGAACCTGCGGTAGTTACTGTGCGCGGGGGAAAAGATCAGGGCACCTTCCTGACTGATCTGGGTAGAAAACTGCTTGTTGAATATGATTCAAACAAAAAAATGATTAATGAAGCCATAGAAGACGAAACTTCATGGGAAAACGTAAGTTTCAAACTTTCAGCTCGAAATAAGCTTCCTGGAAGGGTACTTGAAGTCGAAAAAAGCGGGCTTGTCTCCAAGATCACTATTGAACTGGAACCTTCAGTCCTTACCTCTGTAGTTACGGAAGAGGCAGTGGAAAAGCTGGATATAAATCCCGGAGACCGGATTTATGCGGTCATAAAATCCACTGAGGTAATGGTTGCAAAAGTTGTCTGTGAAAAAGGACAGACCAAAACTGAGTCCGTAGATTCTGAGGAATAATCGCTCCGGTTGAAAAGTAGTCTCTGAAAATCAATTGTTTCATCCGGCTTGAGTTAACTCTCAAACCGGATGGCAACTGATTGAGTTTTATCTCGATTCTTGATTGAGTTTTATCTTGATTCTCGATTGAGTTTTATCTCGATTCTCGATTGAGTTTTATCTCGATTCTCGATTGAGTTTTATATCAATTTTCTTTTGACCCTTTCACTTCGCCTTCACTTTAAACCTGTTTCTTTCTTCTTAACATAACTAAACAGGCGCCTAGCACCATTACAATACCTGCTCCCAGCTCATATCCCGGAAGCGTCTGTTTAGCAGGCAGGACTTCTGTGTTGATCTTTACGGTATCTGAGACCCGGTCGTGCCCGTCCGAATCTTCATAGAGAATCTCACTGCTCAGGGAGTATGGCTTTGGAGTTGCAGTTTCGTCTACATCCATATCAAAAACGGCAACAGCTTCTTCCCCCGGATTCAAAGTCCCAAGGTAAGCCTGGTCGTCAGTAGTACTGAAAGGATCAGCTGCACTGACTCTTACAGTCGCGTCTTTTGCAGGTTCTTCTCCTGTGTTTTTGTATGTGACGTAAATCATCCCACTTTCGCCAGGGTAAAGGTCACCTGTTACATTTGCGGCTTCAAAGTAAGGTTCTTTTTTGACTTCTACATATATTGTCTGGGTTTGAGTCTTGTTTTCATACCAGATACCTACATCCTTGTTTGTCACAATGCCTGTAGTAGTATCATACTCATCTCCTCCCAGCTGAACATTGTTCTGATACTTGTATGCAAGTTCAAGGTTAAGGGGATATGTACCTGCAGAAGCGTTTTTATTGATTTCTATGGTGAACTTTGTGGGGCTGGAGCTCTGTTTCCCCTGTTTGAGAGTGCCTGCTTGCTGGGCTCCCGATTTGACTTTAATGTTTGGATCATCGGATTTAAGAGTTGCAAGAATGCCTATTGCTGTTGTAACCTGTGCCTCATACTGCATTTCTGTCTGCTGGAGAACCAGATCCACAGACTCTCCAAATTTCACGTCTTTATCAGCCTCAAAGCCTGTGATTTCTCCCTTATTCATCATTTCAATACTGAGGGTAACAGTATCTCCTCTGGAATACTCATTGTCTCCAATGAGTGTTGCATTGATGTCAGGGCTTCCATAAACATTATAATAATTCTCACTAATATCAAAATTTTTGGGTAAAGCAGCCTGCGCTGGCAGGACTACAGAGCAGAGGATCAGAAGAGTTATGGCCGTAGCAAATAATCCATTTTTATTCATTTTCATCACCTGATGCTTTTTCATCGTTTGGTGCATTTTCTTCATTCCTGTTTCTTTTCCGGTGTACATTTATGATCTGGTAAAGGGCGATAACGATAATCAGTATAATTGCTATTCCTGTTGTGCTGAATTTTTTCTCTGTAGCTTCAAGAGGTATGTTCACTTTCATGTTTTCAGAAAACGATGTCTTTCCGTCTTCATCAACGTATTTTATTTCACTGTTAATTCCGTAGTTCTTTACAAGGGCTTCCTTGTCTGCCGATATTTCAAAACTTGCAGTTTTCTCTTCACCGGGACCTATGTCCCCAAGCCTTACTATGGATTTCTCAGTGCTCAGGGGACTCATGACGATTATCCGGGCTAAAGCGTCTTCTGCTATTTCTTCTCTTGTGTTTTTATAGGTGACATTGATGAGTTTGCTTTCTCCCTGTACAAGGATTCCGGAGACATTGATTACTTCGAATTTAGGTCCGCTTTTTACGGAAATGGGTATTCTGAGAGTTTCTTTCTTTGTTTCATACACTCTTGCAAATTCTACACCCGTAACCCCGAGATTTATTGCATCCGCAGTTACAGTTTTAACATTTGCCTGGTACTGGTAAGTTACAGGCAAGAGGAGCTCATAATCCCCGGCAGGTGTGTAGCTGTTTATTTTGATGGTGTAACTGAGGGTTGATGTGTGCCCCGTTTCAAGTTCTTCTACACTCTGAGGATTAGATTTGGACTCGACCTCAATGTATTTTGTGTTCGATTGGAGGGTGGCCTCGATATCTTTTGCTGTTGTAGCTTCTTCCTCTTCCTCCATCTCTGCCAATGCAACTGTTTCCTCAGTGGAGTCGTTTATTAGTCTCTGGTTTGCATTGAGCCTCTTAAAACCGTCTATTACTCCGGTGTTTGCGATTTTCACCTTCAGGTCTACTGTTTCTCCTCTTGTTAACTCGGGATCCCCTGTCACTGATGCTTTTATAATTGGCTCTCCGTAGCTCTTGTAGTAATCTACAGTAGAGCCCTGATCCAGAACAATGAAGTTCGTTTCATCGTCCCCGAGGGCTGGAAGTGCAGTTACTGATACAATTAATAGAATTAACGCAAATGTAGTAACTTTCTTAATCATTTTCTGCCTTAATTTTTTGGGCACTGGTATCATATCTCGGCCCCCTGAATTTGTTTTTTTATCTCTGTTTCTTTTTCTGTTTCCCTGATTCCTTTTCTCCTATCCCTCCAGGCATCAAGGAATACTATCAGTGGTGGGAAGACCACAAAGGTTGCCAGGAGAGCCAGCATGACATCGATAACTGTAACCATACCGAAGTCGGATATCATGGGAAAAGGAGAAGCTAGCAGGGCCATAAATCCAAATACGGTAGTAGCTCCTGAAGCAACGATTGCGCTTCCTATTTTGGAACTGGCCATATGGATTGCTTCCATAGGACTTTGTCCTTTATCTTTTTCCTCAAAGTAACGTTCCATCATGAGGACAGCATATTCGGACCCCACTCCTAAAATCAAAGCTCCTAGAGTTGCTGTTAGAGGAGTATAGCTGAGGTTAAGGGAGCTCATGATTCCTCCTGACCAACCGATAACTATTACCATTGGAATTACAGGGACAAGGGCTTTCATCCAGTCTCTATAAACAATATAAAGCCCTGCGAGCACGAGGACAAGACCGAGGAAAGTCATTGCTACCCTTCCACTGGTAAGAGCAGTAATAACCTCTATAAAGACGACCGAATTTCCGGTAATCGTGGCCGTGACACCCGGAGGAGCTGGCATCCACTGCATATCCTGCTTAACGATGTTTGTAAGTTCTTTAATACCTATTACCTTGATGTCTGAAACTGCATTTCCTATATTGAAGTTCAGAAGAAGCATGTTTTTTCCGTACATGTAGCGGTCCTTCTGCGCATCAGGGATTTCTGAATAAATATCCTCTATCTCCTGTGTGGTGTCAGGAATCACTCCACCATTTCTTTCCTTTACGAGAGATACGATACTCGAGGCGCTGTAAATGTGGCTACTGGTTGCCACTTCATGTTCGGAAAACTGGTCAATCCATTTCAGGACATCAGGGTTGGCGGTGTTCTCAACTTTTATTATAAGATTTAATTCGTCGCTCCCTCCCATTATATCCCCCATGTGTTTGAGATCCACAAGAGAAGGCATATCCTGGGGTACAAATTCTTGAACGTCAGTCTGGATAGGGACGGACTGATCGAGGTATATACCGCTAACGCAGAGTAAGGCTGCGACTCCCAGTACGATAATATCGTATTTGATAGTCAGGTCCGTGGTTTTCTGGAGGATGTTTCCTATTAGGTGGTTGCTTTCTCTCTCTCCATCGGGTTTTTTCTTCTTTCTCGAATCTGCAGGCTTTATCTTATTTGTTACCTTTCTCAAGGGGTTTTTATCTGAATAACTATCAAATATTGAAATTGTTGTAACACCTACGAATATGGAGGAGAGGTAACACATGGCAATGCCTATCAGGAGCAGTTTCCCAAAGTCCTGGATCATTGGCACAGAAGATGTGAAAAGGGAGAAAAAGCCAAGGGCTGTCATTGTTAGAGCGATGAGGACTGCAGGACCAGTGTGCTTTACGGTTTCTATAACTGCTTTTGTTTTGTTCCCTTTTTCCTGCAGTTCTTCTTCAAGTCTGTTTTGGAACTGGATAGCATAGTCGATTCCTACGCCTATCAGGATCGGGAACGCAGACATTGAAACCATGGACATGGGAATTCCGACATAACCCATAGCTCCGAAGGTATAAATAATACCGAGAAGAACTACTGGCAGAGGAAGAAGACACCAGCGGACATGTCTGAACACGATTAGCAGTACAATAACCATGAAAATAGCTGAAAGCCCTAAAAGTATACCCATACTGGAATTCATTTCATAGTTCATGGAGTTTTGGAATGCCGGGTCGCCTGTAACGATAATATTGTAAGAAGGTGGAAATTCTGCAAACGGGACTGCATCTTCAGTAGCAGTAAGGATATCTTGCTGAGTTTTGTCATTGGTTGAACCGGCCATAACTACGGAAATCAGCATATGGGTATTGTCAGGGATAATCTGGTTGAAAATAGCAGGATTTCCGTCTATAATAGCTTCTATTTCTTCATCGTTTTCGGGAAGTTCATACCTCCCTGTTGTCCTGTAGTTGACAGCTTTGATAAGAGAGGCAGGGCTTGTAGTCTCAATCACTCCATTCGTTGCCGCAAGCTGATGTTCTAACCTGTCCACAGCCTCCATCAGGTCAGCATTCTTCACCTCGTTGCCCTCTACCATTACAACAATAGACTGTGTCTGAAAAATATTCTGATAAAGGTGATCGTAGTTCTGGTAGAGAGGGGAATCTTTTCCTACAAAGGTCTCTGTTCCTGATTTCATCTCAATTAGCTGTGCACCCTGTGTCGCTATGATTATGAACAGGAAAGCTATCATGAGTACGGAAAAACGGTTATTCTGAATTAAAAACCCCAGTTTTTCAAAATATTTTTTAATAGTCAATTCCTCTCCTAGTTTTGTTAATATGAAATTCGATTTAGGGACCTTGATTTACATATTCAACCTGTCGTTTTTTCCTTTGGGCTGGAGGTTCCCCATTCGAGGCTTGTTATTATTACATTCATATCCTTTTTATACTGTATGATTTTTTTTAAGCATTGTAGATTTGGTGACGTATTATAGATAGAAAAGATTTAAATCTATTGTTACTTTAGGGGTAACAAATGTTTTCACAACTTAATCCTCAGCTAATTAACAATCTGGAACGGCTAGGGCTAACTGAAAACGAGGCAAAGGTCTATGTTGGGGTTGTCAGTTTGAGGGAGGCTACAGCCAGAGAAGTCCATGAACTCACTAATGTGCCAAGAGCCAAGATATACGAAGTCCTTAAAGTGCTGGCAAAGAAGGGTTATCTGGAAGTTCGCCAGGGCTCTCCAACCTATTTTCGTGCAGTTGACCCCAAGCAGGTAATAGGCAAGATAAAAGACGAATTCATTAACTGTGCAATCGAGACGCTTGACCAGCTCAATGAATTAAGTTATGAACTTCCTAAAACCTCTCCTGTCTGGTGTATCCAGAGTGAGTGGGGTATAAAAAACAGAATCCTTGAAATCCTGAGCGAGGCAAAGGAAGAACTCATTATTTTCTCATCCAATCCTGAATATCTGCAGGAGTTTGAAGCGGCACTACAAAAACTGCAAAAAACGTGCAGGTTAATTTTTATTGTGGATGAGATTGATAAATTCAAATCGCTGCCTTTTGAGTTTAGAGAAGTTACTCAAGAGTTTAAAGATTTTATCAATGATATTGTAATTGACGGTGCTGAGTACAAAGAAGAACTCTTCATTATTGCTGACGGGAAAGAATCGATTGGTGTCCACAGTGCAGGAAATAAAAGAGAAGCAGTAGTCATCAGAATGCCTGTTGTCTGTTATCTTCAGAAGATGATCTATAATAAGGTACTGGAGCCAGGTTTCGTCAAAAAGGACTGATAACCGGTCTCCATGTCCAAATTTTAAAGTTATTCTTAAACTCCAGAAAGCTTGTTCTTGAACCCTTTAAAATCATACGGTTGCCCGGAATTTTAAGGGATCTTTTTTCTCTATATAATAGAGTCAACGCTGTCGGATACTATTAATATAATCCCGGGACAATCTTTCTATAAGTTTTTCTCGCAGGCTCAGTTACGGAGCCCGAAGGTGTATGAAATGAACAGTGTAAAGATTGAGGATGTTACTATTCAGTGGTTAGGCAACTCTGGTTTTTTACTTGAAGGGGACGGCAAAAAGATCTATATTGATCCCTATGAACTCAGTGAGGAGCCGGCTTTTGATGATAAAGCAGATATCCTGTTGATAACTCATGAGCACTTTGACCACTGCAGCCCTGAGGATATTCGGAAAGTCCGGAGGTCTGACACAACCACGTTGATCCCCGAGGGCTGTTCCCTTGAGTTCCGGGGTGATGCCCGGAGGGTTGAGGAAGGCGATATTCTGGCTGACGGGCTTGAGATTAAAGGGGTTCGGATTGAGGTAGTTCCAGCCTATAACCTTGATAAACCATACCATCCCAGAGGGCTTGGTGTGGGGTATATCATAGAACTCGAAGGATTGAGGATCTACCATGCAGGAGACTGTGATTTCTTTTCGGAGATGGAGACTTTCAGTGCCGATATAGCTCTTCTGCCCATCGGGGGCACGTATACGATGGATGAAGAGGAAGCCGCAAGTGCAGCAGCAGTTATCTCTCCAGGTTTTGTCATTCCCATGCACTACGGTTCAGAAGGAGTCAACGGAGATCCCGAAAGGTTTAAAACTCTTGTACACAGCAAGAATCCAGATATTAATGTGATCATTCTTGACTCCTGATTTTGCTTTTTAAGAGAAAGGCTGAAACAGGATTCCCTGGTCAGAAAAGGATCGGTCTACAATGCCTAAAGTAGCCAGAAAACACCAGAAAAACCTTATTCGGAATATAGCAACTCAACGTATGTGGCGGCTTTTTGAGCTTGCGAAAGTTGAGTTTCTAGAAAACCCTGAGCGCAGCAGGCGTTATGTGCAGCTCATACGAAATATCTCTATGAGGAACAGGATGAGCATTCCAAGGGAAATTAAAAGCAGGATCTGTAAACACTGTTATACATTTCTTATGCCTGGACATAATGCCCGTTACAGATTGAAAGGAGGGTTTATTGTCGTATCCTGCGAACACTGCGGAAAAGAAATGAGATATCCTTATAAAAAGTTAAAGTAAAGACTAATTGCATGCTGTATTCTGAATCTATATCAAATAAGCAGCGAGGTTAGAACTTCTTTTACCACGTAGGTAGCAACGAGGATCACTACCGCAGCCATGAGGTATGTAAAAACGTTTTTGTAAACTACATTCCTTTCTGATCCTGCCTTTATTCCAAGGGCTCCGGGACAATTTGAACAGGAAGCAGCTCCACACCCGCATCCAAGAGTTATTTCTTTGTATGGACTCTGGGCAATGTTTTTGGAACTACCTGATCCATCATTTATGACAGGTAGTATTTTTTTGTTATTTTCAGACATATCTGCAGGTTTTGTTTTCAAATGATATAAACATTCTTTTTAGTTCTCGATACAGTTTCTCAGTCATCGTCTCTCGTAAGAGTCTCTATGAGATTATTGTCTCTATGAGATTATTATATTTATCCTATATATAATCTCTATCTTATATATCGGCGTCTGATATATGTTTACTACGGTTAAGAACCTGTAACTTATAATTCATGTTCTTGCAGGTGCTTCTTTGCTTCTCATTTTTTTAATTGACAAAGAGATCTGCTTTGCAATTACGGATTTTGGACCTTTATCATCCACGAGCACCCTTCCGCTGACTTCCCACCAGGATTTTGGATAGGCTTTCTCAGGCTCTACTTCAGGGTTCAAGCCCAGCTGTTTGGCAGCTTCTTTAATCTCATTCAGATGCGGATCTTTTATGGAATTTTTTCGAGAGATTATTCTTCCACTACTTCTGGATCTAGCTTGGTCAATGTATGCAGGCCAGATTACAAGTTTTCCTCTATCTTTCATCATCATGCTATCTTCGTTCTAAATTGCTTTCATCAAATTTAAAACTGCCCGGCAGCTTCTAAAGTCCCGAAGTCTTTTTTTATCAATGTAAAGGTTCTGGCTTTTATCCGGACCCATAACCTGTAACTATTTATCTTCCTCTGACAATATCTTTCCCTGATAATTTCTGTATGGTGTATTTCCATGATTCCGGTGTTTTCAATTGATGAAAAAGTTAGAGCTTACATCAGGAAGAGCGGGCAGGACTTCCGGCTTTCCACTTCTTCAGACGGCCCTGTGCTTCTTCCGCTTGGGGAATCCTCTCCCAAAGCCTCTGACATGAAAATCCTTGTTGGCAGCAATGTTCTTTACGTTTCCAAACTTCAGGCAAAATATATCAAAAAAATTGACTGGCCTATGGTAGAAAGGTCTCTGAATTCTTCAGGAGAATCAAAAACATGAGCTTGAGCTTTGGTTGATATTTTTATTGTTACGCAATAAGTTTTTACTTTTCTGTTAGCTAAACCGTAGCTATTTTGTGTTCTCTTTCTGACAGGTTATCCGTTTTGTTTATTAAGAAGAGAGAGCATAGGATAAAGGCTGACCTGTTGCAGATACTGCAAGCTTCGCTCTAAATAAGAGGTAAATTGCTGCAGGTTGAGAAGAGATCGCTTCAAGCCCAAGGGAGAATTCTTCCGTGAAAATGAGAACAAAAAGTGTATTTATGCTCCTTGCCCTGCTGGTGGTCTTCATGTCGGGCTGTATTGATCAAAAGAAGGAGATCTTTCTGGATGAGCCCGGCAATGTCTCGAATTATGTATTTGAGGTTTTCCTGGATGAGTGGGATAATGAAATTCCAGCAAATACCACCACATATTACATTCTGGGAGATAATACAGAGGTACAGGTCGTCAACATCGTCATAAATAGCAGTAAGCTTGAAATTTTCCCGCCTGATTCCCTTGGCGGTGGATCCAATGAAGACCCTATTAAAAATTTCGTACTTCTGGTGGAACCTGCAAACGAAACTGTGGCAAGTTCAAGAACTTTTCTGAGGCTTTCAAACAGCAGCAACTTTTCGGATATCAATTATACTCTTACGCAGGAAATTACCCGGAACATAAAGGTAATAAACCTTGAATTTGAAGAACCCGTTACAGGTTTTATTGCATACACCCTTGATACACCCGGAACTCAGAGTTTTGCCTTTATGAAACCTGACTCCGAGTTCATCCGTGTGGTTCTTCCGAAGGGTTTTGTAACAGGGAATAGAGTATTCGGGATTGCAAGGCCTTCCCCACATTACACAAGCGTCGATGAGGAAGGAAGGCAGACTCTTCTGTGGATCTCTTCTAGGATGGAAGAACGGGAAGAGGTTATTCAGGTTAAATACTATGCTGAATCCGCACCCATGTATTTCTTCGCTGCAATTGTAGCCTTGCTCTTCGGGGTTGTTACGGTGCTTTCGCGTTATTCCAGAAGCAAAAAAGAATTGGAAAGCGTTCGGGAGATTCTCGAACTCGAAAAGGAATATGAGGAGAAAGACCGTCGGAAAAAATAAATAACCGAGGCAATATCCTCCTTCTTTTTTTCTTGTATTTTTTTGACGACAAGACTATATTTTGTCTGATACAAAATTATTTATTCATTCTCTGCGTATTATAGTCTCGATGAAGGCGTGGGGAAGTCTCCGGCATAAAAATTTGTATTTCTTTAAATCTTCACTCGAAGGTCTCTCTCCTGTTGTCGGCTCTCTTCTCCTTTTGCTTATTGTTTTTGTGCTTGTGGGTGCGGTTGCCAGCAGCATTAATCTCTCTGGATGCAGGGCAAACTTTCAGCAACCTATGGCAAGAATTACTCTTGAATCCTGTGAAGGGGGAATTTACGGTGCTGGATCAGTAAGCAAATGGGTCACGTTTAAGGAAAATCAGATTGTCCTTATGCATGAGGGAGGAGATTCCCTTCCATTAAACTCTATCTCGGTAAGGATTTCCGGATATGGAAATTCTTTCCAGGGAAATATTTCGAATGGAAGTGGAAAAAGAATTGAAGGAGATGTAGGGGTTCTTTATCTGGATCTGAGCCAAAAAGGAAAAAATCCGGACTATATAATTCGAAATAGTGCAGTGATAGAAGACGGGTTCTGGGATGTGGGTGAAAAATTGATTCTTTGCGGAAGAGATAGTGCTATCGGGTCTATTTATTCCAGTGTTAAGGTCAGTGTAGGCGGGGTCGAGAAAACAAAGGATAATTACGGTTTCAAAGCGGGTTCTGAAATTACCCTGATGGTTATTGACAGCGAAGGCAGGAATGTCATTGCTGAAAGAAAAGCCGTTGTCAAGCTCGCCGATTGATCAATCATTTTGGTAAATTCTATCCGGTCCATATCAATACATTGGGCGAGGCGGAAGATGAAATCCCCGCCCACAAATTCAGCACTTTTTTCCAGTTCGTTACCGCGGTATCGGGGTATGGAAGGGTCCAGAGCAGGCTGCGGTTGATAAAAACGTCGAATGTATCCGGCTCAAAAGTATCCGGCTCAAAAGTATCCGGCTCAAAAGGAGGGTTTTCTGCATCTCCCTCCCCAAAAGTTACGTCATCTCTACGGGCTTTAGCCTTTGCTTCCACGGTTTTTAGCATTTTTCTGGAAATGTCAATTCCTGTTACTTTGTGCCCCATCTCCGCAAAGATCAAGCTTAACTTTCCTGTTCTGCAGCCGACAATTATTATAATGGTTACAAAAAGAGTGATGATATTTATGCAGGTCTTACTGTGGGCCTGATCAAAATCGAATCTTTTTTTTCAGTCAGGTTGCCCCGGAATAATAATATCTTCCTGTTTCTCATGGACAATCGGTCTTTTTCAAATAGGAATTTTCGCCGTTGTCCTATTTTTTGAAAGAAAATCCCTTTTTGATCGATAATTTTATAAAATAGCGGTTTATATATTTTGAGCGCAATAGTCTTGTCTTCCGTTTTTATAGGTATGTTACGCTTTACATATCTGGAAGTTGCAGGGTTTCGGCTGGTGGTTCTTTCCGGCGCTCTGGCCAATTAGGGGAGTTCTATCCCTCAAATTGGAGTTTCGTCCATCTGAATCATACTAAAACAAGAAGGTTCTGTCAAAAGTCAATTATAAGTACAGTGCATCCTTCTGTGTTATGTTGGAATTTACCTAATGTAATTACTCCAATTAACCTGGCTGTCTGACATTTACTATGTCTGGACCTTAATATTTTTCCCGTTATGTTTTTTTAAACATAACGGTGGAACCTGTGGTGGTGCATACATTGCATAAAAACTCAGATCAAGAGAAATACCAGATGGAGGCAATTCTGAAGCAGGTAAAGGACCCAGAACTGCTTTCACAGATTGAAAAGGTCGTCCCCTTTCACGGCTTCCTGACCTCAGGGGCATTAATTGGCATCCAGATGCTCAATATTGCAAAAAGGGAGCTCGATGTCCGGGACGGGGAACGCATATACGTGACCTGCGAAACGAAAAGCTGCATGCCCGATCCTTTCCAGATCCTTGCCGGAGCTACCATCGGAAACAACGGGTTGAAGATCAATAACCTGGGGAAAATGGCGGTCACGGTAAACAAACAGGCGCCTGAAGGGGTTCACGGCATAAAAGGTATCCGGATCATCCTTGACCCTGAGAAGACAAAGGATTATCCCAAACTTCACGCCTGGTACCTGAACACTGAAAAGCTTCCCCACGAAGAGGTCGTGCCTATTCTTCTGGCTGCAGGAGAAAAGGTGTATTCCTGGAAACCTGTGGAGCTTGAAGTTCCGGTTCGAAAGAAAAAGCGGATACAGTGCTGTAACAAATGCGGTGAAATGTTCATTCAACATAATAATGAGCTGCTGTGCGGCGGATGCACAGAATAACGCTGAGAGGTAAGCAAAATGCAAAATGATATGCGATTGTCTGTCTTTTCTGAAAAAAAAGACCGGCAGCTGGTTTATAAGCCTGAAAAATGCATTGGCTGTGGAACCTGCGTACAGGCGTGCCCTAAAGGTATCCTGGCGGTAGGTGCCGTGGGAGCTATAGCACGGGGGTTTCTGGATGCTGATTTCCTGGAAATGAAGGAGAGTGAAGACTGTATTGTTTGTGGAATTTGTGCAAGGGTCTGCCCTACAGGTGCTCTTGAGTTGAGGCAGGAAGGAAAAGTCCTCAATGACAATTCCTATCTCTTTGGAGCCATGAAACCAACTTCCGTAAATGATAACTGCGTCCACTGTGGGCTTTGTGAAGACATTTGTCCCAGGGGCTGTATTGAGGTTACCAGAGATATTTCAGAGGACGGAAGCCTGAAGCTGGTCGGAAAGACCCTCATTGATACTGAGTGCTGTATCCATTGTGGCTGGTGTGCTGCAGTCTGTCCTGTGGATGCTATTTCCGTAGAAAAACCCTTTGAAGGACGCTGGACCCGGGACGAGAATGTCTGTCAGACCTGCCATACCTGTGTGGAAGTCTGTCCTGCAAATGCTATTTTCAATAAAAAGGCTAAACCCGGAGAAAGAGTAGAAAAGATTAGTCACCGCCCTGATGCCTGCATTTACTGTGGGGCATGTGCTGTTGCCTGTCCTGTGGATGCCATTGATGTCAGGAAAACTGCAATCCTTCCGGAAATGGAGAAAAAGGGCCCCCTCGAGAAAAAACTGCTTGAAGTCCCTGTTCCGGAGGTTCTGCTCCGCACATGCCTGGAAACAGATGAAACTGCTTGTCTGGGCTGCGGAAACTGTGTGATCGTCTGTCCGGTAAACGCTCTCAATAATCGTGAACTCGCTGCAGGGCACCTGAACAACATGGATGAAAAAGCTCTCCTTGAGGTTAAAAACGGAAAAATTTCGGTCGTAAACCAGGACCTCTGCGGAGCAGACGGAGCATGCGCCCTTATCTGCCCTGTTAATGCAATCTGGCTTGTGAAAAGAGAGGTGGAATGAATGGCAGGAACAATTGCAATCAAGCACGGATACGTCTTTGACCCCCTCAACGAAATAAAAGGGGAGAGAATGGATGTTTTCATCAGGGACGGAAAAGTTGTAAAAGAGCTTTCTGCAGCCGAACTGAAAAACGCAAAGGTTATTGATGCCTCAGGTATGACGGTAATGCCTGGAGGAGTTGACTCCCATTCTCACGTTGCAGGTGCAAAGGTTAACGCCGGCAGGCTAATGAGGCCGGAAGACCACTATAAAGCGACTCTCCAGAAAACTTCACTCACCCATGCCGGTTCAGGATACACTGTTCCCTCGGTCTACAAACAGGGATATGATTACGCAGCAATGGGCTACACGACGGTCTTTGAAGCGGCAATTCCTCCTATTGAAGCCCGCCACACCCATGAGGAGATGAAGGCAACTCCTCTTCTTGACATGGGTGGGTACCTGGTGCTCGGGAACAACTTTTTCTTAATGCGTTATCTCCGGGACGGAGACATAGAAAAGGCTGCTGCATATGTTGCCTGGATGATGAAGACTCACAAGACCTATGGGATCAAATGCGTCAACCCTGCAGGAGTCGAAAACTGGGGCTGGGGTAAAAACGTAAGTTCGCTTGATGAGGCTAACATCCATTTTGAAATTACTCCAAGAGAGGTCATAAAAGGGCTTGCTGAGATCAATGAACGGCTTGGAATGCCAATGCCTGTCCACCTGCATGCAAACAACCTGGGTCACCCGGGATGTTATGCAATTACCAAAGATTCCCTGAAAATCCCTGACGGGGTAAAGCCCAAGCAGAATATGGACGTGGAATGGGCAGAAACTAAAATGGATCCTTCAAGAGATCGTTCCGTATATCTCACCCACCTGATGTTCAACAGTTTTGCAGGCACAACCTGGGGAGACTGCGAATCCGGTGTAAAAGATATTACAGACTACATCAATAACAAAGACCATGTGGTAATCGATAGTGGGTGCACTCCCTTCGGAGAAGCAACAGTTATGACCGGAGACGGACCTGCTATTCACGACATTTACACACTTACAGGAAACAAGTGGTCGAATACCGATGTTGAGATGGAATGCGGCTCAGGTGTCATTCCCTTTACCTATCTCAAGTCCAACCCCGTACACAGTTTGCAGTGGGCAATGGGACTTGAATGTCTCCTGCTTATCAACGACCCCTGGAAAACAATAATGACCACGGACAGTCCTAACGGTGGGCCGTTTACGAAATATCCTGAGGTCATGACCTGGCTCATGTCTGAAGCTTTCAGGAAGCAGACCTTCAGTGAGTGCCACAAATGGGCAAATGACAGGAGTGAACTCGGAGGCGTAAACCGGGAACTTTCTCTCTATGACCTTGCGATTCTTACCAGGGCTAACCCTGCTAAGACAATTGGAATGGTTCACAGAAAAGGCTCTCTTGGCGTGGGTGCAGATGGGGATGTTACAGTCTACAACATAAATCCGCAGCAGCTTGACCCGAACAACTACGAGACTCTCCTCAGGACCTTCAGGAAGGCAGAATACACCATAAAGGGAGGAGAAATCGTGGCTGCTAAGGGAGAGATCGTTTCCGTTCCCGAAAAGCGTACTTATTATTCCAAAGTTCACGTAGAAGACGAGCGGGAAAAGGAGATGCTGGCTGACGTTAATGAATGGTTCAGGTACTACACTCTGGGCTTTGCCAACTATCCGACTTCAGAGAAGTATCTGGAAAATCCGACTCCCATAAAGGTTAACGGTGAGAGGTGAAGTGATGTCAGAAGTAATTCTTATTCTTAAGAGAGAGATCGACATTAAACTGGAGGCAGATGCCATAACTCCTGACTCCTTTGCAGGCAAAAATGCTGAAGAAATCGGAAACCTGCTTATCTGGCAGGGGCCAAAGACCTATCCTCTTTCCGACTTTTTCGAAGTGAAAGGCAATGGAGGCAGTTCTGCAGCTGAGACTCTGATCCGCATAAAAGGCGATGTAAAGAGGGTCAAAAGGATCGGAGAAGGTATGAGTGCAGGAAATATTGAAATTGAGGGTTCCACAGGTATGCATGTGGGATCCGGGATGAAAGGAGGCGAGATCCTCGTATCCGGAGATGCGGATTCCTGGGCAGGCATGGAAATGCTTGGCGGGCTCTTGCACATTAAAGGCAACGCTGGAGACCACGTGGGCTGTGCTTACAGAGGCAAGTGGCACGGCATGAAAGGCGGGCGTATCGTGATCGAAGGCTCGGCGCGGCACCAGCTTGGAGGCGGCATGGACGGTGGGGAAATCCTGGTAGAAGGCAATGTTGAAGGCTTCTGCGGGATTCGCCAGAATGGAGGGCTCATCGTTGTGAAAGGCAGAGCTCTTCGCTGCGTTGGCGTTGAAATGGCAGCCGGTACCATAGTTGTCGGGGGAGTAATTGAACGCTTTACTCCGGGTTTCGAATATACAGGTATGGTAGATGGCTTCACCCAGGGTGGGGTTGAGTTATCTGGAAAATTCAAAAAGTTTACCGGGGACTATGCAATCAGCAAGCGGGCAAAAGGAGTGCTCTATGCAGCTGCAGATGCAAATCCGGAACTCTGAGGTGAGAGGTATGGAAGTATTACTCATTACCGGAAGTACGATTGATGAAGGCAGGCTTGCCAAAGGCGGGGACAAGTTAACAGACGATTATATCACGGAATGTGCATCCTGCTGGCTTTCCCCGGTTGATTTCTTGTCACTCTGCTCCCCCGAAAAAGTGAAGGTTACAAGTCGGAATGGGAAGCATTCTGTAGCGGTCTATACGAAATGTACGGATTCTGTCCAGCCAGGGCATGTGTTCATGCCGAGGGCTATCTGGTCCAATGTTATCATCGATCCTGATACCCTTTCTACGGGTTCTCCTCTCTATAAGGGCGCCCCCGTGCAGGTTGAGCCCACAGAAGAAGAGGTTCTGAGCGCCGAAGATGTAGTGCTTAAAGTTTATGTCGGAGGGCAGTGAGTATGATTTACAAAAACATAATCTGTCCTGTCTGCGGGGCGGCCTGCGACGATATCCAGGTTGAATTCGGAGAAGGAAAGATTGAAGCTAAAAATGCATGTAAGATGGGAAACGCCAAGTTTAAGGAGGTTGTAAGTTCCCACAGGCTCAGGCAGCCCCTTATGAAAAATGGAGGGAAACTTACCCCTGCCGCCTGGGACGAAGCCCTTGAAAAAGCTGCCGATATCCTTGTTTCGGCAAAGCGTCCCCTCCTCTTTATGGGCAGTGAGACCTCCTGTGAAGCGCATGAAGTCGGGCTCAAGATCGGAGAATACCTGGGTGCTATTGTTGATTCCAATGCAACAATCTGCCATGGGCCAACAGCCATGGGAATCCAGGAAGCCGGAAAAGTCGGCGCAACCGAAGGGCAGAAGAAAAACAGGGGTGACCTTATAGTCTACTGGGGAACAAACCCTCTTGAATCCATGCCGCGGCAAATGTCCAGGTACGGAGTCTTCCCGCGTGGATACTGGACCAAACGTGGGCGTTTCGACAGGACAATCATCACTGTAGACCCAAGAAAGACTCCAACAACAGAAGCTTCCGATCTGCACGTGCAGCTCAAGCCCAACTCGGACTATGAACTGATAAGTGCCCTTCTTACCCTGCTCCACGGTAAAACTCCTCATCCGTCGGTGGAAGAGGTCACAGGGGTCCCCATCTCAGTGATGGAAGAGATGCTCGATATGATGAAGAACTGCAACTTCGGTGCCATCTCAGTGGGGCTCGGGCTTTCTTCTTCAATCGGAAAGCACAGGAATGCCGAAATTGCCATGAATCTGGTAAAGGAACTGAACAATTATTCCAAGTTCACCCTGGGTGCACTCCGTGGTCACTGCAACGTGGCAGGCTTTAACCAGGTCGCTTCCTACATGTACGGTTACCCCTTCGGGCTTGACTTCATGCGGGGCCACCCGCGCTACAACCCCGGTGAATACACAACCGTGGACGTGTTGCGGGAAAAGGACGTGGACGCAGCTCTTGTAATGTGCGCTGACCTTGTCTGCCACATCCCTGCAGATTGCGCTTCTTACCTCGCTGAAATCCCCATGGTCTGCCTGGACATCGCTCCCTGCCCGACCACAGTTGCCTCGGATGTTGTACTCCCTGGAGTCATCGATGCAATGGAATGCGATGGGACCTTCTACAGGCTAGACGATGTGCCTGTACACTTTGAGCCATTCACAAGCTCTCCCTTCGAGTTCACCCAGAGCAACGAAGATACCTTAAAACAGCTTTTTGCAAAGATTAAAGCAAGGAAGTAATTCTTTTACAGGTTTTTTTCTTTCTGCACCAGGGAAGAAAAGTAATGGAAAAGGGGGCAAATCCCCTTTTATTTTTTGATAAGATACAGTACGGTATTTCATACTTTCCAATCCTACTTTTCTAATATTGTGAGTTTCTTCTAAAAGCAACCATTTCCCCGCAGCATTTGTGCAGCTTTTTTTGTTTCCCCTGCCTCGCTGATAACTATAAGCATGGTCACAGGGACAGTGATCCTGGTGCTCATTACCTCTATAATTCCTTTTTTGAAGAAGGGTTCCGGATAGAAAGGAGCGCTCGGTCCTGGCAGAACAACTTCCCTTGCTTCGCCCTTTCCACAGAGCCCCTTTTTTCATCTTTCACCCCCTTCCTCTTTCCATTACCTTATGTCTATTTTTCCTTCAATACTAGGTGACTGTGATAACTGCGACCGCAGTTGAAGTTTAAGGAATTCTTTAATATGTGCGCATACATCTATTATTTGCTAGAATTGGCTGAATCGCAGTTAACAAAGTATTGAACAAGGAGTATGTGAATATGTCACAGGAAAATAAAAACGATAAATCTTATTACGTTATCATTGCACTATCAATTGTTCTGGTGCTGATGTCAGCAACGATATACGCTATTTCTCAGAGTGGGTCCGAAAAAGATATGGAAAATACTATTTCCATGAGTGGGTATGCTGAACAGAAAATCGTCCCTGACACAGCAACATTGAGCATAGGTGTTGTAGTTCAGTCTGCAACTGCAAAGGAAGCGTCCGATGAAAACGCAGCTCTCATGAGCGCTGTAATAGCAGAACTCAAAGCAATGGGATTGCTGGATAAGGAAATACGGACATCCTATGTTTCTGTGTACCCTATATACAATTATGATAAAGAACAAACAATCACAGGTTACTCTGCATCCAACAGCGTGCAGATCACAACCACGAAGCTCGACAACCTGAGTGAGATCATTGACAGGTCCACAGCCGCCGGAGCTAATGAGATTGGAAGCATTTCCTTCTCAGTATCCGATGATATGCAAAAACAGCTTCGTGAAGACCTGATGAATGAGGCAGTCGCTGATGCATCATCAAAAGCCGCTACGCTTGCTAAGAGCCTGGGGGTTGAGATAACTGGCGTGCAGACCTCATCTGTAAGTGAAAACGGTGGTTCCAGGGTATATTACGATTACGATATGGAAACGGTAGAAAAGGGCTCAGGAGCAGTTTCCACTCCGGTTCAGCCAGGCGAGTCTACCGTTTCAATGTCAGTACAGGTCACATACTACATTGAATAAGAAATTTGGACCAGACAGTTTGAACGCTGAAGTATACAAATGATCAGGGGTTGCAGATAGCGAATGTTGTTTGCAACTTCTCATGTCAATGTATTTTTTATGTATCATCCTTCTATGCATCATCCATCGGTTGACGCCTATGGTCTTCTCTTTTTACTTTTTAAGGAATTTTTTTATTAATACGTTTCTTTATATGAAGAAGCGTAAAACCCCTGAGTCTTTAGCTCAGGGGATATAAGCGTCAACTTCAACCCTGATTCCGTATGTAATATTCTGCCGCCTCTTTACTCACATTTCCGATAGTAGACGCAAAATAACCATCACTCCATAACGTATTCTCACCCCAATAATACTTTTTCAGATATTCTTTTTGAGTTTTCCATAACCTGTTAGTATATTCTTGTTTCAATTTTCTGACAATTGACAAAACGCTAACTTTCGGCTCACTCTTGATCAAGAAATGAATATGGTCTTTGTCAGTTTCCATTTCAAGGATTTCAAAGTTAGACTCTTTTGAAATGTCACTCATAATCTGTTTGAGTTCTTCGCTAATTGGTTCAAGTATGACTTTTCGGTATTTGCAAACAAAAATAACATGATACATTAACAAAAATTTGCTATGGTTCCGTGTTTCATACTTCGTATTTACCAAAAAGTATATATGTTGTTAAAGCATATAATACCTTTGTATGATGCAAGCGTTCAAATTTAGACTCTATCCTACAACTACACAAGCTATTCAATTGAATCAGCATATAGGTAGCTGTAGATTTGTCTATAATTGGGCACTTGACCAGAAAATTAAAACTTATGAGCAGACAGGGGAATCAATTTCCAGATTTGACTTAAACAAATTAATTCCTACTCTAAAGGTTTCTAATGAGTGGTTAGGAGAAGTTAACTCTCAATCATTACAGGGGATGACTAAGCAGGTTGAATCCGCTTTCACTAGATTCTTTAGAGAGAAAACAGGGTTTCCAAAGTTCAAATCAAAAAAGAAATCCGATACAGTCTTTCCCTGTACCTCAACACTACACTGTAAACTTTGAAAATAATACTATCAAGCTTCCTAAAATAGAACCAATTAAAGCAGTTCTTCACAGGAAGTTTGAAGGAGAGCCTAAAACGGCTACGGTATCAAGGACATGTAAAGGACATTACTACATCAGTATCCTTGTTGAAGATGGAAAAGAACTTCCAGTAAAGGGAGCTTTCACAGAATCAACAACAGTAGGAATTGATGTAGGTATCAAAGACTTTGCTGTCCTTTCAACAGGAGAAAAGGTTGAGAATCCAAAGTACTTGAAAAACTCTCTTAAAAGGCTCAAAGTATTACAGAAAAGAGTCTCAAGGAAACAGAAAGGCTCTAAGAACAGGGCAAAAGCTAAACGAAGACTTGCTGTACTCCATGACAAAATAACAAATCAGAGAAATGACTTCCAGAACAAACTCTCTTTTAGACTTGTTAGCGAAAACCAAGCTGTAGCTCTGGAAACTCTAAATGTTAAAGGCATGGTTAAGAATCATCACTTAGCACAGGCTATAAGTGATTCTGCGTGGAGTAGTTTTGTAACAAAGTTGGAATATAAGGCTCAATGGTTTGGAAAAACCGTCCTGAGAATAGGACAATTTGAACCCTCTTCTAAGCTATGTAGTGTGTGTGGATACCACAATAAAGAGCTTCAGCTAAAAGACAGAGAATGGATTTGTCCAGACTGTAAAACCAAACACCATAGAGACATTAATGCCGCTATCAATATCAAAAAATTCGCTCTCATAGATCAGAATCTAATTGGATTATGACACCGTAGGGACTACGGGGATGAGCTTGGGGACTTGCCCTCAATAGAGGGAGGAATGAACCAAGAAGCCACTCAGTCTTTAGCAGAGTGGTAGTTCACGAGTGGTTTTGTATAGAGTTTTCGCGATTGAATATTTTTTACTCTCCAGGGTCACACTATAGTATGGAATCAGCTCAGGAGAAAAGCCCATAATAAAATCCACAAATGCAGGAATATTTGCTGCCATTACGTTCATGTATTTGAAGTCTCGGGAGTTCAGGTCAAGAAATTCATTATAATACAGATGAGCAATTGGGCCCAGATGAGCAAAATCAGGGTTCAGGGCTGCGGTCCAGATTACAGCACATTTCTTTCCGTACAGGTTTAAGTGAGCTGCAACAGCTTCACCCTCGGGAGTCTCTGAGACAAACATGTATCCAATGTTTTTTTCCTGAAATAGCTTAAATACTCTTTCATAAAACTCCTCTGGAAGAGGAGGTTCCAGTTTCTGTTTCTCATAGGCAAGTGAAAGCAGACGGTAATATGTTTCAGGGTCATTCAATGCCCTGGTTTTAAGTCCTGCCTCAGTTGCAGTTTTAAGTTCCATCTGTCTTTCCCTTGAAAGATTGCTGTCTATGTTTTCTTTCAGATACAGGTAATGGGTGTAATGCACGGCGGAATCCCATCCATTCCACGTAAACGGCCTTATATCCTCAAAACCTGGAGCGAACGTTAGATGAATGCTGTCAAATCCCTGCTTACAGAGAAATTCCCTTAGGGGATTGAGGATTTCGTGAGTTTCCTGCATGCGTTTGCTAGCTTTCGTGCTGGCACTCTCTTTTATAAGAGGTCCACTGTAGCTGGTCATTCTACAGGTTGAAGTTGCCACTTTCAATATTCCCCTGATATTTTTTACAAAAAGGGGGCATCCTCCCACAAGCTCGCCGTTTCTGAAACAGCCGTAGATTTTTAGATCTTTTGACAGGACATCCCTGCAAATTTCAAGCCAGTCACTGGTATGAAAGAGTGTACCTGGTTGAGCTTCTTCTACAAGTAGATCCCATTCTTTGTACTCAGATGGTAATAATTCTCTGACTTCAATTCCTTCCATTTTAAGCTCCATGCAAACAGATAATTATTTTCCCCAAAACAACTCAAAACTGTAAAAAGGCACTAAATTGTTTTTTATATTCGTGGCTATATATAAATTTCTTTGCCGGTTAAACCTTCTTCAAATCTATTTTTTAATGTTCATATTTTCCTGTTTTGTTTTTCTCTCTGTTTCTAAATATGAATTTCCTCCTAATTTATTATAAATTTGAATCAATATGGTTGCAAAAAAATTATGTAGCTTTTGAGTCATAGTTTCCCGTTTTAAGCGAATATGTATACATATTAGAAAATTTATAAAATGTCTTATGCTCTGCTAGTGTATTCTGTAAAAAAAATTGTGCAGTTGAGTTCTAAAGCAAGTAGCATAGAACATCAAGCTACCTGAATATTTCTTTTTTCACAAACTCGCAAATGTTTGATTTTGAGATTAATTCCAAACAATAGTAGTAGTTAGAACTCTAAAATAACTAATAAGGTCTGATTATAGTGCTCAAAAGAAGGAACATTGGAAAATGGCTGATACTTATCATTTCTGTTTCTATTTTTCTATGCGTTTCTGCAAGTGCAGATGATAGCGAACTGAATTATTCTGAATATAATGAAATCTCTGCTTCCATACAGGGATTTGCAAATGATCCCTCTTTCATAGCCTATAGGGGAACCATACCGGAAACAATTGATCAGGAGTGGAAAAATTCAATTGTAGACTGCTGGCTAAATCTTAACCGAATAGGTCCGTCATATTCCGAATTTGACCGCTCAATAAGCAGCGTTGCCGCCAGTGATGTAATAATAATCGAACTGGGCTCTGCCTATAAAGAAGAAGTAAATGACTCAAGAATTGACGGGATATATCAGAAAATTGAGGATTATTGTCAAGAGCAGGAGGGAATAAGTGAGATCCCCGTTGTCTTTATGTGGGCGCAGGACGAGGAGGCTCTCCCATTACCGGATTATGGTCCTCATGTTTTTGGAGAAGTTAAACATGAATCCGGGTTCATAGCTACTCGAGGAACAATGCCTGTAATTACTGATGCCAGTGAAAAAGTGGAATGGACAGATTCACTTGTTCAGTGTAGTCGGTCACTCTGTAATCCTTATAATACTGATACAGGAATTATGCCGTATTTTGTCGAATTCGGCGGCCCTGTGAACAGTTTTGGAACTAACATCAATGGATATTTACTAGTAGGTTTCCAGGGATACAGTTCCGAAAAAGTAAATGAATCACTAATTGATGAAATATATCAAGTAATAGATGTCCGCTGCGAACAGGAAGGCGTAAGCGACGCACCAGTCGTTTTTGAGTTTATAGGATATATAACAGAAGCTGAAGAACTTTTACCAGAAGATGAGATCCCAAATGTGAATGAAAGTGATGACGCCAACTTATCAGGTAATGAAGAAGAGACTGCTGTTAATGAGACAACCAATCAGATGCCTGGCTTTACTTCAATAATGGCCATCTTAGGGCTTTTATTGCTTTTGATCGTCAAGCGTTCATAACTGCTTATTTCAGCCCAATACTCTACAATTTACTACAGGGGTGGGGGAAAAGAAATCAGGGGTCAGGAAATGAGGAAAGGGATTAAGATGATAAGATCGGAAGCGGTTAAATCTTCGAATCTGTTGTTGTTCGTTTTTTCTGTCGTTTTTCGTTTTCAATTTCTTTCTGGTTCATCTTTTTCATTTATTTTTGGAAAAGGCCGGCTTCCTTCGTCAGCCGGTGAGAGCATGGGGATTAAGAATCAATATATACAAACCTTCTCAGGGTTCTATTTTGAGTCCTAAAACGGCTATCTCATTACTTTCTTCTAAACGCAACCTTCTCTCCGCAATACTTGTGAAGTTTTTTCGTTCCTCCTGCTTCGCTGACAATGGTAAGCATGGTCTCAGGGATAGTGATCCGGGTGCCCATTACTGCTGTAATTCCTCGTTTGAAGAAGGGTTCCGGGTAGAGAGGAGCACTTGGGCCGAGCAGGATTACTTCCCTTGCTGCACCCCGGAGGGAAAGAAGTTCGTCAAAGGTCCTGTTTGCGAGAGTACTTGCACTGAGGATGATCACATCCGATGAGGGGAGGATCTCTCTGGCTTTTTCCGAAGGGAGGGTCCTGGTTTGAGGGGATTCGATTTCACGTTTTTCGAGGACCGTGAGTTTCTCGGTTATTTTCATGATTCTCGGGACGAGTGGGCCGAAATAGCCAATCATTGCAACCCTGTCTCCGGGCTTTATGAGGTCCAGGATGTCCGAGCTGGAACGCTGGAATTTTTCGGGTTCCAGGTCATGGAGCATATGGGAAAGTGCATTTATGGTTGCCACTCCTACTGCTGCTTTAAGGGGGTTTTCTGACAGGGCAAGTTCAAGTATTTTATTCGCAGTTTTACCTTGCAGGGTATCTACAAAACCCAGAGCAGGGCAGCAGGAAAACTCGTTGAGGGGAGTGCAGGCAACACCTCCGTAGTTTTCGGAAAGCAGGACTCCGGTATAGGCCAGCCCTATCCTGACATCCTTTACTTCGATTTCTTCAAGGGCTGGTCCCAGGTCTTTTTTGAGCGCACTTACGAGGGAGGACAGGATTCCAGTTTCTTTTTCTCCTTCCTCGTTCGTTTTTTTCATTTCTATCATTTCTCCCTCCTTTTTTCTTCTCTTTTTCTTATGTCCTTTCGATCTTCGTTGTAAAGTCAAGGGGATTTGCGTAATAGGGAGCGCTTATAACGATAATATCAACAAGAGGGGCGTATTCAGGAATCATTTTTGCCTTGATACCTCCCACTGCAAGTTCGAGTTTAGGGTTTAATTTCTTAAGTTCGGGTCCGAGTTCCCGCAATTCCTCTGGAGAAAGGTGGTCAAGGAGCATGATATCCGACATTTCGACATATTTGAATGCTTCTTCTCTTGACCTGGGCTCGATTTCTATTTTCTTCATAGCCCTGAGCTCTCCCAGTTCTCCGGCAACTTCCAGGTGGTTCTGGCTGAGCTGGATGGAATCACTGAGGGAGTTCCTGTGAATGTCTCCTCCGCCTGCTCGAACGGCTTTGAGCTCAAATATCCGGGACCCGGGATGGGTCTTTCGGCTTGTTGCAATTATAAGATCAGGGTTTGCTTTTCTGGCTGCGCTTACGAACGAAGAGGTTTTGCCTGCTATGGCACACATGATGGAAAGGAAAGTCTGAGAAACCCTCCACAATTTGAAAAGGGTTTTAAGGTCTCCTTTGGCTTCAAATATGCTGTCCTGAGGTTCAAATTTTTCTCCATCTCTGAGGTATTTCAGGACTATAAGGCCCTTTTTTTCATAATATTTGGCCAAGTCCTCGGCACAGGCGCAGACTCCGGCTTCCCTGGTTCGGATCCTGAGTGTTCCTTTTCCTTCAAGCCTGAGCAGTTCTGCACTTTCATCCTGGTAGGGGCAGTCTTCGTAAAAGTAAAGGTCAAAAAGGTCTATCATGCTTTGCCTCAAAAATTTTTATTTTTATGTTGATATTTCTTTTTCTTTACGTTTTTCTTAACATTTTTCCTGACATTTTTCTTTACGTTTTTCTTAACATTTTTCCTGACATTTTTTTTACGTTTTTCCTGACGTTTTCCCTTATATTTTTCCTGACATTTTTCTTGATGTTTTCCTTGATGCTGGTTTTTTCATATCCCTTTCTTTGTTCCCGATCAATGTTCATTTTGAATGCTTTTAGTTTATCTTCGATCGTGTTTACCTTATTATCTTGGCATTTGAAGCTTTAAACACGGAATAGATTTCCCTGCCCGGTTCGAGCCCGAGTATTTCACATGAAGTCGGCGTAATCACGGCTTTAATTCCAGCATTTCCCATCTTCATTTCGACCACGACAAGGTGTTCTTTTTTGAAAATTCCCGAAACTCTTCCTTTCAAAATGTTCCGGGCCGAACTTTCCACAGTCTCTCTGGCAAGAATGATCTCTTCCGGGCGGATGGAGACAGTGACCTCTTCTCCGGGCTCTGCGGGGTCTGCAGAATAGATTTCCAGACCCTCGGCTTCAACTACTGCGAGTTTTCCTTTAAGAGCCTTTACTTTTCCTTTCAGCACATTGGTGCCCAGAAACTCGGCCACGAAATCCGGAGAAGGCCGCTTGAAGACAGATTCTGGGTCTCCTGCCTGCATAACTTCCCCTTTTCTTATGACAACCACCCGGTTTGCCAGGGCCCAGACGTCTTCAAAATCATGGGTCACATGCAGGACAGTGGTGCTGTAGTCCGCAATTGCCTTTTTCAGCATCTCCCTTAACTTTTCCCGTGTTCTTGTATCAAGGGCGCTGAAGGGTTCGTCAAGAAGGAGCAGCTTTGGTCTGGCAACAAGGCTTCTTGCAAGGGCTGCCCTTTGCTTTTCTCCTCCGCTAAGGGTAGTTGGTTTTCTGTGCAGGAGTTCGCTTATCCCGAGGACTTCAGCAACCTTCTTTACTTCGGCTTCTATCTGCTTTTTGTCCCGTACCTTTTTCCTGAGGGCATATGCTATGTTTTCGAAAACGTTCATGTGGGGAAAAAGCATGTGGTCCTGGTACACTATGCTGATATGCCTCATGTCGGGAGGAAGGTCAGTAATATCTTTTCCTTCCAGGATAATCCGACCTTTTTCGGGTCCGTAAAAGCCTATTACGGTTTCAAGGATCAGGGACTTTCCGCTGCCGGAGGGGCCTATTAGCGCCAGATAGTCCCCTTTTTCGGCTTTGAGTCCTATTCCGCTGAGTTCGAAACCCCCAACGTCAAGGCAGAGGTCTCTGATCTCAAGGAAACTCACATCTTACCTCCTTCGAACCTCTCGAAACTAAGGATTGCAAGAAAAGCAATTCCCATCAACAAAATTCCGCTTGTGATTGCCATTTCCAGGTTCCCGTAGGAGATGTTCAGGTAAAGGGTCACAGGCAGGACTTCGGTATGCATGTAAGAGCCTCCTGCAAGCACCAGGACGGCTCCAAAAGCCCCAATGCACCTGGCAAAGGTAATAACGCTCGAAGCAAAGAGCCCGCTCCTTGCCATCGGGAGGGTCACATGCCTGAAAGTTTCGAATTCCCCATACCCAAAACTCCTTGAGACCTGTTCGTACCGCGGGTTGATGTCTTCAAAAGTGGAGTAGATAACCCTTACAGCATAAGGAAATGCGACAAAAAATTGGGCGACCACTATTCCTAACTTGCTAAATATCACCTTTATTCCTGCCATCTCAAGGTAAGGTCCGAGAAACCCGTGTCCGAAAAGAAGCAGGAGGGCAAGGCCCATGACCAGTTCAGGAAACGCCATAGGAAGCCCGAGTACTGCCTTTACAATACTTTTTCCCGGAAAAGAATAACGGGAAAGGGCATAAGCTGTTGGGATTGAACAGCACATGACAGAAAGTGTCGAAGCTGATGAGGTAAGCATGGAAAGTTTCATGGAATAGGCCATCTCTTCTGAAAGCAGAGCTGAGATGATTTCCGAGGGTTTAAGGACGAAGAGCAGAACCCCTATGGATGAAAAAAGCAAAAAAGTAAAGAAGAAGGCAATGCCTACGGTGAGGTTCCTGAACCAGGAGTTGTTCATTCCCGGGGATCTTAAGAATTGCATGGCTCAAAGCCCCATTTTTCCCAGGTCTTTTCTGCCTCTTCTCCAGCAATGTAAGTGTTGAAAGCCTCTGCCAGTTCAGTATCTTCGGTATATACGGAAACTGCTGTTGGTATGGTTTTTACTTTATTCTGTTCTTCGGGAATCTGGATAATTTCGAGTTTTCCGTTGGCTTCACTCCAGCTTGCCATGTCCTCCCAGATAATTGTTGCATCCACTTCTTCGGATACAACGTAGATGAGAAGCTGATTTACGGTCGCAGTTTTGACAATTGTGTTATTCTCAACTTCGGGAAGTATGCCTGCCTTTTCACAGATTGCTTCCGAGACTCTGCCTATTGCAGGTCCGTTGGGGTCTCCGAGAGCCAGTTTTACTCCGGGTTTTCCAAGGTCTTCAAGCCCGCTTATGTTTGCCGGGTTTTTATCAGGAACTGCAATTACCGGAATATGCAGGGTCAGGTTTGTCACACTGTCATTGAAAACATAATTCCTGTCCATAGCCTGTTTGGTGTAGTAGTAATCTCCGGGAATAAAAACATCACACTCTTTTGAGGTCAGAATTCCGAATATTTCGGCACTTCCTCCGTAGCGCACCTCAACATCTGCCCCGGTCTCGTTTTCAAAATTCCCGATCAACTCGGTCATGGGTTTTATCAGCCCGGCTCCGGAACAAACCGTGATTTGTCTTCCCTCAAACTCTTTTCCCTGGTTTTCCAAAACAGGTGTAGATGCTCCTTTTTCAGCACACCCGGAACCAGCCAGGGCTATTGCCAGTATCATAATAATTATGAATGCGCAGACTTTTTTCATTCAAATACCTCTTCGGATGGAAGTTCAATGATATGTCTGAACACACATAACGGTTAATATAGTTTTTTATAATAATATTCCGTGCAAATATTATATAAAAGTATTGTGAGGTTCAGGCTGCCCACCAGGCCCGAATTCTCAAAAATCGAAATGAAGGCGTTTTCCTCTATATTTAAAGTTCAAATATTCTATTTCTATATCTCTTGAGTTCTTCAGCCCCCTTTTCCTTTGAAAGGCTGCTCACCTCGTAGATAATATGGGATGGCAGTACCTTCATCCCCATATACTCAAAAACGCAGTGAGTGACGGATTCAAGGTGCCTGTTAAGGTCCCCGTGTTCCCCTCCATCGGAGTACCATTCCTGCGAAGCCCCTGTAGTGGTGGCAATCATTGCAGCTTTTCCTTTCAGGAGCCCGGTTTCGTAGGCGCTGTTTGTGATAGGGTTGAATCCAAAGCCCGGAGCCAGGACCCTGTCTATCCAGCCTTTCATTATCGCGGGCATGGACGTGAAGTATATCGGGAACTGAAAGATGAGGAGGTCTGCCCACTTTACTTTTTCCATCTCCTCTTTTATGTCAGGTGCAAAAGCTCCGGTTTTCGAGGCATGGATTGCTTCAAGGAATGGCTTGAAAACATCCGGCTTTTTTCGTTCTGTGAAGTCCCCTGCATTGAGCACAGGATTGAAGCTCATTGCGTAAAGGTCTGACAGTCTTACTTCGTTGCCTTTTTCTTTCAGGGCAGCGAGAGCTGTGTCTTTCAGGGCGGCATTGAAGGATGTTGGCTCAGGGTGTGCGTAAATATAAAGAATTTTCATTTTATTCCCCCTAATTCTATTCATGAAATTCGTTTCCCTGAATAAATAAGTAAGGCTGCCTCTTTCTTTGAGGCAAAAAAGGTTGTTTCCTGGTATGTAGTGATATTATTATATTCTGAATTTTTCAGGGAGTGCTATAAATTATACCTTCAACTAAATATTACACATTAGCCAGGTTTTCTATCGCAAGCAAACCGCATAGCGGGCCTTAGAACCTTCAACTAAATATTACACATTAGCCAGGAGTAAAAGTTACGCATTGAGTTTTTTCAAAAGCCATGCCATATTCTGTCCCAGAACCTGCATGGTCCGGATGCCCTCTTCGTCTTTTTCGACATCCCCTTCAGCAAGTCCTATCCCTATGTTCCAGTAATTGGATCCTGGAATTATCATCTGGGAAATCGTAAAGAAGTGGTTGATAGAATCGAAAGCATGGACAGCTCCAGCTCTCCTGACTGCCACTACAGCTGCTCCTACTTTCCGCTTGAAAATTTCGCCATTGGCTATGGCAACAAACCCTGCCCTATCTATAAGGGCTTTGAGTTCAGGTGTCAGGTCTGCGAAATATGTGGGTGAGGCAAGGATTATGCCGTCGGCTTCAAACATTTTTTCAATGCAGTCATTGACGATGTCTTTGTCAATTACACACTTTCGGTCTTTGTTTTCAAAGCATTTTGTACAGGCTGTACAGCCGTGGATACTTTTTCCCCCTACCTGCACTGTCTCGGTTTCGATCCCTTCTTTTTCAAGCTCTTCAAGGACGTGCTTTATGAGAAAGGCTGTATTGCCTTCCTTCCGTGGGCTTCCGTTAAATGCGACGACTTTCATTGTTTATATCCCCCGATTAATTTCCGCATTTATATCTTATATGTTTGATGGAACTCCTTCAAAAAACGAATGGGAGTCGAATTTGAGGAATTTTATGATTTTGCCGTCAAATTAGATAAATCACAGCTTTTTTTTGTATATGTCAATTTCAGTTTCTTTTTCAAGATATTCTGAAAGTAAAGGAAATATTTCTTTGAAATGATTGGAGTTTAAGTGTTCGTCCAGGCTGTTTTTATCTTTCCATTCTTCTAATATCGTCAGGATTCCTGGATTTTCTAATTCCTGATACAACCCATATTCTATGCAGCCTTCTTCTTTTAATGATTCTTCAACAAGGTTTTTACACAAATCCATATATTCTTGAATTTTATCAGGTTTGACCTGGTTTTTTGCAACAACTCTTATCGTCAATAAAATCACCAGCTTGTAAAGAGTCTTGATTCTTTCAGTTCTTGATTCTGCCAGTATTACAGCATCATTCTTTCTTCTGACCGTACCTGTTGTGGTAAACTTTCTCTTCCCTGTACCGGTCCTGAGGTTCTGGTTTTTGAGCCGGATAGCCGATAGGTACAAGTCCAAGAGGAAATACGTGATCAGGCAGTCCAAAAGCTTTCCGGAAGCCTTTAACCTTATCTGTCATGGGAAAAATCCCTGTCCAGACCGCTCCAAGCCCAAAATCGTGAGCTGCGAGCAGGAGGTTTTGAATGGCTGCCGAACAGTCCTGAACCCAGTACCCGGGGGCTTTTTCCTGAGTCGTATCCCCGCAGACCAGGATTGCAAGAGGAGCTTCCCTGCACATGCTTGCATAGGGGCTGTATGTGGGAATTTCATCCAGGAGTTTCCGGTCATCAATAACAATAAAGACCCAGGGCTGGGCATTAACTGCGGATGGAGCACTCATTGCTGCTCTCAATAGTTTGGTTACCAGCTCTCCCGGAACTGGCCTGTCAGTGTATTTTCTAATACTTCGGCGAGTGTGGATTGCTTCAAGAGTTTCCATATTCAGACTCCTTATTTATTCCTGAGAGATCCGGATGAGAAAATGCTTCTGCAGTTTTCTCTCCCTCTGTTTTACTGTTTTTGCCCGTTTTATCTCAGCTAATTACGGATTTTTTCCGCCATAAGACCTGACATGCTCCCAGGCTTTATGATGGCTGGCAAAAAGATCTCTATCCACATATATTGCATTGTCCTCCCTTTTATATCGCACTCTGTCGTTTCCTACAGGGCAGACCTTAATACATATTCCACACGGTGAGATGTAACGCTTGTTTAATTCAGCACTATATGAGGAACAGGCTTTCCTGTCTGTCAGTCCGCTGGGGTAATCTTCCTTATTCAGAGCATTTGCCGGGCACATTTTTACACAACGCATACATCGGGTGCAAAGCTGAGTCTTCAGCATTGGATCTGGAGGAAGTTCAGCCGTGGACAGAATTGAACCGAAACGGACTCTGGGGCCATAATCCGGTGTAAGGATCGTATTATTTACTCCAAAGGTCCCCAGACCCGCGAGAAAAGCAGCATGCCTGTGAGAAAAGAATGCAATGGGATTTTCCAGGAGTACCTGAATGTTTCCGTACCCGTCTCTCGGTACAAAAACAGATGGATATCCTTTATTGGTCAGGAAATTGGCAAGCCGATACGTATATTGATCCAGCAAGGTATTTACAGTATTGTACAGTTCGCGGTAATATATCGAGGGGGATGTCTCCAGCACCGGCAGAGGGATCGGCAATCCAATAACTATCACTGATTTTGCTTCTGGATATATGGAATGGGGATAGAATTCTTCAGGCACCCACGGCAAAAAAGGAGGGTTATTCCATCTTTCAATACTGGCAACCCCTACCATGGGTATATCCATGCTTTCGCATTTTTGCAGGAGAGCCTTTTTCAGATCTTCAGTCGTAGGTTCATCCCTTCTTTATAATTTTTTATTGCTACAGGGAGCCTGTTTTTTCTATTAATTCGAATATTTCATTCGCTAATATGTCAAGAAATTAATAAGTCCGGTGTTTCTGACAATTGGAAAGAAGGCGCGAACATCCCCCATTGTTTGTAGTGGGGGTGTTAGCGCAACTTTAATTTTTTTTCTTTAATGCCTGTTTACTTTAACAGGTTTAAACCTGCGGTTTTCGCTTTCTCCATAAGTCCGGAATCGTCTTTTACCTCTCCGGGGGCGTGGTATCCTACTCCTACTATCGTATCCTTTACCTCCATGCCCATGAAGTTTGAGATCTGTCCTGCGAACTCAGCATAGACCCCTTTGAAAGCGGCTGGGTCAGGCATTCCCTGAGTTCCTACTATCACAGCCTTTTTCCCTGCAGGGATGCGAGAGGAAAAGTCTGCGTTTATGAGGGAATAGCAGCGGTCAAGGAAAATCCTCATCTGGCCTGTAAATTGGCCAAAGTAAATTGGAGAGCCAAATACAACGCCATCAGCTGCTGCAAGTTCATCGAATAATTCCATAAGGTCGTCTTCAAGCTTGCACTTATCATGGCTCTTGCAGTAGTTGCAGCCCTGGCAGCCTTTGTAGTTCATCTCATTGAGGAAGAAGTTCCGGGTCTCAGCTCCAGCTTCTGCTGCGCCTTCAAGGGCCTGCTGGACAAGGATATTCGTGTTTCCGTTCTTTCGGGGACTTCCAACTATACCTATAACTTTCATTTTGACACCTTTCATCTGTTAATTTGAGCCTTTTTTAACAAAATAGAGTCTTTTCTGGCAGTAACGTGCATTTGCCAATATTTAATCTACAATAACTATATTTATATGCCATATATGCAATTCGGATACTTAGTAATAAAAAGGATAGTATGAAAGTTTATGGTAAACGAGGCACAAAATAATAAACACTATCATTGCCCTGTTGAAGTGACTCTGGACGTAATAGGTGGTAAATGGAAACCCTTAATCCTCTGGCAATTGCGAGCGGAGAAACTGCGATTTTCAGGGCTCAAGCGAAGCATGCAGGGGATTTCTCCCAAAATGCTCACAAAACAGCTTAGGGAACTCGAAGGAGATGGGCTTGTCCTCAGGGAGGCTTATCCTGAAATCCCGTCCCGGGTTGAATACTCTCTGACTGAATTTGGAAAAACCGTGCTTCCGGTTCTGGATGCTCTATTTGAATGGGGAAATGGGTACCTTGAAAGGGAGTACATTCTTGATAAAAATGAGGAAGTAAAAACCGCTGATGGGATTTCACATTAACTGTTTTTTCAGTAGCGGTCACTTTCCTGAAGCAGGTAAATTCCCTAAAGCAGGTAAATTCCCTTCAACCGGGTCAATTATCACATTTTTTCCTTTTTCAGCAAGCAGTTTGAACTCCTGGATTACCATGAATAGGGTTACTGCAAAAGCCAGGGTATCTGCAAGAGGGAAGGCTGCCCAGACCCCGAAGAGCTCCAGATACCTAGGGAGTATAAGTACCAGCGGGATCAGGAAAAGCACCTGCCTGCACATGGATAAAAATAGGGAGGGTCTTGTTTTGCCGAGCGCCTGGTAAAGAGCCCCTCCAACGACCTGAAAACCCACAAGGGGGGTTGCCAGCACCACAATTCTTACGGCGTATTTTCCTTCAACTATCAGCTGGTGGTCTCCACTGAATATCCCGAAAAGCTGCTCCGGAAACATGTAGAGTACCAGAAAACCTGCAATGGACATAACTGTGGTGGTGAGGATGGCAAGCTTTACAGTTTCCCTTACACGCTCAAAGTTTTTTGCTCCGTAATTGAAGCCTACAATCGGCTGAAGACCCTGGATAATTCCGAACATGGGCATGAAGGTAAACATCAGGAGCCTGTTAATTATCCCGAAAACAGCAATTGCTATGTCTCCTCCATAGAAGGCAAGGAGGTTGTTCAGGATTATTACCATGAAGCTACTTGATACGTTTCGCGCAAAGGGGGATACCCCGATTTCCAGGACTTCTTTTATGATTTTGCTGTCCGGCCTAAGATCAGTAGGGTGGAAATTGAGTGTGCTATTCCCACTCAGGAAGTAGTGGGCAATGTAAAGTACTCCTATTGCCTGGGCCAGAACAGTTGCGACAGCAGCTCCCTTAATTCCCATCCCAAAGCCAAAAATAAAGAGGGGGTCAAGTATTATATTGAGACCCCCGGACATCATCATGGATTTCATGGCAACCTTTGCATTCCCTTCGGCACGGGCAACAGCATTTGTTACCATTGCAAGTGAAAACAGGACAGTGCCGGAAAGGATTACTCCCAGGTATTCAAGGGCATAAGGGAGAATAGTGTCAGTTGCCCCGAACATTTTTAGGAGGGGTACGATATAGAGAAGCCCTGCTCCTGTTATCAGTAAGCTCGAAAAAATGGAAAGGAAGATCAGGTTTGCAAAAATTTTGTCGGCTTTTTTCGTATCTCTTTCCCCAAGGCGGCGAGATATGATGGACGCTCCTCCGATGCCGATAGCAAGGCTTACAGCCATTCCGATCATCTGGATAGGGAATGCAACTGCAATTCCTCCGATTGCCTGGATGCTCTCGGTTCCATAGGCCCTGCCTACGAATACCGTGTCCACAAGATTGTAGAAAGCCTGTACAAGCATTCCTATAGTTGCGGGCAATGACAATTTAAAAAGAAGTTTTCCGATTTTTTCTTCTGCCAGCATCCGGCTTCTTTCGTCCATCCTTTAATTCCTCAGAACTGTTCCCACATTTTATTTCTAATTGTTTTTATATTAGAGTATGAAACTTACAAGAACAGTTAATTGAATATAGTCTTATCGATGTTATGGTTTTATGAAATTGGAAGATAAGGCCGGAAAACTTTATCTGGCTATCTTTCGTCTGTCTTTCGTCTGCCTTCGGATAACTGGTCAAGCAATTACACACCACTCAACAAGTAAAAATAAATCCTCTCCCTCTGTGTTGGTATAGTACCAGGGATCGGTTTTTATCTGGCTTATTCGGTAGACAGTATAAATGATTTAATGATTCTCATAATAATAGTTCTCTGAAAATATCCCTCAAAAATAACTATAATAACGGGTTTCAAAATATTTATTTACTGTCGTGGGCGATAGTTAATTATGGTTCTTAAAGATGGTTAATGACAGTTCTCAGAAAGATATTAAGAGGAACTGTATGTTCCCCAGTATAATACATAAATATATAAATACCTAAATAAATATGTAATTATACAAATATATAAATGACGAATATATAAGTATATAAATATATAAATAACTATTATATAAATATATAAATAACTATTATATAAATATATAAATAACTAATATATAAATAAATAAATTAATAAAGTCTCAAAATGAATAAATTCCGATGGACTGTTCAGGGTTCAGGAAACCGGAGAGGTATCAGGGTTAAGCGTATGATGCAAAAGAACGGATACATGCGATATTTTACAAAAAAAAGCTGCTACCCAAACCAGGCAGAAGCCATGGAGAAGATTCATTCGGCTCTCCTGCAGGAAAAAATCGTGCTTTTTGAAGGGGCGTGCGGGACAGGCAAGACCCTGAGTTCCCTTGCTCCTGCTCTTCATGTGGGGAAGAAACTCAATAAGGTCGTAATCATAGTCACAAATGTCCACCAGCAAATGGTCCAGTTCATCCATGAGACCCGGGACATCAACAGGGACAACAGTATAAAAACAATTGTTTTCAAGGGCAAGACCTCCATGTGTCCCGAGAACCTCGACTATGAGGAGTGTAAGCTAAAAGGGGAAAACACCTATGACCTCCTTGAGTTTGAGAGGGAAGTCTCTTCAAAGGAAAAAGAACTCAAAGATGCCTCGGAAAAACACAAACGGACAAAAGACCCTGCCCTCTACGCCCTCAGGAACGAGCTTGAAAAAGAAATCGAGGAAGCCCGAAAAAAGGCGCAGTCCCTGAGAAACCACTCCTGCCCAAAGCTTTATGAGGTCCTCAAGTTCGAGGGAAATGAGTTTTCTTCCTGGCTCTTTTCGGATGTAAGAAGCCCTGAAGATGTTATGGAATATGCGGAAGACCGGGGCATGTGCGGGTATGAGTTGCTTAAAAAGGAGCTCAAAAACACAGAACTTCTGATCTGCAATTTCCATCATGTGCTCAATGCTGATATCTTCATGACTCTCCTTAAATGGCTTGAGAAGGACCCTGAAGACATCATTCTTATCTTTGACGAAGCTCACAACATCGAGGCTTCAGCCCGTTCCCATTCCTCCGTAATGCTTTCCGAAATATCCATTGAAAAAGCTCTTTCTGAGGTAGGGGAGATTCCTGAGCCTGACAATTCTTCTGCATTCGGGGGAGGTTTCGGATCAGGCTCCGGAATCCCTCTTGACCAGGACTATGCCTCCCGACTCTACGCAAAAAGGCTTTTTTCCTGTTTACTGACCTCTATAAGAGATACTTATGACTCTAAGTTGAAGTTCGGGGAGAGGAACAGGCTTGGAAAACACTGGCAGGACATTCAGATTAGTGATCCTTATGAGCGCCTCGATGTCCTGAAAGTTCGTTTTTTGCGGGATGCAAAGAAAGAAGGGTTTGCAGATGAAGAACAGGTACTTACCAGGCTGCGGGAAATTGGGGAATTTGGAGGCAGGCTGGAAGAAATTTATGCTGAAAACTACAAAAAAGGGCTTCTTTCTGTTCCCAAGCGTTCCCAGATCCGTTATGTTGCAGATTTTCTTTCTTCTTATCTTGTACTTTCGGATCGGCAGAACTATTACCCGATCCTGAACATGCGCAGAGACTTTAAAAGCGACAGGGTAATCGGCAGGCTTGAACTTTTCACCTGTATTCCCAAGAATGTGACCCAACCTTTGCTTGATTCCGTTTATTCGGCAGTGCTGATGTCGGCTACCCTTCGGCCTTTCGAGATGACCAAATCCTCACTGGGCATTACCCGGGAAATAGAAGAAATCACCTATGGGACTACTTTCCCACAGGAACGAAGGCTTACTCTTGCGGTTTCAGTCCCTCCTCTCTTTGCAAAAAACAGAGACAGCCCGGAAACTCTGGAAAGTTTGAAAGAAGCGCTTCTAGCTGCCATTGCTGCATCGTCCGGAAACGTGGTCGTTTATTTCCAGAGTTATGCGGAAGCCCTCCGCTATACAAAACTCCTTGGGCCCGAGCTTACGATCCCAATTTTCCTTGATGAAGTCGGGGTCTCAGCCCAGGAGATCAGGCAGGAGTTTTTCAAAATAGGTGAGCAGGGAGGAAAAGCTTTGCTCATTACCTATCTCTGGGGAACATTGAGTGAAGGTGTTGATTTCAGAGACTCCCGCGGCAGGACCGTGATCATTGTAGGCGTGGGGTACCCGGCTCTGAATGACAGGATAAAAGCTGTAGAGTCGGCATATGACACGGTTTTCAATTTTGGAGATGGCTGGGAGTTTGCAGTCCAGGTGCCAACAATCAGGAAGGTAAGGCAGGCAATGGGAAGAATTGTCCGTTCTCCTGGAGATTTCGGGGTAAGAATCCTCCTTGATGCTCGCTACCAGGGCTCCCAGATGCGCAAGCTGGGCAAATTTTCGGTTTTCGGATACTTCCCTCCCGAAGAGAGCAGAGAGTTTCTCGATGTAGCTCCAAGGGATGTGGGAAACTTGGTAGAAGAGTTTTTTGCAAATATAGTGCCCTGTTCCCCTGAAAAAAAGGAAAATGATAAAAAGGAGCCGAAATCTCCGGCTTCAGGTCGGCTGGAGTTCGGAAACCTTGCAGAAAAGCTCTGAAAAGTAAATGGCTCCATTACTCCATCTTTTTTCTTCATGATCACAAATTCATCATGTTAAATGTGAACTGTAAATAGGAGAAGCGGAACGTTATGAAACGTCCCGGTATCATTTCTTCATGCTCTTCAATACCAATCCGACTAACCCCAGAGCTCCGATAACGATCCCTACGCTTAACAGGATATTGCTGTTCCTGCTGTTCTCCTCAGATTCAGGTTCTTCAGTCTCGTTCTTTTCTGATTGAACATCACCAATAGATCTTTCTTCAGCGGGAATCTGTTTACTTTCTTCCTCAATCTGTCGGATAGTCGTACCTGTTATCGCAAAGGAAGAGAACCCGGGAACATCGGTAGTGAAGTAGAGGTATTTATCATCTTCTCCTGTAAGGTTGGTCGTCAGCTGCTCCCAGTTTTTTTCCTCATACCTGTTCAGTGTGATCGAGTCCTGATCTATACTTTTATTCTGTATCCAGGACTTCTCAACCTTGAAACTGAGAACAGGGTTTTCTATATTCTTTGAGCTTGCGATTTTGCCATTTCCAACCCAGACATTAAAGGATTTGTAGACCTCCCCTGCAGGCAGTTCGGAAACAAGTGCGGACTTATTTTTCAACTGCTCAGCAATAGTTGTGGTTTTTCCCAGAGTCTTTTTTGCGTCAAAGCCTACATACGCAACACAGGTTGCATTCTTTGTGAAGTCAAACTTTACAGCTTTTCCGTTTGTAATGAAGACCTGTGAAAGCTCCTTCACTTCAACATTCTTTGCAGGCTCAGGGGAACCTCCTCCACCGCCACCACCGCTACTGTGACTGCTTCCTCCTGAACTTCTCTTTTTCAGCACATTTATTTCGAGAGCTTTTGAAACCGTGCCGTTTTCATTGCTTGCGAACAGGTTTACGGTATAGGTTCCCGGAGATGTGTACACATAATCTATGGTACTGGAGCTTGCGTCAACCACTCCGTCATTATCAAAATCCCAGCCCGTCTCGGTTGCTTTTTGCGAGAGGTCTGTAAATAGGACTGCAAGGGGAGCATATCCGCTCGTAACATTCGCGCTGAAATCTACAACAGGAAGCCTGTCATCCTCTTCTGTCTCCAGCACTTCTATTCCTAGTGTTTTTGAAGCCGTGCCGTTTTCATTGCTCACTGTCAGGTTAATAGTATAGTCTCCCGGGACTTCATATACGTAAACCGGACTCCTGTCGGTGGAATCAGGTTGTCCGTTGTTGTCAAAGTCCCAGCTCCAAGAAACTGCATTTTGTGAGAGGTCGGTAAACTGGACCTCAAGAGGAGCAGGACCCTGAATAACGTTGGTGCCGAAATCTGCAACAGGAATTGTTGGTTTGGAGGTTTGAAGGACAGTTATCGAACCTGTTTTTGAAGATCCCCCATTTGCATTGCTTGCTGTAAGCGTTACAGTGTAGGCTCCTGCTGAGGTGTATGTGTGTACAGGGTTCTGGTCTGTTAAAGTGGTTCCGTCTCCAAAATCCCAGCTCCAGGCTGTTGGAGAGCCTGTACTCGTATCTGTAAATGAAACCTCCAGTGGGGTGTTTCCTGAGACAACATTGCTTGTAAAGTTAGCAACAGGAACGACTGGTTCAGTGGTTTGGAGGACCGTTATCGTACCGTCTTTTGAAGCTGTTCCGTCTGCATTGCTTACTGTAAGCGTTGTCGTGTAAGTTCCTGCTGAGGTGTATATGTGTACGGGATTCTTATCTGTTGAAACGTTCCCGTCTCCGAAATCCCAGTCCCATGTAGTGGGATCTCCTGTGCTTTTGTCAGTAAATGAAACCTCCAGCGGGGCATTCCCTGAAGTAACATCGCTGCTGAAGTCCGCAACAGGGGGCACAGGCTCAGGTGAGCTGGACGGGTATACAAGAGGCAGGTAATCTACGTATGAGCTGCCTGGCAGGGTGTATGTAGAGTCGGAAATCCCATCTCCATCATTATCTAATGCTGTGTCGGAGAACCCTGTTCCATCCGGTTTTCCCCAGTAGTTCCCTCCGATATTAGAGCCACCGACGATATTTGTTTCTTCGGTTTTTGTAGTATTAAATCTACTTCCTGACCCGGTTTTAATGGATATCCCGGTGTTATTGAAGTAGTTATTATAAACCAGATTTCGGTCACACAAGCTACAACTATAGAATCCTACATTATTGTTTAAAGTAACAGTATTGCCTGAAATGTTATTATCGTCAGAGCTGCCAATATAGATGCCGCGTTCGGAATTGGTAACCTTATTTCCGGATATGATATTGTTTTTTGAACTCTCAAGCAAAATTCCATAATAACCACAATTTATAACTGTATTACCTGATACCGTGCACTCTGTAGAACTCACGAGATAAATTCCGCGCCCGTTAACCGTGAGTTTGTTTTGTTCAATTACACAGTTATTGCATCCGGATAGACGTATTCCTGAGGCGCTTTGCGCAGTTGCTGCAGCAGCTTTAATGCCGCTAATTTTTACCCCGTCCGCATCCACAAAGACCGCGTTGTCTGCTGTATTCTTAGCTTTAATCATTGTATCGTCAGGGTTTCCGGATGCTGACCTGATAGTTAGGCCATCTGTATATATTTTGACATTTTCTGTATAAGTCCCGGGTTGTATGGTTATTACGTCCTCTGAACTTGCATTGTCAACAACAGCCTGTATAGAATCTCCTGGCTGGACTGTAATCTCGGCCGTGGCTCCAGTACCTGAAATTAATATTAAAATGAGAAAAGCAATTAGTAAAACGATTAATTTATGTAACTATTCAGCCACTGATAAAAAGACGTTTTTTCAGCAAAGTGCTGCAATTATCAGGATAATAGCGGCGCTCCATTGAGCGCCGCTAGAATAGCATCCATTACATTCATGCCATTCTTTTTAATTGAGGATATGTATGCCCTAATTCTGCAGAAAGCTACCGCTCCTTCTATGCTTCGGAAAGTTCCCGAAATTTTCTGTTGTAGCTTCATCATTCTGATGTCTCGCTCTGCTTGATTGTTATCAAACGAAACTCTCAGGTTATTGAGGAATCTCAGAATCGGTTCTTTGTGTATTATGAACCTATCAAGGAGATTCTTTGCTTTTGTTTGTGCTGGTCTTCCTCTCTTTTTCACCTGATCTTTTGAGGGCTCAGGTGGTGGATTTTCCTCGATTCCGTCTTGAATTATTGCATCGTATACTTCCTCGAATTCCCGAACTTTTTCTGGATCTATTGGAATTTCCATCTCTCTGCATTCATCAGTATACTTTTTCATCTCACTGAGGAGTTCATTAATCTCTTTAGCCCATTGCTGTTTAAAATTCTCTTCAATCCCAGTAAGTTCCCTTTTAAGATGAGCGTTGCACAGAGCATGTTCACATCCATACTTGTTGTATGAAGCAAGCCCATCATGAACTGCTACTCCCTTGTATTGCGGAAGAAATCCCAGAGCATCCATTGCTTCTGTCCCTCTTTTTGGGTGTGCGAAATAGTAGGTCCATAGACTATTTGATACTACATGAAGCCACCATTTTGTCCCTAAAATTCTCATTCCTGTCTCATCACAATGTGCAGAATAGGAAGCTAATAGATGTTCCATAACAGCTTTTTCAAAAGGTTTCAGGTTCTGGAAACATTTCTTTTCTGCTCTTTTTATGGTAGCTGGGCTGATACGTATACCGTATACATCCTCTACTAAATCACAAGTCCTTTCATAAGGAATCAATTGATAGTTCCTAAAATACAGAATTGAGGCTAAAAGACGAGGACCATATTGAATTGGGAATTTTATAGACTCTGGAAAAGAGCCTTTGTTAACTTTCCCACAGTGAGGACACTTCTTGATTTCACAACGATGTTCAGTAAATATGATTTTTGCAGGAGGAATTTCAGCTTCTTGTCTGCGTTCATAGTCATCAACTTCAGTATCTTCAAGATGATGACCACAATTTTCGCAGCAGTCCGGTGAATGGACTATGACCTAATCAGGGTTTTCAACCATTTCAAAAGTCTTTCCAGGATGACCTTTTTGGCCACCAGCTTTTTTGCCACTACTTGTGTGGCGACCCTTAGGTTTAGGTTTCTCATTACAAAAAACATCAGTAGAAGGAGGTTTACTGCTATTTTGGCTGTTTTGATTCAAACGAGCCTCTAAAACTCTTACACGTTCTTCAAGTTCAGAAATATGAGAAGCTTGTTTCTCCATGATAGCTTCATATCCTTGGATTTCAACAATAACTGCTTCAGGACCAGCTTCATAGGTTACAAGGATTTCTTCACGTGTAAGCATGATGTTGAAAAAGAGAGTTATTTTATATGCAATTTTTCCTCGGAAAGAGGAAAAATTGCTTTTACTAAAGGTATGGCTGAATAGTTACTAATTTATTTTTAATTTCTAATTCCTCCGGCTATTCAAGAAATTGGGGGTGAAATCTGTATTATAGGTAAATTTGTTTGATGGGTATATTCCATAAACCCTCAGCAGAAAACCCGTTATATCTTTAAAATTAGCGGGTAATTAACTTGTTAGCAGTGAATCAAGATATACTCAAAACCATGCGAATGTATAAATCTGCTTATAATTATTTAATAACTGCTTATATTCACTCCGCATCAACTTCTTTATATTAAAGAGTTATATTTAATTGGAAAGAATGTTAATTGATATAAATATTCTGATTTAGATTAATACTTTTAAATAGAGATAAAATATGCTATATGAGGTTGAAGCCCGGGGATGTCTGGATAAAAGGGTTACGGACATAATCGAGGATAATTGAGTCCTCCGGGGGCGAAAATTAGAAAACGTGATGAAGGAATAGGCCTTCATCAATCAATTTTTCGGTGTCAAAATCTGCATTCTGTTTTTGATTTTTTTCCTTTCTTTTTTTCAACTCTTACTTTCTCACTTTCTTTTATATTTAGGGATAGCGGACAAGCAGATTATCCCGTAGACTAGTTCAAATCCTGGGGCTTTCGTGTTCTCTCCCTGTGCAGCGCTCTGTTCAACTCCTTCTCCCGCATTTTTTACTGATTCACCTTCTGCGAGGCGAGTTTCCTGTTCTGGTCCCGAGCCTGTTGTATCTTCTCCGGAGAAGCTTGTTGCCTTTCCTGTCATTGCAAAGGATGAGAATCCGGGAACGTCTGCTGTGAAGTAGAGGTATGTATCGTTTTCTTCCGTGAGATTAACTGATATCTGTTTCCACGCTTCTTCCTCATCGTTATACCTGTTCAGGGTGATCGAATCCCGGTCTATACTTTTATTCTGCAGCCAGGCTTTTTCAACCTTGAAGCAGATTACCGGGTTTTCAATGTTCTTTTCAGTTGCAAATCCGCTGTTCCCCACCCAGACATTAAAAGACTTGTAGACCTCGCCTGCAGGAAGTTCGGGGACCAGGGCGGACTCGTCCTTCAGCTGCTCAACAATGGTTGTGGTCTTTCCAGCGGTCTTTTTTGAATCGAAGCTCACGTACACTACACATGTTGCTCCTTTTGCAAAATCAAACTTTACGGCCTTGCCGTTTGTGATGAAGACCTGGGAAAGTTCCTTGGTTTCAACGTTTCTTGCAGGTTCGGGGGATCCTCCTCCACCACCACTACTACTGCTTCCGCCGCTGCTTTTCCTCATCACGGTTATTGTAGTAGTTTCTGTGTCCGTGCTGTTTGCATTGATTGCGGTCAGTTTAGCTTCGTAAGTCCCTCTGGAACTGTAAGTATAAACAAAGCTGGACTCATTAGAATCTTCGATTCCGTCATTGTTTACATCCCAGCTCCTTCCTGTTGCATTTTGGGAACGGTCGGTAAAGAGGACTGTAAGGGGATAATGGCCGCTGGTTTTATTTACTGTAAAATTTGCTGTGGGAAGAATGTTATTATCACTTTCGTTTCCTTCATTTTCACTTTCGTTTTCTTCTTCCTCTTTTTCTAGCACAGTTATATCAGCAGTTTCTGAATCAGTGCCATTCAAGTTGCTTACCGTCAGGTTAACAGTATAGCTTCCTATCGCTGAATAAGTGTGGATTGGATTCTTTTTGGTTGAAGTAGCCCCGTCTCCAAAGTTCCAGTTCCATCCTGTTGTATCCTTTGAAAGGTCGGTAAAAAGGACAGAAAGAGGGGCATTCCCACTGGTCGTATTTGTTTTGAAATTTGCGGTAGGGAGGACAGGTTCAGGTTCCGTCCTGGGAGTTACAAGAGGCAGGTAGTCAATAGAACCTTCTGCGATCTGATATGCTTCCTCAGCTATCCCATCGCCATTAGTGTCCATGTGGGTCTGGGAAAAACCATCCCCCGAAGGTGTCGCCCAGTAGTTCCCGGCTATATTGGGTCCATCGATGATATTTTCACCTGCAGTTTTTGTAGTGTTCAGAGTGCAGAATGCTGCATCCTCAATCTGCAGGTTTATATTATTATAAAAATAGTTGTTGTAAATCGTGGCAGTGTCGTCGATAAGGCGGATACCTATGCCACAGTTTTTGAACGTATTTCCGGTGACTATGTGGCTGCCCATACCCCATCCGAAATGTATACCCACATTACAGTTTTGAAATGTATTCCCTATAATTTTATTATGCCAGCTGTCATAAGTATTTACTCCCGCCCCACTTCCTGTAAAGAGGTTGTTCATTATTGTCTGATTTCCATACATGTAACTGCTACCCATACTTACGCCGCAGTCTTCAAACCTGTTATTCCTTACTGTACATTCTATGCCGGCTCGGTCAAAATCAATTCCCTTAGTAATCGTTAGCCCCTCAACACGCGAATGCATGTACAGATTGAAACCACCAACTGAAGGATATCCTGAGGCTCCTTTTATTGTCACAGACACATTCACATCGATTCGTTCATCGTCTGGATAAGTTCCAGGATTCACTATTATAGTGTCTCCATCAACCGTATTATTTAGTGCATCCTGTATTGTTGTATAATCTGCAGATCCGTCATCGTCCACATAAATTGTTGCAGCTGATGCGCTTCCCCCTACAGACAAATAAAGTACAAGAATTACTGCAAATAAGAGGATACTATTTCTTTTTTCTTGCCACATAATAAACCCATTAAAATATATTTGGATGTCCAATTTGATAAATATTTGATAAATATTACATGTTCCCGTTTCCGGTTTTTGTAACATGCTCCATTCTGGCAGCTGTGTTACTTTTTTAACATATCTAAAGCTTCCAAAGCCCGGAGTCAGAATCTATGGTTTTAAAGAGTATTACTTTTAAAGAAAATGTACTGTTATATTATATTAACGAAATACTTTCTTATTTTTTCAATAAGCGTTTCCATCTTTCCTAATGTGTATGTTTCTCAATTAAAAGCTCTCAATCAAAAACGCCATATATTTCAAAAAATAATCTCAAGTAAGCCGGGTATTTGGTTGAATTTAGGGAAGAAAATAGACCCGGGGAGATAGACTGGAGGAAAAATATATCTGAAAAGACAGGCCAGAAGAGAAAAAGCATATACTCCGAAGGGTTCCGAAAAAAGCACTATTATTCTTACTCTAAAAATTGAATTTTAATTCGGAGTTACACCCGGTTAACTGTGAATACAGGGGAACAGCAAATACAGGATTACTCAAATACAATGAAGTTAATCTCTCTTATAACTTTATTATAAATGTCTTTAAGATGGGCAACATTTATTACTCATATAAACAAATGATACCGTACATCGGGGGCTAAAAAAGATGGGCGTAGAAGAGACCATTAAAGAAATTGCATCTGAACTTGAAAGAATTGCAACTACGAAAACTGTTGTAGGAGATCCTATTACAGCTGCCGGGAAAACAATCATTCCTGTTTCCAAACTCACAATGGGTTTCGGAGGCGGAGGTGGGGAAGGTAAAAAGGAGAAAGAATCCGGATATGGAGGTGGCGGAGGTGCAGGTGCGAAGATAGAGCCTGTTGCTTTTATTATGCTCTCTGAAGATGATGCAAAAATTTTCCGGATCTCTGAGAAAGGTGATGTAGGTTCAATCCTCAGTTCCCTTCAGGAGGTTGTGCCTGACATTCTGGAGAAATTCAAAGGCAAGACCGGCAAGCACAAAAAAGGAGAGGGGTCGGAAGCTGGCAAAACGGAAATTAAAGAACAAGAGCATACGGAACCCGAAGGGAAAGGGGGCTGTTTCCAGTAAATCCCTCCGGTTTAACCTTTTTGAGGAATTTTCCAGGAACCAGAACTAACGATTAGGATCTTCGGGATAGTCAGGGCTATCTTTTTCCCTCAACCTGTTTAGCATGCTTGCCATCTATCTTTTTCTTCTGGTTTTTCTGCTTGTTTTATTCATACTTTTTACAGCGATAGTTCTTACTTTCAAGTTCAAGGTCCTGAGCGTGGAAGAAAAGAAAGAACTGGGAGGCATATTTACTGTAAAATGGCTGCTCTTTTCCTATACTTTTTCAATTAAAGAGCCTGAGGAGGAAAAATCCATTCCTGAAAAGCCAGAGCCGGAAGAAGCTGAAAGCAGAAAGGAAGACCTCCTAAAATCAGAACTCAAGATGCAGATGGAAAAAGACAGGGAACCTGGAGAAAAGAAACCTGAAGAGGAAACATTAATTTTTGAGGGCAAAGAGAAAAGAGGGATATTTGCCCGGCTAAGAAGGAAAAAAGAGACTGGTCAGGAAGTTGAGGTTGAGGCAAAGAAAGGGATGAGCACCAGAGAAAAACTTCACTGGGGCCTTGAAGCTTACAAAGCTCTTCGAAAACCTCTGCTCCGTCTGTTTTCTGACACACTTTCCGCAATCAAAATCAAAAATCTGAAGGCTGACCTTACTTTCGGGCTTTCCGATCCCGCAGACACAGGAATGCTTTGCGGGCTTATACATGCTCTTCTGGGAACGGTTTACAACCGCTGTCGGAACTGCAGTTTTTCTGTATGTCCCGTGTTTATGGAGACACTGCTGGATTTTCGGGGGAACGCGGAGATTCGTATAAAAATATATTCGCTGATTTTTCCATTCCTTAAATTTATATTTAACGGGAAAACTTTATCTTTTACTTATTCGATTGTTAAGGAAAAACTTCGGGGTAGTTCGAAGGTTAACTCCTAAGCTTTATGAATAAGCAATGAGGATACAAATGAATATGATTAATGTAGTGTCTCCATCCAGACTGCATCTTACCCTTATTGATCTTAATGCAGAGATTGGCAGGGTTGATGGGGGAGCAGGAATTACTCTCGAATCACCCAGCCTGGAAATTTCGGCAGCTGAAGCGGATGCAGTCGAAGTTGTGGGGGATTCCCTTCTAGCAGGCAGGATGCGAAAAGCAGCAAAAGCTGTGCTTCCGGCAGGGAAAGGCATCAGGATTCATATTAATAAGGAACTTCCTGACCATGTAGGGCTTGGCTCAGGAACCCAGGTCGCGCTCTCTGCAGCAGCAGCCGTAAATGAGATTTATGGACTTGGAAAAAGTGTCCGGGAACTCGCAGTTGCCGTAGGTAGAGGCGGGACTTCCGGAATAGGGGTTGCTGCTTTTGAAAATGGAGGTTTTGTCCTGGATGGGGGGCACAAATTCAGGGATAAAGGTGCATTTTCTCCTTCCGCGGCCAGCCATATGCCTCCAGGCCCTGTGCTTTTCAGGAGGGATTTCCCCGACTGGCATATTGTCCTTGCAATTCCCAATACCAAAGGCGTCCATGACGCAGAAGAAGTCGATATTTTCAAAAAAGTCTGTCCCATTCCTCTTAGGGAAGTCCAGGAAATCTCTCATGTTATTCTCATGCAGATGCTCCCTGCGCTAATCGAAGAAGACCTGGAAAGTTTCGGCAGGGCAGTCAACCATTTCCAGACTGTGGGCTTTAAAAAGAGGGAAGTTGAACTGCAGCCTCAGGCTGTACTCGATGCCATGAAATATATGCAGGACAACGGAGCCAGTGGTTCAGGGATCAGTTCTTTTGGGCCTGTCGTCTACGGGATTGTCGGGAGTCCGGGAGAAGGTAAAAAACTCCAGAAAGAAGTCCAGCGGATGCTTGATGAATCATTTGGTGGGGATGTAATGCTTACAAAGGCAAAGAACCGGGGTGCGGACATCTTCGGAGGCTCCGATTGAAAATCGATACCTGGTTTGGAGTTCTTGAGATAGGCAGCAAAGGAGAAGTCTTTGCCTCCTACCCTTTTCCAAAAGATATCAGAGAGCTTGCACTCCGTTCCCTTTCTTTGAGGGGCAGCAAGAAGAATCTCCCCCCCGAAGGTTTTGACCTGAAAGCTGTCGCTGTCGAGTGCAGGTTTGTAGAGTCCCCTTCGGAATATTATTCTCTTTTACATGAAGTCATGCTGGAAGCTGCAAAAATCCAGGTCTCAGAGGCTCTTACTCCTGACCAGCGCATAGTTCAGGCAGTAGAAGCCCTTGACGACATCAATGAGACAACTAACTCCCTTTCGGAAAGACTTTTTGAGTGGTATGGAGGTTATTTCCCCGAAAGTGGGCTCAACGGGGAAGCTCTTGCGCTTTTTATCGTTAAATACGGCTCCCGTGACAATATTGCTCCTGATGATCCTCTTTTCTTAAAAGCCAGGAATTCCATGGGCGCAAAACTCGAAGCTTCAGATGAAGCGCTTCTTAAAGGTTTTGCAGAGAGCGTATGCGGTCTCTACGAACGGCGAAAGCAGATTGAAACTTACATCGAGAGCAGTATGGAAGTCCTTGCGCCCAATCTGACCATGATTGCGGGGCCCATGCTAGGGGCAAGGCTCATAAGCATTGCAGGCAGCCTTGAAAAACTTGCTGCTTTTCCGTCCAGTACAATTCAGGTTATCGGGGCCAGCAAGGCCCTCTTCAAACACCTCCGGGACAGGGCACCGTCCCCCAAGCACGGGGTAATCTTCAGCCATCCCCTTATCAATACCTCGCCCTGGTGGGTGCGAGGAAAAATTGCAAGAGCCCTTGCAGCAAAACTTTCCCTTGCCGCTCGAATTGACTTTTACTCCGGGAAAATTGACCCTTCTATGCAAGAGAAACTGGATGAAAAAGTCCAGAAAATCCGGGCTTCAAATCCCAGGCCTCCGCAAAAAAGGCATGAAAGTGGGGCAAAACCAAAGAAAAAGAGGAGGAAGTAAATGCCCGAAGTCAGGAAGCTTTATGATGGGGTTTTTGAGGTTACAAAGGGCAAAAAGCAGCTTGTCACAAAGAACCTGGACCTGGGAAAGACTGTTTATGGAGAAAAGCTAATCCCGGTTGAAGGAGTCGAGTACCGGACCTGGGATCCTCGCCGGAGCAAGCTTGGAGCCATGGTCCTCAAGAAGTTCAATATTCCCCTTAAGGAGACTTCAAAGGTTCTCTATCTGGGGGCTGCTTCAGGTACAACGGTCAGTCACGTTTCTGATATCGTCTCTGAAGGGGCAGTATACGCTGTTGAATTTGCTCCGAGAAGTATGCGCGACTTTATAAGGCTTGCTTCCAGACGCAAAAACATTTTCCCCATCCTTGCTGATGCGGGGAAACCGGACAGTTATGCCCATATCGTTGAGCCTGTAGACCTGATCTTTCAGGACGTTGCCCAGCCCAATCAGGCAGAAATCGCTGCAAGAAATGCTGCACGTTTTTTGAATAAAAGTGGATATCTCCTGCTCTCGATCAAGGCCCGTAGCATCGACACTGCGGCAAGTCCGAAGGAGATCTTTACGGAAGAAGTAAAAAAGCTTGAACAGGCTTTCGAACCCAGATTCGAAATCTTGACTACCAGGGATCTTATGCCCTACCATGAAGACCATCTTGGAGTTCTGGCAAAGTTAAAAGAGTGAACCTGCTTTTCCGGAAGATTGAATTTTTCGGAAATTTATTTGATCAGGATTCTCTGTATGGTAGTATAAGTTACTTTCACATAGGCTACTTTCATGAAGATTACTTTAGTTAAAGTTGCTCTGACGAACTTTAGTTAAAGTTGCTCTGATGAACTTTAGTTAAAGCTGCTCTGATGAACTTTAGTTAAAGCTGCTCTGATGAACTTTAGTTAAAGCTGCTCTGATGAACTTTAGTTAAAGCTGCTCTGGTAAGAGCTGCTTTATCTCTTTATATTCACAAGTAACCTTTTTTTCGTGACCGGAATTAGCTTCTTCCATTCCACGATGGCATCTTCATAAAACTTATATTCATCTACAGTTTTATCCGAGAATTTGCCGTCCACCTCATATATATAAAAACCCTCTTCCCCGTCAGTAGAGACTACCTTTGTCCTGTCTCCCATTTTCCTTACCTCTACAGCTGTTACGCTTTTCAAGGCTTCAAGCAGACTCGTACCTTCCTCCACCTCAAGCTTCTTGTTTTCTGCAAAGCGGTCCAGGAAAGAATATACATTGTTCATTTTTATGCCTATCATATGGGTATTTCCAAACTTTTTTCTTTCTACAAGTTCGGCTTTTTCCAGGATTTTTACATGTTTAGCAGCTACAGGCACGGAAATCCCTATTTCTCTTGCAATACCGGAAATATGCTTATCCCCTTCACTCAGGCTTTCAAGAATAGAGAGACGTGTATCACTTGAAATCGCCTTGAAGAGGTTTTCTCCACCGCCGTTTATTCCTGAATTTCTCATAACACTTACTACCATGATTACTTCTATTTTATCTCAACTACTTATAATTATTGCCCCTTCTAACACAAGTAACTCATGTTATGGTATCTTCTAATTGCTTTTTTCTTTTATTTTTATATCAAATTTACTTTCATTCCTTTCCCCGATCTCGGATTGTTCAAAAATATTCCATGGTTAACAGGGTGAATTCTCGCATAATTTTTGTTAAATTCTGACTCTCATTTGCTATTCTTGTCCCTGGATCTTTTTTTAAGGCAAATTATATATTAATGTATTCATATACCTGTTCCCTCACTTTTATGATTGTTTCTCTGCAATTCCTGTCGCTGAGAGTCTGGAATTTTACCTTTATTCTTAAAAAACGTCTTCAATTGAACTTGTTATCCATATGGATAACGAACGTTACCCAAAAACCAGTTTTTATTTAATCCTATTATAGATGCTCAGAAGGTACTATGGACTCTTCGACGTTGACTGTTATTGGAATTTTGATAGGTATCCTTCTCTTCGGGATAAAAACTGGATTAGGTTGTGGATTTTCAAATATCACTACACGAGAAATTCTTACAATTGCGAGTAGTTACTTTTTTCTTGCTCTTTTATTCGGAAGCGTTGCTGATCATATAAGCCTGGATGCTTTTGAGCGTCTTTCTTCAATGGGTATGGGAGTCCATGTTCTTGTCTCCCTGCTTCTTATAGGGGCCGGGATTTATACCCAGAAAAAATGGAATTCAGGAAAAGATGTTTCCAGACACACTTTTCTGGCTATATCCATGCCCTGTCCTGTCTGCTTGGGGGCTCTTGCGGTATCCTGTATGCTGCTTTCAGAAAATCTCAATTTTTCTGGGATAGAAATAGGGCTTCTTGTAGGAATTGCTTTTTTTACTGTAGTTGTAGCTTCTTCTCTTCTTTTCAGGTTTGGGAAAACCCGGCTGGGAATGACTCCTGAAACAATGGGAAGCGCCATGATGCTTCTTGGAATTTATTATCTTTTAGGGGCTTTGCTAATACCGGCATATATGAAAACAAAACAGATGAACCTGGCTCCTATGGAAACGGGAGAATCAAGCATATTTCCTCTTCTGGCTTTCGGGGTCCTGGTCCTTGCAGGTTTTTTCCTTGGTCGCGTGAGGTCTAACCAATGAGTAATATGGATCTTTTATCCCAGACGATGTACGTATTTTCATCGGCTTTGCTGTATCCGGTAATGATACTTCTGACAATCCTTGCCTTCGTTTCACTTATCCAATTAGGAGAATTCATCTCTGAGTATTCAAAAAGGAACAGGGACCGGAACAACCTGGAAATTGATTGCAAAAAAATACGGGACAGTCTCTCTAATTCGGCTTTTTCTGAAGCATCAAGGGCTCTTGAGAGTCTAAAACAAAATTATATGGTCACGTCCTTTGCAAGAGAAGCTGCAAAATACCTCGAAGAACGGAATTTTCCTTCAATTGAGAAGCTCTCTGAGGAATACGAGATAAAAATGGCAAAGCGCCTTGAAAACACGAAGATCAGTTCAACGGTTGCCCCTATGCTCGGACTTATGGGGACGCTGATCCCGCTGGGACCTGCCTTGATAGGGCTTTCGCAAGGAGACCTCGAAACCCTTGCACAAAACCTGATGATTGCCTTTGCAACTACTGTTGTAGGGCTCTTTTCTGCCGGAATAGCCTATGTGCTTACCCAGGTCAGGAGGCGCTGGTACTGGGAGGATATGTCGGATATCGATTATATTCTGGATATACTCGAGGAGAAGAGCGGAAATTGATTGTTTTCTTAAAGGAGGAAAACCATGCGAAAACCCAGACGGTACAGGCGAACCGGGCTTTTAAATGACCCCGATGAGCAAAACCCCATGACCGGGGTTGCCAATCTTTTTGACGTTGCAATGGTCTTTTCTGTAGCTTTACTAGTAGCTCTTGTGATGTCTTACCATCTTCCTGAGCTTCTGAGCTCGAATGAAAATATTACTATTGTAAAAAATCCCGGAGCTGAGGACATGAAGATAATCATCAAGGAAGAGGGGAAACCCATAGAAGTCCTGAACATGACCGATAACATTGGAGGGGGAACGGGTGAAGCCCTCGGGACAGCTTACAAGCTGGCTGACGGCAGGGTGATTTACGTGCCTGAAGATTCGGAGGGGAATGGTACATCTTCTTCAACGGACACATCCGCTTCAACCGGTACATCCACTTCAGATTAATTTTTTTCAATAATTTACGCAAGTTTAGTTGTTGTGGCCTTCATTGGTGGAATTTATCTGGGATTCAGGAAAAAGAAGTTTTAATTTCGTATGTGAAATGAGGCGCAAAATAATAAGCGCCGTATTTTTTTTGGTAAGGCAAATTAATTCTTCATCTGCGCATATCTGCGTATATCTGTGGAATATTGATTCCTTTTTCTTTTTTTCTACATATTTTTAGGCTCTTTGTCATTCTCTATGGATAAGACGATTTTCACTTCAAGACCGCGTTGGTTTTTATGAGAATAGCCACACAAAACAACGAAGAGCCTATTTTTTAACCTATCCCGCATATCTTTTTTATTGGGGACTCTACATGGGAGATGTATCAACTGCTTTTTTTCTCACAACATTTGCAGGAATTTCAACTGGTTTTGGTAGCCTTATAGCTTTTTTGGTTCCCAATCTGAAGTTCACATGGCTGTCCTAGTTGCTGGGAAATCCTGAAAAGTCAAAGTGATACCTTCTTCTTAACTCCCATGTGAGCTGTAATCTGGAAGACCGCATTCAGAGTTGGTGATTAATCGCTTTTTGGTTCATAATTCACTCCTGAACATCTGAGAAAACTTGGTTACTGAAAAGTTATCAAAATTAACACAATTGTCCTATGAATCTGATTTTGATATAATAATTGAAGAATTTGCATGTAATTTCGGTTTTGAGGTCATAGAACCGGAAGGAAGTACTAAAATCGTGCAAAAATCGTACAATCAGATGCGAAACATGATTTTCAGACTGCTTAAAGTCTGAAGATGTTTTACACGCTTATAGCTGGAAGTTCAAGTATTGAAATCATCGTTTTGGTGCTTTCTCCAATTAACTCCACTTTTACTTGTTTTGTTATTTTTTCCTTTTTTTAATTTCTTTCTCTAAAATGCGAAATCTATATATATTTAGATGTATTCTTATCTAATATCAAATCAAATTTACTTGATTTGTCTAATAGGTTCTGTTTTGAGTCCTCCGATAATCTGCAGTCTCTAAGGAGTAATTTGCCATTTTATATCTCCTTAAACTTGCAGTTTTCCGGGAATAATTTGCCTGAAATCTCACACATTTTATTTTAATATATAAGTTATTAAATTACGGAAATGAAAAAAGTAAATAAATGATTTCATTTGTTGGGAGATTATTAAGTATGTCGAACTCAATAATTCCAAAATACCTTTTAAAATACCTTTTAGATGATATTGACAGGTTCATACATGAGAATTATCATTAACCTTTGCCATACTCTTTACTTATTGCTCAAGCATTTTGTTTAATTAAAATTCTAATTTGAGATTCTCTTAATAACCTAATTTGACAGATTCTGCTAATTAATACAGTATTTTCATACAAAAAACACGTTGTATCGACGCATTACAATTTGACAAAATAATAAATGTCATAAATCACTAAACATCCGATCTAAATTTAACTTTAATGAAGAAAACAGATGCATGAAGCCCATTTATACATTAAAAAATGTATACTTCTGTCAAAGTAGGGTAATAAAGCAAAAATATTGTGATAAATTTTGACTCTTTATCCATGGCCAAAGATGAATATGAGATACGGTAATATAGATCAGAAATTGATGGATGGTGAAACTCTCTACAGGATGATATTCGATCATAGCATAGATGGTATTATCCTGACCGATCCAAGAGACGATGGAAATATCCTATCAGCAAATCTTGCAGTTTGCCGTATGCTTGGATGGACGGAAGAAGAGCTTGTTGGCAAAGAACATGATGCAATTTTAGATCTGCAAGAACCGTCGCTATCAGCTTTATTAGATGAACTTATTCTCTCTGGGTCAGCAAGAGCTCAACTTACTTACAGGCGTAAGGACGGAACTACATTCCTTGGAGAGGCAAGCATGGTCTTTTTTATGGATTGCAACGGAGAGCCTCGAACGGTTTCTATCATCAGAGATATTACTGAGCGTAAGCAGACCGAAAAATCCCTCTATAAAGCATATGAAACTTTAGAAGAAAAAATTAAAGAACGTACAGCTGAACTTGAAGAGGCTTATAAATCATTGCTGGAAAATAAATTAAGTCTCAGTGAAGCTCAAAGAATAGCTCATATCGGGAACTGGGAATGGAATCTTCTGACTGATGAAGTCTACTGTTCGGACGAAATTTACAGAATACTCCAGGTTCATCCGCAGGCACCGGTTTCAGCTCATAATGATTTTTTGAGTTATATAGATCTGGATGACCGAGACTTTATATATAATTCTATTCAAAAAGCTTTGCAAGGAGAGCCCTTTAGTATTGAATATAGGATTAACTTATCTGATGGAGAAAAGCGTACAGTTCATTCGCAGGGAGAAGTTGTTTTTGATGAGAAAGGTAGCCCTGCTCAGATAAGAGGAGTCCTTCAGGATATAACTGAGCGCAAAAAAGCTGAAGAAGCTCTGGAAAGAATGGACAAAATTCGGATAAAAGAAATTCATCACAGAATCAAGAACAATTTGCAGATAATCTCTTCTCTGCTAGATCTTCAGGCAGAGAAATTCGAGGATGAAAACATTATAGAGGCTTTCAGGGAAAGTCAGAACCGGGTAATCTCAATGTCTCTCATCCATGAGGAACTTTATAAAGGTGAAGGGACTGATACACTGGATTTCTCGGCATACATTCAAAAATTAGTTGAAAGTCTTTTTAAGACTTACAAGCTTAGTGGCAAAAATTTCAGTCTGAGCATGGATATGGAAGAAGACATTTTTTTTGATATGGATACGGCTATCCCGTTAGGAATTACCGTTAATGAATTAGTTTCAAATTCTCTCAAACATGCATTTACGGGGAGAGATAAAGGGAATATCCTTATTAAACTCTGTAAGGAAGAAATAAGTTGCAACACACATAAATCCCTTTTCAGCCTGACAATTTCTGACGATGGAAAAGGACTTCCGGAGGATCTGGAATTAAAAAGTGCCGAGTCCCTTGGTTTGCAGTTAGTAAACATTCTCGTTGACCAGTTAGATGGAAAAATTGAACTTAAGAGAAATAATGGGACCCAGGTTACTATCAGATTTATGGTGACGGAAAATGATAATCTGATTCAGTCGGCTTAAAATCATAGGATGAAGATAAGTAGTTTGAGGATATATACAACATTTAAAAAGTGTGTGATACGGAAAGATCTCCACAGTAGTTTTTTAGAAAATTGTCCTTTTAAAAAATTGTCCTTTTAAAAAATTGTCCTTTTAGAAAATTGTCCTTTTAGAAAATTGTCCTTTTAGAAAATTGTCCTCATAAAATTAATTCTCTTTTTATAATTCTTGTAAAATAGAGTACGTTATTATTACAACCTACATTCCGCAGTATTTTTTTGAAAATCAATATTTTTTCCGATAGCGTTTTTCAAAAATTCTCAATTAATATACCCAAACTGAAATTTGAATAAAAATTGAATACTAAGTTTTTTGGTCTCTGAACATACCGTATAGCCATTTTTAACTCCTGCATAGAAATCCGATAAATTCACGTTAGGACAAAAATCGATAGCAAGAAAAATAATGAATATACGAAAAATACTGCGGAAAGTGGGTTACAACAGCCATAACGAGACTTATCCGCTTAAGGTGTCGTATGTCCTCTAACTATGGAAACACTGCGCCATCATGGGCTTATGGAAGCACAGATATATTCCTTCCTTGGAGTAGAGCCTGCGAGAGATAAGGGGTACATTTTACCGGTTTTGAGGTCATACCACTAGAAGAGATGAATCATCCGAGGATCGATGTAATGGTCCATTCCTCTGGACTGCACCGAGATACGTTCCCATATCCACTGGAACTGGTCGACGAGGCTGTCCGAAAGTTGCAGACATTAATGAAATCAATGAAACGAACTATGTCAGATGAAATTCACTGAAAATGGAAGCTGTACCCATAACAAATGGTTACAATGAGAGCACAGCACATTATCTTTCAAGATCAAGGATCTTCAGTGAAGCACCCGGGAACTATGATAACGGAATGGAAGATACAATAGCAGCAAGCGATACCTGGGAGAATGAATCCAAACTTGCCGACCTGTTCGTTCAACATTCTCCTATATCTATGGGCAAGATGTATGGGGTGACGGGTATGAAGCTGTGTTCACAATGAACCTGATATCAAATTAATTTAATACGAAAAATAGTTTAGCAATATCAATAACTGAAAAATATATGAAAGTTGACGCTTATGTCCCATGAAATTAAGATTTCATGGGTTTTACGCTTCTTCCTATAAAGATGAAATCTATGAACTGTTGACTTAGATCCATCGCGACGAGGAACATCTTTCAAGTACAATCTGTCATAACAACGTACAAAATGCCGTTAATTAACTTCCTCATATTTGCGCGTGGTCTCTCTGTATGTGATTTCGGTGGAGGAATCCAAGGTTCAGAAATTAATTACTAGCTGGTTTTCTTCAGTATATGTCAGAAAAAGTTCTGCTATATTTTTTGAACAAATAAATTCAATCCCTGGAATTAGTTCCTCTTTATTAAACCCGATCATATCTGAGGCAAGCTGACAGCACCGAAACTCTACTCCCATGTCAATGCACTCCTGAACAGTGGAATCATATTTTGGTGATCCTCTGGTTTTATTTTTTTTTGCAAGCAGTACACCCATAGGTCCCCATAGAACCACCAGTACTTTGAGTCCCTTACTCCGGTAAAACTTTGCAAATTTGAGAGTTTCCTGCGGGCTGTTGCTCTCATACACCATATTTTTAAGTAATAGTAAAACTTTTTCGACTTTTGCCATAATAGCTCCAGGTCTAAATCATACTTTGAAGCGACCGGCTACTTGCTTCCATATTTTACTTCCTTAACTATTTTGGCTATGCTCAAGAGAATCTACAATTTGGAAATATAAATAGGATTGAAAGCTTTGTTTAAGATTTAATCATGAAAAACATCAGTCTGACATTAATGAACAATTAATCTAATTATACTCAAAAAATAACTAAAGATATGGATTTAGCTAATAGATTTTAGCTTCGTAGATAATATAAATATAAAAATAAGAGATTATCCGTTTTTGAGCCATTTTGCAAGAACTTCATGCTCGTTTGGCAGGAATCAGGTCTTTAAATTTCGGATTGCAGGAGAAGGGGAATCTTCAGGAGCGACTTTGGGAGCACCTTTGCCCACAGGGACGCTGAACACACTATTAATTCTTGAGAACTGCTGTGCAAGTATTGCACACTCCTGTCCGAGGGTAGCAGCAAGCATCGGATCAAAGCCGCTTCCGAGTCCATCAAGATCGAGCTCGGTGTCTCCTTCTATATCTACCCCTTCAAGAGATAGTATTTGTACATCTTTGAATTTGTCTGTTATTTCTGATAACTTAATTTTCTTTGTCATGTAATCCTCTCTCTATCCGTAAGTTTTTCGTTTTATATGTAATTAAGTAAAGTATAAATACAGATTTTACTATTCGATATGAAAGTACAGGTTGTGTTGCAAAAATTCTGAAAGTTAACAACTCTAATAACCTAGAAAATGGCATATACAAGTATCAATTATAGCCTTAAAGTGCGAGAAGAATATTTTTGCAACACAACCGGGATTTGGGACCCCAATGAAGGATCCTTACTTTGTTTCTATTCAGTTTCTATGTTTTTTCAATCCTTGAGGCAAAGTTCTGGAGTTTTTTCTTTTGGTGAGGTTTCTGGCTTATGTAGTTGATACTGATTTCTCAATACCTTTGAATTAGTTCTCAAGGCGGTAGTAATGCTATGTCAAATTGTTTGACATCTTTACTTCCAAGCACTGCTTATACAAGTTACTTTATATAAATTTAGCAAAAATGATAACAAGTTTTAGCTTTATGAGTAAAATAAACACAGTATAGGTATTTTTGACCAACCTCACCTATCCAACCTTACTGGGTCCTGGCAAAGCAGTTAAGACTGTTTTTTCAGAAGTATGTATCCCTGCAGACTATTGATTCTCTGATCTTTTTTTCTACATATTTTAACCTTATCCCGTATATTTTCTTTATCGGGGAAACGGTATGGAAGATGTAACAATTGCTTTTTTCCTGGGGATTCCCGGGATGGGGCTTCTGGACCGTATGGTCGAGCACATCCATATGGACATCCTCTAAAGCTATTGCAGGAAAGAAATAGAGGAAAATCAACCGAATTTCTTGAAAACCAAGTTGTAGCAGCCCACAGGGTCAACTCTAGTTACCGGGAAATCCTGATAAGTTACAGTGATATCTTCTTCTTAAAGTTACAGTGATATCTTCTTCTTAAAGTTGCAGTGATATCTTCTTCTTAAAGTTGCAGTGATATCTTCTTCTTAACTCCTATGTGGGCTGTGAATTAGAAGACTGAAAAAATAAAAAAATTAATGGAGGTTTTAAAGCAACATACTTCCGGAATACTGCAGTTTTAGGGAGATTTAAAATGGCAAATTACTCCTGGAAGACTGCAGATTTAAGGAGATTTAAAATGGCACTTTATCTCGCAAATCAAGTATATCTAATTTGCTTATGGGTAAAACTACGTCTAAATATATATATATTTCGTAGTCTTGAGAATTGGTTGATAAAAATAGATACTGTTAAAACAAGTAAAAATGAATATCTTTATTAAACTTGATATCCGGGTAAGAATATCTTCTTTTTCAAATTTTAATAGTTATATAAGAGTTTATTTGGTTTGTGGACAAAAGAATAATTTAAGACCTTAACTCCGATGAGTTAAGGAATAAGTATTGAATATTAGCCTCATATCCCAAATCAAGAGACATATTGCAATTCATTTTTTTCAAAATAATATATCCCCTATTAGGGAATGTAAATAACAAACCAAAGTTTCCATATTAGAGGCGATTGATGTTGGAAATTTATGAATTGGAATTACTTATTTCCTATAGATGGCAGAGTTAAGGCTAAGAATAAGCACAAGCTTCAGAATTTTTTAGATATTTTTTGAGTTGCTCCTTATTTTTCTAAAAACCTGACTTCATAATAGTTCTCCAGCTAAACTTAACTTTCCCGAATCCTTAACACAAATCAACCTGAATACAAAGGTCATATAATTATCTTTTTATTTTGCAGGAAAACGAGAACCTGAGAAATGGACAGGCTTTGAGTGAGTAAGCTAATTCTCGTTCTGGATATTTAAGGCGCAGCATCACGAAAATCAATTTAACTGGTTAAATATATTTATATATCATAAAAGGGCATAGTTATAATTAGCGGATGCACATAGGTGTAAAACCCGTATGTGTCAGCAAACAACCTAACAGATAATTGACCAGTAACAGAAAACAAGGAGAAGAATACATGATGCAATCTTTTATAGTTGAGCATTACCTCAACAAGGCTGTAGATGTCTATTGTGGAGGGCCTGATATTTTCAAAGGAAACGTAGAAGCCTGTGCCGATAATGTCCTCACCCTCAAAAACGATGGAAAGCTTACCCATATAACTATTGATAAAATAATAGCTCTTTGGGCACAATAATTTCAAAACTTTATATTTCAAAATCGTATAGTTGAGGTGCAAAGAAATGCAATCTTTTATAGTGGAACACTATCTTTGTGAAGTTATAGATGTTTACTGTGGGGGTCCTGATGTTTTTAAAGGAAAGGTGAAAGCCTGCGCAGACAATGTGCTCACTCTTGAACAGGATGGAAAGTATACGCACATAGCGATTGATAAGATTATAGCTCTCTGGGGAGAACCCGGTACCAAAATCCAGTGATGAAAGGAGAGATTTTTTATTATTTTCTGGGTTTTTGATTGATTGCAATCGACTGCTGGCGGAATTAATGGTGCATTTTGGCGATTCCCGAAACTGTTAAAAATTCGTAACTATTCAACCTATACAAAATAGGTCTGTTTGTATACAAAACAGGTCTATTAATATTGATTTCAACTTAATTGATAAGTACAAGTACCAACCAGTGAAATACAAAAAAATGTTATCAATAACAAAAAATGTTATCAATAACAAAAAATGTTATCAATAACAAAAAATGTTATCAATAGCCAGCAATTACAGAAAACGGACCTAGAGATATTTACCCGTTGAAGTTTTCTAAAGATAGTTTATGATATTGTTTTTCCCAGGCTGCTAGTTGACAGCGTGCTGACTTTCCTGTAAAGTTACATTTGTTAAAAAGTTATCGAATCAAAAACTCGATAGTATCAAAAAGGACTGAAAAATGGACATAAAGCTGGCAAAAAAGGCAAATAACCAGATACGGATCCACCTTTTAAATGTCAGCTTTGTATTGCCAGTTCTCGTTTCAGTTTTTGTATAACCTTTATTTGACAGAAGCATACATTTTATATAAAATATAAAATTGGGCTTCTTGACTATGTTTTCTTTGTATAATTTAACTTTTTATTGTGTGTGTTATACGTTTTGATAGTTTTCCATTTTTCCTATATAGTTCTTTTTTCAGTTTTTGTATCTTTTTTCAGTTTTTGTATAATCTTTATTTGACAGAAGCACACATTTTTTATATAGGATTGGGCTTCTAGCCCATGTTTTCTTTGTATAATTTAACTTTTTATTGTGTGTGTTATACGTTTTGACAGTTTCCATTTTTCCTATATCCTATATTATACTGTGTCGAAACAATGCGGTTAGATCAAAGACCTTATTCCGTCTTTTCACAACTCAAAAGGTGCTTCTTTTTTCCCCCTCGTTCATCTTCAGGATGGATCGGAGCTACATGAGCAACTTCTTCATCCTTCTTCTCTTCTTTCTTTTCTTCTACCATTGAGTTACACCCCCTATAATGAATTATTTAATCAAACTTATAAATTGGGGAATTTATTCCATACTAAATCCCCTATTAAATATAGCTTTGAGATTTAATAGTTTTTTGGTAATTATTCAGTCATTGGTGGTTCTCCTTGAAGAAAGGGAACATCTAGTGGTTTCAGTGCAGCTATAAATGTTAGATGTCGTAGTGAGATCAGCAATGTAATCAATATCAATACAACTGGGTGAAGTGATATCTATAACATCATACGTTTTTTATATTTATTTATATATATTTATATCTCAAAAGACGTGATGTTTTTGGTCTTTCAAGTGCGTAAATCCTACATATATCACTTAAAAACGCCATCATTCAACCTTTTTACCTGAATGGCTAATAATTGTGAGTTAAAAACCGTATTTTATGTATCTTCTTCCCTAATGCTCCGAATGTTGAAAATATTAAACAGAATCGGCTGCCATGTTTTTTTTGGAAGTTACAAGGTTATATTCTAAGTCATAATCGATAACTTCCACATCTATCTTAAAAATTTGGCGGTTGTTTTCCTGTAAGTTCCAAAGATTCGTAAACTTTCGCTTAAAAATAAATTAGTAGGCCAGGCATCCTGGTTATTTTTCTACCGGGGTGCCCCAGGGTTCATGATATATTGACTGGGGATAAGATGCGTACGTCACAAAGTAGGTTACTGGTTTTATGTGCAGTTTTCCTTTTAATGCTTGCACAGAATGTATCGGCTGATGAAAATCAAGTAAATATTACTTTTATCTGTTATGATGGAAACGCCCTTGCTGCGGCAGAGCAGTCCAATCCGTACAATGCAAGCATAAATGTAACATACATTTCGGCTTATTCTAACTTTGCTAATACCACTTTTGAAAACCAGGATGTAATATTTACCTACATGCTCTGGTCTCAGTTCAAAGATATCGGGGATGACCTTGAAAGTGCTCATGAAAATGGGACTGCACTTATAGACATTTCCTCTATGATGGACCCGGCACATATCAATACCTCAAGTTATGACCTGATCCTGTCGGGGACCAAGCCTTACAATTCCACTGAAGAAAAGTACTTCTACAGCATGGGTCCGAAAGGAGTCCTGCGAGAAAACACCGAAAACTTCCTTATCTATCTTGCAAAAACTTACGGGGATAAACCTGAGCTTACGGACAGCTGGGTTTACGATGAACCCATAGAATTTCCTGAAGCTGCGCTCTATCACCCGAATGCCGTTTCTTCTTTTAATGAATCGGAGCCTGACTGGTTCGAAAATACCTCTGATTATCTTGAGTGGTACTCCAACTCAACTGCCGTAAATGAGTCTAATCATGTTTACGATAAGAGCAAACCCACCATAGGGATCTGGTTCCACGCTTCCGATTATACAGCGGGAAACCTTGAGGTTATAGACTATCTTATCCGTGATCTCGAAGGAAAGGGCTGCAACGTAATTGCAGGTTTTGATACTTTCAATGATATCCACAAGTTTTATTTTGATGAAAACGGAGAACCTCTTGTCCAGTGCTTAATTTCTCTTAAAAGTTTCCGTTTGAATTATGAGGACCCTGATAAAGGGATACAGGAACTTGAAGACCTTGATGTCCCGGTTTTAAGAGGCATGGTTGTTTCAAATCCTGCAAATTCTATAGACGTAGCTGACCACAACAGGGGCATTCCCAGCAGTGAGGTTGTGTACAAAACTCTGCTTCCGAGTATTGACGGGATTTTTGAGTACATTGTAATAGGGATTGATAATTACGACTCCGAAACCGGGGAAAGCAACTACGAACCCCTGCCTGCTCAGGTTGATTGGATGGTCAACAGGTCAATAAACTGGGCGGAGCTGAAGTTAAAGGATAACGAGGACAAGAATGTTGCTGTAATATACTACAACTATCCTTCAGGAAAAGACAATATCGGGGCAAGTTACCTTGACACCACCAAGAGCATGTTCGACCTTC